>JAFXWI010000024.1 GCA_017542915.1 Paludibacteraceae bacterium
GCCTGTGAACATCCGTCTGCTCGATCCTCCTTTGCACGAGTTCGTACCGCATGATCTGAAGGGACAAGAGCAGATGGCGAAAGAGATGGGCGTTTCCGTAGAGGAGATCCAGACCCGTGTAGCTCAGTTGGCAGAGAACAACCCGATGCTGGGTCACCGTGGTTGCCGTCTGGGTATCACCTTCCCGGAGATCACCGCTATGCAGACACGCGCTATCCTCTCCGCCGCTTGCGAACTGAAGAAAGAGGGCAAGAACCCGATGCCGGAGATCATGGTTCCGCTGATCGGTATTCTCTATGAGCTCAAGCAGCAGAAAGAGATCATCCAAAAAGTAGCTAAGGAAGTCTTCGCTGAGTATGGCGTAGAGGTAGAGTTCGAGATCGGTACAATGATTGAGATCCCGCGCGCAGCCCTGACCGCAGACCGCATTGCTACAGAGGCGCAGTACTTCTCCTTCGGTACCAACGACCTGACCCAGATGACCTTCGGTTACAGCCGTGACGATATCGCTTCCTTCCTCCCTGCATACCTCGAGAAGAAGATCTTAAAGGTAGATCCGTTCCAAGTACTCGACCAGAATGGTGTTGGTCAGCTGATCAAGATGGCAGTAGAGAAAGGTCGTGCCGTTCGTCCGGGGCTCCGTACAGGTATCTGCGGCGAGCACGGTGGTGAGCCTTCATCTGTTAAGTTCTGTGCCCGTGTTGGCATGAACTACGCATCCTGCTCACCGTTCCGCGTGCCTATCGCACGTCTCGCCGCAGCACAAGCCGCCGTCGAGGACGAGCAATAACCCCACCCCTTCCCCACAAGGGAGGGAATAGTATCCGCCAATTTTGGCGGATCAAAAAACCAACAACGCACTCTCATCCGGGAGTGCGTTGTTGGTTAATCAACTTGCTCAAAGGGTAGCGGGTTTGCCGATTTTTTCGAAGGCTTTGAGAAGGGTCTCCAGATCCGTTTTGCGGGTGTCATAAGTCACGGTAACGGTCTTCTTCCGGAGATCACAGACGAGATCCTTGACACCTTTCTCCCAAGCGATATTCTTCATGATTTTATCACAACAACCTTGGCAATGCAGATCACAATGGAGCACCACCGTGCGTTTATTAGACTGCTTGGTGGTCTCTGTTGGGGACTTAGCCGGTTTGGTATCCGCCGCATACATGAGCGGCATAGCGCAGAGCGCTAAAGAAAAGAAAATTAACTTAGTATTATCCATGTTGCTACAGTATGTGAAGTGGCACCTAAGACGATGAACACATGCCAAATAGCATGCCAATAGGCATGTTTCTCATCGTTATGAAAAAAATACGCTCCGAGGGTATAAAAGACCCCTTCGGCAACGATCCAAGCGAAAGCGAGATGGGACATACTCTTCCACATCGGTCCGAGCACAAGCAGCGCCGCCCATCCCATCGCCAGATAGAGGACAAGGGACAAGTTCGGGTGTTTGCCAAAAGCCACTAATTTCCCGATAGCTCCCGCTATGACGCATATCCAAAGGAAGGTAAACAACGCCCATCCGATCCATCCTCCCAATGCCGAGAGACAGATCACCGAGTACGAACCGGCAATCATCACATAGATAGCTATATGATCCACGATCCTCAGACGGCGTTTGAGCTCCGGAGAGGAGACGGCATGATAGAGCGTGGAAGAGCCGAACATCAGCGTCATGCCCACGAGGAACAGCGCCGTTCCCAACAAGGCATACGGGTACTCGGATGTGTGTTCGTCAGCTAAACGCAAAAGCGGCCACGCTAAAGCTAACGTAGCCGCAAAAGGAATAAGATGTATGAGAGTATTCGCTTTCTCTTCAGAACTAATCATCATTGAACAATTTTCGCGAGACGCACTGCAATCTCGTCCATATACTTATTACCGGTCTCGGGGTTAATAGGCAGGGCACCGAAGTCGATGGTGACGAAGGGATGCATACTGTCGCTGGTCACCAGTTTGAGATCCTTACGTCCCGGACGCACCTCCATGATCTCCTTGAAGGGGATAACGACACCCTGTGCATAGAGCATCCCTGTCTCCATATTCGCAAGCACATTGCGACCCACGAGAATATCATGCTTGTACCACACCTCGTAGTTGTCCCCGAGTGCCTCTTTGATCTGCGCTTCAGCCTGCGGGTTGAGGACAGGCGCCTGACGTTTCCACTCCTCACGCATCCGTGCTCTCTCGGCAGCTGCCTCACGCACGTGTTCCTCATTCTCATTGACATAATCATCCACCAAATTGAGATACTTATTAGCATTGATCCTCAAGGCAATAAGCAGCAATACATCCGCGATGATGATCACACCCGAATACGTGAGCGTACCATAATAATCATGGCTCAAGAAGGGGAACGCAATGAAAATGATAGCGATACACAAACCGATCCAAACGAGTTTGCTACACTTGGCGACACTCGCTTTGATAGCGTGAATCGTCTGCTCACGCGTCACCTCACGAACCACCTTGAGACGGTCACGCGCATCGAACCAGTTCCAAACCAAGAAGAAAGAAACCAAGGTCCATCCGATGAGGATGAAGAGGATAGCATAAAGTACAAATTCGATCATATCAGTATTGTTTTTATAAGGTTAATATATGCCTATTTTAAAATTTGCTGCAAAGTTACTACTTTTTTACGAAAGACGCAATACTTTTAGTATGTTTTATAACATAAATGGACATTTTTTTTCATTTTTTTTGTATATTTCAATAATTTTTCGTAACTTTGCACGCAAAATTAGTATAAATTAAAAAAAACGATTACTATGACAACACAAGAGATGAATGCTGCTTTCGAACAAGCATACGGTCGTAAAGCAGAGAAGATGTTTTTTTCCCCGGGACGAGTAAACCTCATTGGTGAGCACACCGACTACAACGGTGGTTGTGTGTTCCCCTGCGCATTGAGTTTTGGCGCATGGCTGCTGCTGAGTAAGAATGAGGATGGCGTACTGCGCTTCAAATCGCTGAACATGGAGCAGGAGTACAGTATTCCGATTTCAGAAATCAGACCGCAGGCAGACCGCGCATGGTGCAACTACGCATTGGGTTGTATTGACATCATTGCCCGCCGTCATCCGGAGGCTAAATTGGAGAGCGGTTACGACCTGTTGTACTACGGTAATGTACCTGCTGGTGCCGGTCTGAGCAGTAGTGCCGCAATGGAAGTGGTTACTGCGCGCGCGTTTACAGAGGAGATGGGTTGGAAAGATCCTGACGACAAGAAATACCGCACGGAGTTGGCGCTCATCGGTCAAGCTTGCGAGCATGAGTACGCAGGTGTGATGTGCGGTGTGATGGATCAGTTCGCTTCGGCGCAGGGCAAGAAAGATCATGCTATCTACCTCAACTGCGACACCTTGGAGTTCGAGCACGTACCCGTGAAATTAGAGGGCATCAAAGTAGTGATCAGCAATACCCATAGTCCTCACCACTTGGACAGCGGCGCGTATAACGACCGTGTACGTCAATGCCACACGGCAGTAGAGCAGATCAGCAAAGTGAAGCCGATCAAGTTCCTTGCCGAACTGACAGAAGAAGACTGGGCACAAGTAGAGAGTGCTATCACCGACCCGATAGCTAAGAAACGTGCGCGTCACGTGGTAGGCGAAGTAGCCCGTACGGCAGCTGCTGTAGAGGCACTCAAGAAAGGTGAGATCGCTTATTTCGGAGAACTGATGACCGCCAGCCATGTGTCGCTGCGCGATGATTATGAAGTGACCGGTCCGGAGCTGGACGCTCTTGCTGAAGCTGCTTGGCAGGTAGAGGGTGTTCTCGGCAGCCGTATGACCGGAGGTGGTTTCGGTGGTTGCACCGTGAGCCTCGTCAAAGAGGAAGCCATCGAGAACTTCAAAGCATTCGTAGGCGCTGAGTACGAGAAGAAGACCGGACTCAAGGCGGATTTCTATGTAGCGGAGATTGGAGACGGAGTAACACGCCTGGAATAAACTAGATTTACTAGATCAACTAGATCAACTAGATTCACATGAAACCGATTCAGTTTTATACGATTAAGAGCAGTGGTGGGTTGAAAGTGGAGGTGAGTAATCTCGGGGCAAAGATCACCAAACTGCTTGTCGCAAACCGCAAAGGGGAAGTCAAGGACATTGTTCTTGGCTTCCGCACCGCGGACGAATGGCGTACCCAAGAGACCTATTTCAATGCTATCTGCGGACGAGTAGCGAACCGCATCAAGGGAGGAGTGTTTGAGTTGAAAGATGAAAGTGGAAAGTTGAAAGTTTATAAACTGCCTATCAACAACGGTCCCAACAGTCTGCATGGCGGCATCGAGGGTTTCAACGCCAAGATGTGGGAGGTGGTGGAGCAAAGCATCTACGAGATCAAGCTGCACTACCGTTCCAAGGACGGCGAAGAGGGTTATCCCGGCAATCTGGACGTATGGGTGACCTATACGGCGACCAAAGACAACCGTCTCGTTATTCACTACGAAGCCAAGACCGATGCCCCCACCCTTGTGGCAATGACGAACCACGCGTACTTCAACCTTGCTGGTGAGGGCAGCGGAACGGTGGACGACCATGTGCTGCAAGTGTTCGCAGACCGATACACGCCGTTTGACGAGTTCACCTGCCCGACCGGCGAGATCAAGGACGTAAAGGGCACACCGATGGATTTCCGTCAACCGGTTCGTCTGGGAGACAGGATGCATGATAAGTTCTTTGAGGTTTGGCGAGGCATAGACAACAACTGGTGTCTCTGCGCTGCCGATGCGCCGAAGGAGTTGCGTCATGCGGCGACCTTACAGGCAGACGGACGGACGATGGAGTGCTGGACGACGATGAAAGGTTTGCAGGTCTATACCGGCAACTGGATCGAGCAGCATGAAGGCAAAAGCGGCTCGATGTACGACATCCGACATGCCGTATGTCTGGAAGCGCAAAACTGGCCGGACAGCGTTCACCATGACGATTTCCCGAATGTCGTTTTGATGCCCGGAGAGAAATTAGACGAAATAACAGAATACCGATTTCTTTAATTAAAAATTAAAAATTAAGAATTAAGAATTACGAATGAAAGGTAAATCATATATTCTTTACACCATGCTGCTGATCAGTAGCATGGTGTTTTATGCTTGTACGGATAAACAATCCGTCCGTACGGATACACTGCTTCGTCAGTGGCAGTTTACCCAAGACACCACGGAGAACCCCGTTTGGCAAGAGGTCACGATCCCACATGACTGGGCAATCAGCGGTCCTTTCGACCGTGCAAACGACCTGCAAGAGGTGATCGTGGTGCAGAACGGCGAGAAAGAGCCGACGTGGAAAACAGGACGTAGCGGTGGTCTCCCATGGATGGGCAAAGGACACTACCGCACGAAGGTGAAAGTGAACAAAGAGAAGTTCTACACCCTCGTTTTTGACGGAGCGATGAGTCATGCCGACGTCTATGTGAACGGCGAAGAGATGGTCTATTGGCCGTACGGGTACAACACGTTCGACTGCTACATTCTGCCGCAAGCGATAGAGAATTCAGAATTCAGAGATCAGAATTCAGAGGTCAGAGATCAGAGTTCAGAGGTGACCATTGATGTCTATTTGGAGAACAAACCCCAGCAGAGCCGTTGGTACCCGGGTGCCGGTCTGTACAGAAACGTACATCTGGTAGAGACGAACCCGATTCATATACCGACCTTCGGCGTGTTAGTGCGCACTCCGGAAGTGAGTGCTGAGCAAGCGACCATCACTCTCGCAGTGGAGCTGCAGAACGGCGTGGAGGAATTCAGCATTCAGAATTCAGATTTCAGAATACAGACCGATATACTTTATCAGGGTAAGGTGGTTGCAACTATCGAGGGACAGGAAGGCGAAACGACCGTCAAAGAGCCGAAGCTCTGGAGTCCCGAGACACCGAATCTGTATATAGCGCGTACGCGAGTATATGAGAATTCAAAATTAAAAATTAAAAATTCAAAATTAATAGACGAGGTAGAGACGCGTTTCGGCATCCAGTCTATCAGCTACACCGCCGAAAAGGGATTTCAGCTTAACGGTCAGACCCGTAAGTTCAAGGGGGTCTGCAACCACCATGACTTAGGTCCATTGGGTGCAGCGGTGCATAAGGACGCCCTCAAGCACCAGATCACGATGCTCAAAGAGATGGGTTGCGACGCTATCCGCACCAGTCATAACATGCCGGCTCCGGAACTCGTAGAGCTCTGCGACGAGATGGGAATGATGATGATGATCGAGCCTTTCGATGTATGGAACCACGGCAAGACGGAGAATGACTACAGCGTGGAGTTCAACGACTGGTGGAAATGGGACATCACCAACATGGTGAAGCACTACCGCAACAACGCTTCTGTGATGCTCTGGTCAAGCGGTAACGATGTTTGGAACCAAGTGCTGCCGGACGGTATTGAGATCGTCACAAAGCTTCAGGAACTGTTCCATCAACTCGACCCCACCCGTCCGGTAACGAACGGCATGGATCAAGCGATGCACGTGATCCACAACGGGTTTGGTGCAGCGGTGGAAATACCGGGTTTCAACTACCGCACAGGACGGTATATAGAGGGTTACGAGAACCTGCCGCAGAAGATGATCTTAGGCTCCGAAACAGCTTCTACTGTCTCCAGCCGAGGGGTATATAAGATCCCTGCCCTCATTCAGCCGGACGCCCACTACGAAGATCAGCAGTCTTCGGGTTATGACCTCGAGTACTGCGCATGGTCGGGGCTACCGGAGCAGGATTTTCAGTTGCAGGACGATTATGATTGGACGCTCGGACAGTTTGTCTGGACAGGTTTTGATTACTTAGGCGAACCCTCTCCGTACGATACGGACGCATGGCCCAGTCATAGCAGCTATTTCGGAATAATCGACTTGGCTTCGCTGCCCAAAGACCGTTATTGGCTCTATCGTAGTCAGTGGAACAAAGAGGATGCTACCTTACATCTGTTGCCGCACTGGAACTGGAAAGAAGGCGAGCTTGTGCCTGTCTTCTGCTATACGAGTTACCCTCAGGCAGAGCTGTTTGTCAACGGTAAGAGTTACGGCAAACTGCGTCATGCAACGAAAGAAGAGGCAGAGCAGATGGCGAAAGGCGAAATCATCGAAGGAGTAAGCGCGATGCCGAAAGTGGGTCAGTTTGAGATTCCTGTTTGGGGGTCGGCACCGAGACCGGAGTTATTGCCCCGATACCGACTGATGTGGTTCGATGTGCCGTTTGAGAAAGGCGAGATAGAAGTGGTTGCTTATGACGCAGAGGGCAAAGAGGCGGCGCGTGAAAAGATCTACACTGCCGGTGAGCCGGATCATGTAGAGGTAGTTTGGGCAAACGAGAAAGAGCATCCGGAGGAGCTATGCTACTACACCGTGCGCGTGGTAGATAAAGACGGTCATCTCTGCCCGAATGCCAATAACCTCATTCGCTATGAAGGCGAAGGATTTGTAGCAGCTGCTAACGGCGATGCTGCTTGTCTGGACAGTTTTGTAGAACCGCAGATGCACGCGTTCGCAGGTCAATGTACGTTTATTATCCGGAAAGGCGCAAAAGGACGATTCCAAATTAAAAATTAAAAATTAAGAATTAAGAATTAAAAGAAATAGCTCGGGGAGATCCCGAGCTATTTCTGTTATCAGCCAAGATTGGCTGATGGAATGTTCAGCCATGATCGGCTGATGAAGGACGGTTCGGATTAGCGAACTTGTGCACCTTGGAGGTTGAAGAGCTTGTTGTCACGAACGATGTAGATAACACCATCAACAACAACTTTGTGAGCCTTCTCGGTCAGAACAACGTTCTCAATGCCTTGCTCAGCAACGCTCCAACGATAGTTTTCACCGCTGAGGTCGAGCTCTATCAACTTGCAAGGAGTGCCTTTATAGGTATCATCCTGCCAGAGCTGACCGAATACGAGTTGGTTGTCACCAATCTTAGCCCACTCTTCGTTCTCTGCATCGTAAGCCTCGAGCTCTTGATCCCAAGCACCAGCGCTACGGAACTTGAAGTACTGCGAAGCTTTAGCCTCGAGTGCAACGAAGTACCAGCCGGTTTCCAGTTTCTCCATAGCGGTTCCCTGCCAATCATCGAAGGTACCGATGATCTCAACAGCCTCCGGGCAGTTCAATGCCGGGAGATTAACAGTGATAACGGTGTACTCAGACGGCGAAGCATCGCACTTTGCAAAACGATACATATCGTTGTTGCTATAGTCCAAAACGATTATAGAGTCTGCACCCAGTTCGTAGTTACCGAAGTTAGCCCAAGCATCGTTAATTGTATCATAGTACTGCATCTCGTTCGACCAATCACCAGCTGCACCTGCTTTGAATTTAAATCCGTGACCCTCTTGATCAACGAAAGAGATTGTATATACGGTGTTGAATTCCTCGTCTAATTCCTCATTCATGGCAGTACCATTCCAACCTTCAAAGTCACCAGCAATAGTCGGTACCATGTCCGGACAAGCATCAGGAGCATAGAGGTTAATTGTATATGTATGCTTAATTACCGGAGCGCACGGAGTTTTGTGTTTCTTCCAATACTTAAGCTGATAAATGTAAGCACCTGCAGAAGCGTATGAAATGTTGCACTCACCATCGTAACCAGCAACAAGATTCATCTGATTTCCGTCTACAAATACCCAAGAATCCATATCACCACACTGATAATCCCATGTCCAAACACGATCCGTCGGTTCTTGAAGAGGTTTACCCTCAAAGCCTTCGCTATAAGGAAGCTCAGCAGCATACCAACCATCAAAACCAGGAACTGGCATGAACTTCTCACAGTTGTTGAAAGATTCAGGACCATAAATTGGATCTCCCGAATCCGGGTCAGTTCCAATAGGATCACCTTTACCCCAGTTGTTCGGAGTGCCAACAAAGCGGATGTCATTACATACTTGTGCATCCTCAATAGGGTTGATACAAAGCACAACGTTGTTCACAACATCGTACTCCTTTGCCAAATCAGCAGCCGTAGGAGCTGTGGCAAACAGACTTGCGCTCATGAGCGCAGCTGCAAATAATGCATAAAATTTCTTCATAATAGAATAGATTTTAAGTTGTTAATAATGTTAATTAGTTGTTTTGTATAAATACTAAGCATCAAAATTGATGTTTCAGTTTCTTAAAGAGCATATGTATACCCGTCACCACCCTGCGATGCATAGGGGTTAGTCGAGTCTTCAAGTACTTGCTTCTTGAAGTTCGGGTTGACACGTTTGTCGTCTGAAGGAATCGGAAACCAATTGATATACTCAGGGACACCAGACTTAAAGATAGCTGATGCGGCACGTCCTTCCCATTGATATTTATTGTTATCAGCTTGTGGTCCGGCAAATCGACCGAAACGAATCAAATCCGTACGACGCCGACCTTCTCCCCAGAACTCACGACACCACTCATCGCACATTGTCTCTTCATCAAGTGTCGTGAGCGGAGCTGCATTAGCACGAGCACGAATGGTAGTATTAAGCAGGTCCTTCGCACCATTAGCATCGCCGAGGCGTAACATAGCCTCTGCCTTAACCATGTAAGCCTCTGCAATACGCATAAACGGGATATCGGTATCAGCCCACTCAGAATGCGAACCTAAAACACGGTGGATACTATCAACCGTCGAATATACCCCAGTGAATTTCGGGCAAGCCCAAGAATCCATAAAGGCTGCACTACCATTCTGAGCACCACCTTCGAGTTTCCATACTTTCGATTTGTAAGCAGAGCAAAGGATTGCCCTATCATCTTTAACCAGCAGCGGCATTTGGAACTCGTTTGCTTTCGTAGTGAGTGCTACACTTCGGTTGGGGAAAAACTTATACACCAATTCAGGCGAAGAGCGAAAACAAGTCCAGTTAGCGGAGCATCCCCATGGGGTCATACCACCAGTACGGTTAGCTGCAATACAGAATTGGGCACCGCAATATGATTGGCAATAGTTTCCGTCTTGATAAACAAGCAACACCGCCTCTTTCTGCGCACCATTCTTGTCATTATCTCCCATAAAAAGCATCTGATAGGCAGAAAAACGAGTATGGTCACCCGGAGTAATCACCGAGTCAGTATGTAACTGATACCCACCATTAATAGCCATATCAGCAGCATCCTTAGCACCTTTCCATTGCGGAGTACCAGTGTAAACCTCGGCATTCAAGCGAAGACGCGCTAAAAGTAACCAAGCAGCCGTACGATCAACACGATAAAGTTGAAGACGAGTTGGAGGCAACGCAGCTGTTAAGTCCATTAACTCTCTATCCAACCATGCATAGAGGTTCGGGCGAGAGATAAACTCCGGATAATCGAAACTTTCTTTATCCTGAAAAGGAGCATAACGGAACATATCAAGCATGTACCAATAGTTGAGTGCGCGAATGAAACGAACCTCTGCAATCTGATAAGCGCCATCTCCATCAGCTGAAGCATACTCAAGGAAGTGGTTACAATACTTAATCACAATAATGAAACGGTCATAAAGCATCTTCACAAGAGCATTATCTCCATTCCACTCCATCGTACGGGCTTCACCAACACCGGCATCTGCCCATACCCACCAACCTTCGTCAGTCGGGAACTCATTGAGCTCCCACATTACGCGATAGAAGCCGGACACACCTTCATCCGCGCCTGCTACATCGGCTGCACCTGCAGGACCTTGCTGACCAGTAGTAGCAAGGGTCGCATATATCTTTGTGAACAATGCGTCTTGGTTAAAACCCGTTACAGAGTTTTTATCAATAGGCGTAGTATTGAGATCATGCACGCAAGAAACGGACGCGACCCCGAGCAACGCAATGGTTACATATTTCCATATATTTTTCATAAGACTTGAAATTTTATTGTTTACCTTTGTTATTGATTAGAACTGCAGGTTAACACCGATTACAGTTGTCATCGAACGCGGATAGATATTATTATCCACACCGCTGAAAATTTCCGGATCAAGACCAGAGTAGCCAGAGATCACAAACGGGTTGCTAACGGTACCGTAAACACGACCACTAATCTTCGGGCGTTTAAACGACCAACCCAACGTTATATTATCACAACGTAGGAAGGAAGCTTTCTCTACAAAGTAGTCCAAAGCATACCATTCATCACCCAATCTTTGGGATCCAGCTTCATCTTTGAAAACATTATCTTTGTACATCTGGTCGGTATAATAGGTATTGAAACTGGTCTGCTTCAAGCCATTTACATAATAGGTTCCACGATTGAAGTTAGACGGATCAACATCTTGAATACCACCAACCTTTACATCGTTGTACACATAATTACCAATGCTTGCACGGAAAGACATACCAAGATCGAAATCATAGAATTGGAATTTCATCTGGAAGCCCATAGTAACCGGAGGAGCCGGATTATGATAGTAATATTTATCCTTCTCGTCGATTACACCATTTTGATCGCGGTCAACAACATACCAATACTTTGAACCGTCTTCACGATAAGCTGATTTAGCCTCATATACATAGAATGAAGAAGCTGCATGACCTTTAGCGTGGCGTTGTACAGTATTACCCATACCTACGCTAACCGACGGTCCCGTTGTTACAGGAGCTTCATCTTCTCCATTATTCAAGCGAACGATACGATTCTGATTCCAAGTAATGTTATATCCAAGATCCCATTTAAACTTACGCCCGTAGTCTAAGACAACAGCATTGAGTGCGAACTCAACACCTTGATTGGTCAACGAACCAACGTTCGACATGATATAGTTACTGAAGTTGGTACCAGCAGCCACACGTACGCTATTAAGAAGGTCATTGGTTTTACGATAGTAGTAATCAAAACTACCAGAAATACGGTTATTGAGGAACGCAAAATCAAAACCTGCGTTGTAGGTAGTCGTCTTCTCCCAAGTTAAGTCAGGTTTGTAACCCTCAGGACGATAACTAAAATACAGAGTATTACCATTCTTATCCTTAACATATTCGCCATTTGCAGGAATGAGTACATTTCCATCCTTATCCTCAGCAGCATAGTTGCCACCTCCCACAGGGTAATATGCAGAATAGTTTTTAGTTTTTGTATACTTCGCCAAATATGCATAATCACCGATACCCTCCTGCTGACCAGTGATACCATATCCGAGACGGAGCTTGAGGTCATTGAGCCAATGAACATCTTTCATGAAGGACTCTTTGATCTTCCAACCCACAGCCACAGATGGGAAGTAACCCCAACGGTGTTGTTTCGCAAAGCGAGAAGAACCGTCGGCACGGAAGGTAGCGGTAACCATAATTTGATTCCATCCGATCCAGTTTGCACGACCGAAGAAGGAAACAAGGTAACTCTCCGTTTTAGACTCGCTAGTTTGATAGTTGAATGCATGACCAGCCCACGTACCCTTTGAAGGATTAGTCGGGTCAACCAGTTTCATATTGGTCGTTGGGTACATACCATTACCCTCACTATAATAGTCATTATAGAAGTGTTGCCACTCATAACCGGCCATGATGTCAAAGTGCTGATTCTCATTAAAGTCCTTATAATACTGCGCATAGCAGTTGAACTGAAGATTATACTTATGTTTAATCTCATAACCATTCCAACCATAATAGTGGGAGCCCTGACTAGTTGGTTGATTATTAGTCACTTGCTTACCATATGAGTAATCAGCGCCGAAGTTTGCATGAAGGCGAAGATCTTCGAATCCGTGGATTTTATAATCAGCTTCAAAATTACCGACAAACACACCTGAATTGGCTTTAGAAGATTGCAGATTGAGCGCTGCCACAGGATTGTACACACAATTATCTTTCGGTTTCAGCGTCCAACTTGGATCCTCATATGCAGCTTCGCCTGTCGGTTGGTAGTAACCACCGAACATATTCTGAGCATCCGCGTAAGAAAGGAGAACATCATCATAGATACCACGTGCGCCATCCTGCGGAACTTCAACAGGCTGTGTTGGATCCATAGAAAGGGCAGCACCAACAACACCGGGCTCATATCTATTGAAGATATACATACCCTTCGCATTGATATTGAAGGAGAGGTGATTATCCAAGAAGGACGGGTTGAGGTTCAAAGAAGCGGTAACACGCTGCATCTGCGAGGTCTTAATAATACCATTATTGAGGGTATAACCTACTGATGCGCGATATGGCATGCTTACATTCTTGTTTTTAAAACCACCTGTCAAAGAGATGTTATGGTCGGTAGAGATAGCGGTACGATAGATTTTATCCTGCCAATCCGTATTCTCTTTTCCAAGGAAACTCATCTGTTCATGGTTATAACCCAACGCCATAGCATATGCACGTATTTCATCGCCATTAAGCGTCTTTAAACGATTAGTAAGCGTACCAAAAGAAACGTTACCATCATAAGTCACTTTCATTTTCTGTCCAGCTGCGCCTTTCTTAGTAGTGATGATGATGACACCATTGGAAGCACGCGAACCATAAATAGCGGTAGCGGAAGCATCCTTGAGGACAGTGAAGGTCTCAATATCACTTGGGTTGACCATTGAGAGACCTGATGCAGCGCCAGGGATACCATTGTTATCCATAGCAAGTCCATCGATGACGATCAACGGGTCGTTGGAAGCGTTCAGAGACGAACCACCACGAATACGGATCGTAGCACCACCACCAGGGGTACCACCACCATTAGTAACAGTAACACCGGCAACCTTACCGGACAACATATCTGTAGCGGTAGTAGTCAAACCCTTGTTCATGTCATCGGGTTTGATAGCAGTAACAGAACCGGTAGCATCGTTTTTCTTAACGACACCATATCCCACAACGACAACTTCGTCCAAGACTTCCGCATCTTCAGCGAGACGTACAGAGAGCGAACCATTGGCATCGAGTTCCTGCGTTTTATAACCCATGTAGGAAATCGCAAGTTTAGCCCCAGGTGCGACATTAAGTTCAAAATTACCATCAAAATCGGTGATTGTACCATTGGTTGTACCTATTTCGAGAATAGATGCACCAATAATCGGTTCACCATTCGCTGCATCTACTACTGTACCTTGTACAGTTTTCTGCGCAAAAGCAGTCATGCCAATGAAGAGCATGATTGAAAGCGCAACAGCCCGTAATGATAAAAAAATTTGTTTCATCGTATTAGAATTGTTTATTTAGTCTTATATTTATGTCCGTCCAGCATAATGTCGCCGTCTACTTTGTTGAAGTTAGAGAACGCCAACTCATAGAAATAATCAACCTTATGCATCTCTTCAGGAGTTTGCGGTACGCCTCCAATTGTAATATTGCAAATCACATCCCAATTACCTTTGAATAGCGTATTAAATTTCTTTGCGTTAGTAAACGAAGAAAAAGTCCACCTAGCATTCGACATATTTCTTGAAACATCTTCATATCTTGCTTTCGTTGAAGTAGGATCATCGTAGAACTCTTCAGTCCAAATCTGCTCATGATATACATATGAGCCGGAAGTAGCACCTGAGGAGGCATCACGAGCAAATATAATTTCACTATTAATAATCTTTAACGGTCCATGGTTAGTCTTGATCTCATTAATCTTAGTTTCCTCAAAAGGCACAGAAACCTGACCTTTATATGTATTATCACTTTGTTTTTTAGAACTGAAACGGACGGTATCAGGCACCGCACGCTCCGGATAAGTAGCGTTAAACCACGCAATTGTATCGTGGTATAAAATCATAGCTTGTTTCGCACTATCAATCTGTTCTTGAGTATAACTTACAACCTGCGTTTTCCATGCTAAATACACTACAGTATCATAAGCTGTAGTTATATAATAAGAAGTATCATTAAACACAAAATCATAATTCACAAAATCATTGTGAAGAGCACGAAGATTATCTGCTTGAGAAATAAGAGATTTCGTCGTCACATAGCCATCTACTCCTATAACTCCATCGCGCCAAACGAGTTCTTTATGTGCCTTTGGATTCTTCAAATCTACGGGAATAATCATCGACAAACCATCCGGCGCAAAAGAAGCATCTAACCATGTGAGATTATTAACCGTATCCATATCCGACATGTTACCGGTAGTAGCGATACGATAATAACCATTCTTCGTTTCTCCATTTTTAAGGATACCCCATTCTTTAAGGGTTGTAGAAACATTCACAGAATCTATACCCAAGTAGTAATAGACTCCCGGGAAATTTTTCTGTGCAATCTGCGACTCAATATCAAGGATATCGGTGTCTTTCTTACAAGAGGTAAAGACTGACGATACCAATGCTAGAGCGCATAAGCATAATGTAAGTTTGTTTTTCATAATGTTAGTTATTTTGTTATTTATTCTTTCTATTGGGATCCGCCAAAATTGGCGGATAGGTATTACTCTTTCTCTTTGATCAAGAAGACGGAGGCGGCACCGAGGATGAGGAGGACACCGGCAACGATGAGCATTCCGGCTTGTACGTGCGCGCACATATATTTAAGGAGTACACCACCGCAGAGGGCTGCAACGATTTGCGGCACGCAGATCGTGCAGTTGAAAAGACCGAGGTAGTAACCCATGTTTCCGCCCTTGATAGCATTGGTCACGATCGTGAACGGGAGGGCAAGCATAGCAGCCCAAGCGGCTCCGATGAGTGCGTAACTAATCCAAAGGATATACGGGTCGGTCACATAATAAACGGAGATAAATCCGATAGCACCGACGATGAGGGAGATTGCATAAGCGCCTTTGTTACCAAACGCGTGCTCCAACTTCGGCAACACCATTGCCCAGAGGAGCGAGCCGACAGCCTGAATAGCGAACACTACTCCAACCCAGTTACCGGCAGTCTGGAAAGCAGCATCCGAAGCGCTAACACCATCCCAGCCGTAACAGTTAGAAGCGATCGCTCCGTTGGAATACGTCCACATATACATGAACGCCGCCCAGCAGAAGAACTGCACGAGACCCACTGTCCAGAAAGCTGATGGTGCTTTCACAAGGAGGGAGATGAAACCCGGTTCCTCCGATTGCTCATTTGACATTTGAGATTTGTCATTTTCCTTAATTCCATGGAACTCCGCATATTCCTGCGGATTGAGCTCCTTGACCGTAGCAAAGGTATAGAGCGAACAGAGAATAAGGATTAACGCGCCCGCGTAGAAGGACCATTTGACGGAGTCAGGGATGACACCTTCGGGAGCTGTATTAGCGATACCGATCCATGTGAAGAAGATCGGGAAGACGTAGCCGACAAGCGAGCCTGCGTTACAGAGAGCAGACTGAATCGCATAAGCGGTACCCTTCTGCTCCTCATTGACCATATCGCCCACCATCATCTTAAACGGCTGCATAGCGATGTTGATCGAGGTGTCAAGGAACATGAGGCTGAAGAGGCCAAACCACATAGCCGCATTCAAGCCAAGGAAGAGAGACTGCGTAAAGGTGAAGTTACCTGCGTTAGGCAGCAATAACATAACAGCTACCGCGATGAGCGCGCCCACGAGCAAATAAGGTTTACGACGACCGAGACGATTCCAAGTCTTGTCGCTGTACTTACCCACGAGGGGCTGAACGATCATGCCCATAAGGGGCGGAAGGATCCAAAAGAAGCTCAAGGTGTGAGGATCAGCTCCTAAGGTAGCAAAAATACGGGAGATGTTGGCGCTCTGAAGCGCGTAAGCAATCTGTACTCCGAAAAATCCAAAACTCAGATTGAAGAGTTGTGTGAAGGATAAATTCCGTTTCTGCATGGTATCAAATTATTGATTCTTTGATAAATATTAAACGTTTTATATTGCAATTGTAAAATATATCTTACAAATCGGGCACAAAATTACAACATTTTTTTGATATATGCAAGAGTTTTTGCATTTTTTTCGTAAAATTTATGCATTTTTTCTGCAAAATATGTTATAGAACATAAAAACATAAAACATAAAAAACACAATAAGGAAAACAAAGATAAATAGCCTGTTCTCTGAAATTGGATTTTTGTCTAAAAAGGTCAAAAATAATACAAAAAGTATATAATACTAAAGTATTATATAGTAAATGCGGCATTTTTGCGAGGTCTAGGACAAAATGGAGGTTGTATCCTTGGGGTATCCTTTGGGTATGTTTGGGGTATCATTTGGAATGATATCGTGGTTGATACGTGGACGAGTCGATGCGGAGCCGAGACGGGTCGGTGGGAGGTACGAAAGAGGCGAAGGGGAGGAGGTTAGTGAGATGAGAAAAAAAGGGCTAAAAATGCCGAATTCATCGGAGGTTTTGGGGGACAAAATACGTTTTTTTACAAAAAAAAGTCATGTACTCTTGCATATATAAAAAATTATGTGTAACTTTGCACCCGAAATGAATGGATGAGAGGATGAGAGGATGAGGGGATGAGAGGATGAGAGGATGAGAGGATGAGAGGATGAGAGATGAAAAGAATATAAATAATAAATATGAATATAACACACGAGGAATTGATTAAGGCGTTGCAAACCTATTTTGGTTTTGACACGTTTAAAGGGAATCAGGAAGCCATCATCCGGAATGTGATGGAAGGAAAAGACACATTCGTACTGATGCCAACAGGCGGCGGTAAGAGTTTGTGTTTCCAGTTACCATCGTTGATCATGGATGGTTTGGCGATTGTTATCTCACCGCTGATCGCGCTGATGAAGAACCAAGTAGATGCCATGCGCAACTACTCGGAAGAAGAGGGCGTTGCCCATTTCATCAACTCGAGTTTGAGCAGAGGCGAGATTAACGCAGTCAAAGAAGATGTCTTGGCAGGCAAGACGAAACTGCTGTATCTGGCTCCGGAGAGCTTGCAGAAAGCCGAGAACGTGGACTTCCTGAAAGGCGTGAAGATCTCTTACTACGCCGTGGATGAGGCACACTGTATATCGGAATGGGGTCACGATTTCCGTCCGGAGTACAGTCAGATCCGCAGTATGGTACAACGTATCGGTAAGGCGCCTATCATCGCTCTGACAGCCACGGCTACGCCGAAAGTGCAGAAAGACATCCAGAAGAACTTAGGGATGATGGATGCAACGGTTTTCAAGAGCAGTTTCAACAGACCGAACTTGTATTACGAAGTACGTACGAAGACATCGGACGTAGATAAAGACTTGGTACGTTTCATTCGCGGAATGGAAGGTAAGAGCGGTATAGTATATTGTTTATCGCGCAAGGAAGTGGAGGATTTGGCGGAAGTGCTGAAAGTGAACGGCATCTCCGCGCGTCCGTATCACGCAGGCATGGATGCTGCGACCCGTTCAGCTAATCAGGATGCTTTCCTCATGGAGGAAGTGCAGGTGATTGTAGCCACGATCGCTTTCGGTATGGGTATCGACAAACCGGATGTGCGGTTCGTGGTACACTACGACATTCCAAAGAGTTTGGAGGGATATTATCAGGAGACCGGTCGTGCGGGACGAGACGGAGGTGAAGGTTACTGCCTCTGTTTCTACAGCCCGGATGACATCGAGCGTTTGAGACGATTCCAGAAAGACAAGACTCCGAAGGAGATAGGTATCGGCAACCAGTTGCTGTTTGAGACGCAAAGCTATGCGGAGAGTACGATCTGCCGCCGTAAGTTGCTGCTTCACTATTTCGGCGAGGAATACACGGAAGAGAAATGCGGTAACTGCGATAACTGCCGTAAGACGTATAAGCAAGTAGATGCAAGCGAGTTGCTGCAACTGGCGTTGGAGACGATTCAGCAGGTGAACGAGCATCATAAAGCCGAGCACATCGTGGATATTCTGCACGGAAACCAGACGGCTGAAGTGATGAGTTATCACCACGATGAGTTGGAGAACTTCGGAGCTGCAAGTGACGAAGACGAGAGCACGCTGCACGCTATCCTGCGACAGGCTTTGCTGGTAGGCATGATCACCAAAGATGTGGACAGTTACGGCGATCTGAAGTTGACCAAAGAAGGTACGAAATTTATCCGCAAGCCGGGTAAGTTCGAAGTACCGATAGAGGTTCATGACGACGACGAGATGGATATGGAAGGCGGAGGCGCTACTTGTTCGGCAGCCGATGAAGTGCTGTTCGCTATCCTCAAAGATATCCGCCGTAAGGTAGCCAAGAAAAACGACGTACCGCCGTTTGTGATTTTCCAAGACCCGAGCCTGGAAGCTATGGCAACTACCTATCCTATCACGATGGAAGAGCTGCTGATGATCCCGGGTGTGGGCGTAGCAAAAGCCAAACGTTACGGCGACGAGTTCCTGCGCGTAATTAAGGAATACGTAGAGGAGAATGAGATCATTCGTCCGGAAGATTTGCGTATTCGCACGGTTGCGAAGAAGTCCACGCGTAAGAAACAGATCATTCAGGCGATTGATAGGCGTGTGGATTTGGACGATTTGGCAGAGAGCAACGGAATGTCCATGGAAGAGATGATGGACGAGTTGGAAGCAATCGTTTTCAGCGGCACGAAGATCAATATCAACTATTTCATCAAAGAAGTGGTTGACCCGGATGAAGAGGCGGATATATACGAGTATTTCAAGAACGCCGACGACGATAATATCAAGAAAGCAATGGAGGAACTGGGCGAAGATTACTACGACGAGATGCACGTAAGGTTGGTACGACTGAAGTTCCATTGCGACCTTGGAAATTGATTTACGAACATAAACAGAGATTTATACTGCGAAAGGAATAGTTTGCTATTCCGGCCTACGCGGCCTTGAGCGTATTCGTTCTTTAGGGCGCGCTCGTAAGCGAGCTTCCAGCGCCCCCTAAAAACCAAATCCGCAGCAGCAGAGCTGCTATCATAGCAAACTATACGCTTTCGCAGCGATAAACAAAGATAAAAATCGTAGTGGACACAAAAATTTGGTTTCTGTAGATAAAATTGTCGGCAGAATGTATAGATTAAAATCGTAGTGGACACAAAAAGAAGAGATAAAGGGATATGCAATACACATTAAAACGGGTAATAGATACTCATCCAGAATGGATTGAAGGACTCAAAAAAAAATGCTATGCGGTTAATGGGTGTTGCATGACCATACATAAAGATTTAGGACCCTTTTTGAATGAGTATATGTACCAAGACGGACTTAAGATTTTATTTAACGAACAACAAATCCCATATCAAAAAGAATACTGTTTTAGTATCAACTATCACGGACAAAGAATAGAACATAAACACTATGTGGATTTTTTAATTCAGAACGAAATCATACTTGAATGCAAAGCCGTAGAAAACTTAGTTGCCGAACATCGGCAACAATTATGGAACTATATGCGACTAACAGGGAAACCTATTGGTATTTTATATAATTTTGGGCCTATAAATGCACAATCCGAGCACTATTATTTAGATAAAGAAGGTACGATGTATATGTTTTAATATGCAAAAAGGCGTAGTAGATTTTATAACGTTGGGATGCTCGAAGAATCTGGTAGATGCAGAGCGAGTGATGCGACAATTGGAAGCCGCAGGATGGAGGTGTGTACATGACCCCGAAGAACCAAAAGGGGAAGTGTGCGTGATCAATACCTGCGGATTCATCGGCGATGCCAAAGAAGAGAGTATCAATATGATTCTCCAGATGGCGGAAAGGAAGAAAAAAGGCAAACTGCGGAAACTGATCGTCATGGGATGCCTGAGCGAACGATATAGAGCAGAGCTGGAGGCGGAGATGCCGGAAGTGGATAGATACTTTGGTAAATTCGACTTCCTCGAATTGACCAAAGAATTAAAAATTAAAAATTCAAAATTAAAAATTGACGGATGTGGTTCTTATGAGCGGAAGTTGACGACACCGAAGCACTACGCGTATGTGAAGATCAGCGAGGGATGCAACCGGATGTGCTCGTACTGCGCTATACCGCTGATCACAGGAAGGCATACAAGCCGACCGATGGAGGAGATACTGGACGAGGTACGATGGTTAGTCAAGCAAGGCGTGAAAGAGATCAACGTGATTGCACAGGACTTGAGCAGCTATGGGCTCGATTTGGTCGATAGTCGTTCGTCGTTGGTCGATGGTCATTCGTCGTTGGTCGATGGTCCCAAAACATCATCCGTTAGCCATCAGAGAAGACATTTACTGCCGGAACTGATAGACCAAATGGCACAGATAGAGGGTGTGGAATGGATCCGGCTGCACTACGCGTACCCGACTGATTTTCCGGAAGGACTGCTCGATGTGATGGCGAAACATAAGAATGTGTGCAAATACCTCGATATCGCTTTGCAGCATTGCACGGATCACATGTTGGGGCTGATGAGAAGGCATATCACACGTGCGGAGCAGGATGCACTCATTCATAAAATACGCGAGCGTGTACCGGGCATATGTATACGCACGACCCTTTTAGTAGGACATCCGGGCGAGACAGAGGAGGATTTTGAGGAACTGAAGACGTGGGTGAAAGAGATGCGATTTGAGCGTATGGGCTGTTTTGCTTACTCGGACGAAGAAGGCACGTACGCTAACAAACACTATAAAGATGACATCCCGCAAGAAGTGAAAGAGAGACGCGTGGAGGAACTGATGGCTATTCAGCAAGGCATCAGCGGCGAGTTGATGCAACGGTTAGTGGGAACGGTTCAACGCGTGGTGATCGACCGTAAAGAAGGCGAGTATTTTATTGGCAGGACGCAATTCGACAGCCCTGAGGTGGATTGCGAAGCCTTAATTGATGTACGATGTACGAAGAACGATGTACGAGTTGGGGAATTTTATGATGTGAAGATCACAAAGGCGGAGGAGTTTGACCTTTATGGAGAAGTCGTTGGGAGTTAGTCGTTGGTCGTTGGTCCATGCAAGGGCTGTCGTTAGTACTAAAATAGAAGAAAAGATAAGAAACAAAATATGCTTACAAAAGACTTAATCGGTTTGGTAGCAAGCGCAACCGGGCTGAGTAAAAAGAAAACAGAAGAGTTATTGAGTACAAGCAATGCTATCTTGCGTGAGAACTTGATGGCAGGCAAGGCTATACAGTTACAAGGACTCGGAGTGCTTGAAGTCAAGACGCGTAGCGCACGTACTATCGTTCACCCTCGCACGGGAGAACGTTCCGTTGTGCCCAGTAAGAACCAACTGGTATTCAGACCTGTTGCGAACCTGAAAGATGAACTCAAAAAGATCTAATCATGGCAGAAAACAAACTCAGTTGGACCGAATTGCGCCGTGCGTTAGCTACTCGTGCCGGTGTTAGCGAGAAAGAGGCAAACCTTTTTCTGAGCGCTTTCAATGCACAGTTGATAGAAGCCCTGAAAGCCGATAAGCAGGTGAAGATCAATGGTTTGGGTATCTTCCGTCTGCAAGCTGTTGCTCCGCGTAAGAGCGTGAACGTGACGACCGGAGAAGAGATTATTATCGAAGGATATAACAAGATTGCCTTTATGCCCGAAGCCGGCGTAAAGGAGTTAGTCGAAAAAAGCGGCGAAATAAAGGCGAAAGGCGAAGGGTTAGAGGCTAATGGCGAAGGGTTAGAGGCAAAGGAGATGGATCCGATACAGAAACTCGGCGCTCAAGCAGAGGAGATTGTGGATATACTCGGCGAATTGGGACAGAGTCCTTCTTTAGAGGCTAAGGTTTCCGAACCGCAAGCGGTGGTAGAGCCGGAACCGGAGCCTGTTGTGGAACCGGAGCCGGTTGTTGAACCTGAGCCGGAACCGGTGGTAGAAGAACCGGAGCCAGAAGTAGAGCCGGAAGTGGAGCCGGAAGTGGAGAGACCGAAACAGAAAACGAAGTATCATTTTGTTCGAGATATACTCATCTGTGTTGTTCTATTGCTGCTGTTGCTCTTTACCGGTTATTTCTTCATGCGCCGACAGTTGAGCATCTGGTTGGAAGAAATCACAAAGCAAAGAGTGGAGATTGAATCGATCGAAAAGAAAGCAGGTTATACAGAATCTATATTCGGAGAAGAAGCTGATTCTGTGTCGGTTAATCCGGAAATTGCCAAACAAGAGGAAGAAAAGAAAGAGACCGTAATAGTAGAAAAGCCGAAAGAGGTTAAGCCCCAAACAACTGTGCAACCGAAAACGGCTGACACATGGCGGTTTGACGATATTCTGTTGACCGAAGAGATTACACCGGGTAGCCGTTTGACTTGGATTGCCAAGAAGCACTACGGAGACAAGATTTATTGGCCGTATTTATACGAAGCCAACAAAGATCATATTTCCAACCCGAGTAATATACCGGTGGGTACCCCTATTCGTGTACCGAGGCTGACCAAAGCGATGCGAGACACCACCGACGCACGTTTTATCGAGATACAGAAGAAAGCTTATAAAGCTGCGGAATAAGTGAAAAGTGAGGATTTTATACATATCGAGGGCGCAGAGACCCACAACTTAAAGCATGTGACGGTAGATATACCGCGCAATAAGTTGGTGGTAGTGACCGGCGTGAGCGGCAGCGGCAAGAGTTCGCTGGCGTTCGACACGCTCTATGCGGAAGGTCAGCGCAGATATGTAGAGAGCCTTAGTGCATACGCGCGTCAGTTCATGGGACGTATGCAGAAACCCGAGGTGGAGAAGATAGATGGCATTCCTCCTGCTATCGCTATCCAACAGAAAGTTAGTAGCCGTAACCCGCGTTCAACGGTGGGAACCGTGACGGAGATCTACGACTACTTGAAACTTTTGTACGCGCGCGTAGGCAGGACGTACTCGCCCGTAAGCGGAGATGAGGTTCGTAAGAACACGATCCGCGATGTGGTGGCATACATGGAAGCGCAGCCGAAAGGGACTCGTGTTTATCTGATCAGCCCGATTATTCTGCCGGAAGGACGGACGCTGCAGGAACAGTTGGCTTTATGGCAGAGTCAGGGTTTCAGCCGTCTGCTGATTGACGGAGACACCGTTCGTTTGGACGACAACACATGGGAAAAAGCGGAAGGGCACGAGGCTTATCTGTTGGTTGACCGTATTGTGACGGACGGCGAACAAGCGACGAGTAACCGTTTTGCGGACAGCGTGCAGACAGCGTTCTTCGAAGGTCAAGGCGAATGCCGGTTATGGATGAACAATCGGGAGAAAGTGTTCTCCGAGCGTTTTGAGGCCGATGGTATCCGTTTCATGGAGCCGAGTGAGCACCTGTTCGATTTCAATAACCCTGTCGGAGCCTGCCCGGAATGCAAGGGTGTGGGCGTTGTGATGGGTATTGACGAGGACTTGGTAGTGCCCGACAAATCGAAGTCGATATACGACGGAGCTATCGCTTGCTGGCAGAGCGAGAAGATGCAGCCTTGGTTAGATGAGTTGATCTATAACGCGGCTCAGTTCGGCTTCCCAATACACACAGCTTACTATGCGTTAACACCCGAACAGAAACATCTGATTTGGACAGGTAATCAGTGGTTTAAGGGTCTGAACGCCTTCTTCCATGAGTTGGAAGAGAAACAATACAGCCGCATCCAATACAAAGTGATGCTTGCGCGGTACAAAGGTAAGACGACCTGTCCGGTTTGTCACGGTCTGCATTTACGCCGTGAAGCCGAATATGTGCTCGTGAGCGGAAAGAGCATTCAGCAGCTATGCTCGATGCCGCTTTCGGAGTTGCAGGAATGGTTTAAGCATATCGAGTTGACGGATATAGAGCGTCAGACGGCGGAGATGCTGCTGCACGAGATCAACAGCCGTTTGCAGTTTATGCAAGATGTGGGTCTGAGTTATCTGACTTTGAACAGGCAGAGCAACACGCTCTCCGGCGGAGAGAGCCAGCGAATCAACCTTGCTAAATCGCTGGGTAGCAGCTTAGTTGGATCGCTTTACGTACTGGACGAGCCATCTATCGGTCTTCATCCGCGGGACACAGAAAGGCTGATTCATGTGCTCAAGGAGTTGCGCGATTTAGGCAACACGATCGTGGTAGTGGAGCATGACGAGGACATCATCGCAGCTGCCGACCATATTATCGAGATCGGTCCTGCTGCCGGTCGTCACGGCGGAGAAGTGGTTTACGAAGGTCAACCGCGACCGGAGATGTTCACGCTCAACATCCCGAAACAAAGAAGGCATTGGAACAACTATATTGAGATACAAGGGGCTTGCGAGAACAACCTGAAGGATCTGACGGTACGTTTTCCGCTGCATGTGATGACCGTAGTGACGGGTGTCAGTGGTAGCGGTAAGAGTTCGCTGGTGAGCAAAGTGCTCTACCCTGCCCTCAAGAAACATTACGGAGGCACGTTTGCTGAACACACAGGCGATTTCGGGCACCTCAGCGGCAGTCTGCAACTGATGCGCGATATTGAGTTTGTGGACCAAAATCCGCTGAGTCGCAGCAGCAGAAGTAACCCCGTGACGTACCTCAAGGCGTACGATGAGATCAGGCGTTTGTTTGCGGAACAGCCGCTTGCCAAACAGTTGGGTCTGACCCCTGCACATTTCTCGTTTAATACCCCGGGCGGACGATGCGAGACCTGTCAAGGCGAAGGAACAATCACCATTGAGATGCAGTTCATGGCGGATCTGGTGTTGGAATGCGAACAATGCCACGGACGGCGGTTCAAACAGGACATCTTGGATGTTCATTACCGAGGCAAATCTATCTACGACATCCTCTGCATGACCGTTAATCAAGCGGTGGAGTTTTTCAGCGAGAGTCCCGAGTGTGCAAAGATCGTCAAGCGTCTCAAACCGCTGCAAGATGTCGGCATCGGCTATGTGCAGTTAGGTCAGAGCAGCAGTACGCTTTCCGGCGGAGAGAGCCAGCGAGTGAAGTTAGCTTCTTTCATCGCACAGGAAGAGTGCGAACCCACTATTTTTGTCTTCGATGAACCGACGACGGGTCTGCATCATCGCGATATAGAGGTGCTTCTCCAAGCCCTCAACCGGCTCATCAGCAAAGGACACACGGTCATCATCATTGAGCACAATCCCGCTGTTATCTTAGCGGCTGATCATGTGATTGACTTAGGTCCCGAAGGCGGCAAAGAAGGCGGACGGATCGTCTGCACAGGTACACCCGAAGAGGTGGCACAATGCAAAGAGAGTTATACCGGCAAGTATCTTGCCCACCAAATAGAAATCAATCATGATACACGAAAAGACTAAAGAATTACTTCGTTCAGACATTTTCTCGCACCTTCCGGCGATCGGTTATGTCCCGCGTTGGAGTGTGTTGCTATTAGATATGCTGCTCTGCACTATCGCATTTTGGCTGAGTGTATGGATAGGAAGCGGCGTTTTTAACTATCAAACGGAGAGTGCCGAGATCTACTCGATCCGAGTACAATACCTCATTGTGATGGGTGTTCAGCTCATTACCTTCTGGGCTTTTCACACCTATTCCGGCATCCTGCGGTACTCAACCTTTATTGACATGGTCAAGGTGTTAGGCGCTAACCTTGCTGCCGGTATCATCATTCTGATTTTCAATTTAGCAATGCAGCTCACGACGCACTCTCACCCGATGTTGAGTACCGTCGTTATGACCTATGTGCCGATCGCTTTTGTGCTGCTTTTCTCGCTGCGTGTGGGCGTCAAATCAATAGGCGAGACCTTACAGGAATATGGCAGCGGTAGTCCGCGCGTCATGATCTATGGTACCAAATATGCCGGTGTGTCCATCGCCAAGATGCTCCGTTCGGCAGGAAACACCCCCTATCATCCGGTCGGATTCATTACCGGCAACGATGAGCGTTACGGATTTGAGTTGGTCGGTCTGCCTGTCCGCAAACTGGATGAGAAACTGTTTGAATGGATGTCTGAACGCAACATACAAAATGTCATCATTTCGCCGATTAAGATGCGTGAGATCAACCCAGCGCAAGACTTACAGGTGTTCATTGACCATAACATCCGTATTCTCAGTACGCCATATTTCACGAAATTCGACAATCTCGATGACATCGATGCACAGCGTATCGGACGTATTGACGCCATTAAGATCGAGGATCTGTTAGAGCGTCCGGAGATAGATATCAACACCGAGAACGTGCGGCAGATCATCCGCAATAAAGTCGTGCTCATCAGCGGAGCTGCCGGTAGCATCGGTAGCGAGTTGGTTCGCCAAGTACAGAAATACGAGCCGCAAGTAACGGTTCTGTTAGAGATGGCGGAGAGTCCGTTGCACGACCTGACGATGGATCTGAACAAGCAGTTCCCCAACAACCGCTTTATACCGATCATTGCTGACGTGCGTAACAGGACGCGTATTGAGCAGATTTTCAACGAAGTGCGTCCGGATGTAGTGTATCACGCAGCGGCGTACAAGCACGTGCCGCTCATGGAGAGTTATCCCAACGAAGCAATCCGCGCGAACGTGTTGGGAACCAAGAATATGGCAGACATGGCGGTTAAATACGGCGTGCAACGTTTTGTGATGATCTCTACGGACAAAGCTGTCAACCCCACCAATATCATGGGTGCCAGCAAACGTATTGCGGAGATTTACGTGCAGTCGCTCTTCCATAAATTGCAAAAGAAAAACCCCGATTGCACCAAGTTTATCACCACCCGTTTCGGCAATGTGTTAGGCAGCAACGGATCGGTAATACCTTATTTCCAGAAACAGATCGCAGCCGGCGGACCGGTGACGGTGACGCATCCGGAGATCATCCGCTATTTCATGACGATCCCCGAAGCCTGCTGCCTCGTCATGGAAGCAAGCACCTTAGGAAAAGGCGGAGAGATCTTCGTCTTCGATATGGGTAAACCGGTGAAGATCTTGGATTTAGCACGAAACATGATCCGCCTTGCCGGATACACGCCGGACAAAGACATCTCGATTGTCTTCACGGGTCTGCGTCCGGGAGAGAAACTGTACGAGGAGCTCCTCAACCAAAAAGAACACACCCTGCCGACCAGTAACAGTAAGATCATGATTGCCAAGGTTCGCGAGTTCGATTATGACACAGTCAGCAAACAAATCGACGAACTGATTGTTACCAGCGAGCTGGACAAGACTTTCACCACCGTCAAACAGATGAAACAATTAGTACCGGAATATATCAGTAAAAACTCTGTCTTTGAACAACTTGATCCGCAATGATACAAACATTTTTTGAACAACATTACTATCTGATCGGCCTCGTCAGTTTTCTGTTAGGTCTTATACTTATGCCGATTGTCATTCGCATCGCCAAAGCGAAAGGCTTTGTAGTGCGTCCCAATAAACGAATGAGTCACGAAGGCGAAGTGCCTAATATCGGCGGACTGAATATCTGTATCAGCTTCATTCTGACCTATCTGCTCTTCAATCCGACGGAGCCTAATCATTTCTTTTTCATTGGGTTATTCTCCATTATGGTGGTCGGATTTATCGACGATGTGCTGGTTCTCCGTCCGATGGCAAAACTGTTTGGCGAGACTTTAGCAGGCATCGCTCTCATCGGTTTCTCCAACTTGCGGATCACGCATCTGCACGGACTTTTCGGCATCAACGAGATAGGTATCATCCCGAGCTATCTGCTGTCGCTGTTTATCCTGCTCGCTATCATCAACGCCATCAACCTCATTGATGGTGTGGACGGTCTTGCCAGCGGTTTGGGAATCATCTACTGCCTTTTCTTCTCCATCTATTTCGGTTTGGCAGGAGAGACGACTTGGTCTATGCTTGGCGTGTGTATGATCGGTGTGCTGACGGTCTTTTTCATCTACAATGTGTTCGGACGTAAGGACAAGATTTTCATGGGCGACAGCGGTAGTCTGCTCTTAGGCTATCTGATGACTGCTTTCGTCTTCCATTTCTGCGAGATCAACGCCTATTCGGCTGTTCCTGAGGCACTTCATATGAGTGCCGCGCCGGCAGTTGCGATCTGCGTACTGACCGTTCCGATCTTCGACACCATCCGCGTGAGTATCACGCGTATCAAGAAACACCGTTCACCCTTTGAGCCGGACAAGAACCATATTCACCATCTGCTGCTTCGCACGGGGCTGAATCATTTCCAGACGACCTGTGTGCTGCTGAGCGTAAGCCTGCTGTTCATCGGATTAGGCATCCTCGGAAGGAACTGGAACATGTGGCTGCTGATGTTTGCCGATTTTGGTTTGGCTACGGCTCTGACGCTGGTTCTTTGGCGTATTATCAATACAAAACTGGCTGCCAATGCTCACGATTGACCACATAAGCATGGAGTTCTCGTCCCGCCCTGTACTGGACGACATTACGTTCCTTGTTAACCGCAAGGAACGCATTGCCTTGGTGGGCAAAAACGGAGCAGGCAAGACTACTCTACTCCGTTTGATTGCAGGCGAATATCAGCCCACCGGAGGACGTATTGCACGGGAATCGGACATGACGATCGGCTATCTGCCGCAGGTCATGCTTTTCCAAGACAACCGCACGCTTCGCGAAGAAGTGATGAGTATAAGGAACAAAGGGACTAAGGACGATATACAAACGGACGAAGCGCGGTTCATTGCTGAGATGGACAGGACTATCATCGGTCTCGGCTTTGAGAGACGCGATTTTGACCGTCCGTGTACGGAGTTTTCAGGCGGATGGAGAATGCGTATCGAGTTAGCGAAGATCCTCTTGAGTCATCCCGATCTGCTGCTGTTGGACGAGCCGACGAACCATCTGGACATCGAGTCTATCCAGTGGCTCGAAGACTTCCTCAAAGCGAGTCAGAGTGCGGTGCTTATGGTCAGCCACGACCGTGCGTTCATCGATAATGTCTGCAACCGGACTATTGAGATCACGCTCGGGCGCATATACGATTATAATGTCAACTACAGCCGGTTCGTGGAGCTGCGCAAAGAACGCCATGAGCAACAAGTGCGCGCCTACCAGAACCAGCAGAAGATGATACAGGAAACCGAAGATTTCATCGAGCGTTTCCGATACAAAGCTACCAAAGCCGTACAAGTACAAAGCCGCATCAAACAGCTGGAGAAACTCGAACGCCTCGAAGTGGATTTGGAGGACACCTCGCGTCTCAACCTGCGTTTCCCGCCCGCTCCGAGAAGTGGTGATTTTCCGCTCATAGTGGAAGACCTGCGCAAGGATTTTGGGGATCATAATGTCTTCCATGACGTAACCTTCACTATCCGCAGAGGAGAGAAAGTGGCGTTTGTGGGCAAGAACGGAGAAGGCAAATCCACGCTCGTCAAATGTATCATGGGGCAGTTGGATTATCTGGGCAACCTCAAGATCGGCCACAATGTCAAGATCGGCTATTTTGCGCAGAACCAAGCCGCACTCTTGGACGAAAACCTCACCGTCTTCGAGACCATCGATTACGTTGCAGTCGGAGATATTCGTACCAAGATACGCGACATCCTCGGTGCATTCATGTTCGGCGGAGAGGCGTCCGAGAAAAAGGTCAAAGTGCTCTCCGGTGGTGAGCGAAGCCGTTTGGCGATGATCCGGCTGTTACTCGAACCATGCAACCTGCTGATTCTCGATGAGCCGACGAACCATCTCGACATGCAGTCCAAGGATGTGCTCAAAGCCGCCCTGCAGGACTTTAACGGAACGGTCATCTGCGTCTCGCACGACCGTGATTTCCTCAACGGGCTCGTGGAGAAAGTGTACGAGTTCGGCGGCGGAAGAGTCAAAGAGCACCTCGGTGGCATATATGATTTTTTGAGAGCCAAAAAGATTGACTCCCTTCAAGAACTTGAACGGTCCAATATCGGTCCAACATCGGTCCAATCACGGTCCAATCCTAGACCTTTCGACTTATCTCAGGCTACTTCGGAGCCTTCAACTGCGAAGTTAGACTATGCCGCTCAGAAAGCCGCAGCTGCCGAAAAACGCAAAAAAGAGAAGCAAATTGCACAAACGGAAGAAGAGATAGCGGCTTTGGAAGCACAACAGGCGGAGATAGAGCAACTGCTCGCTTTGCCCGAAAACCAAACGCAGGAACTGTTCCAGAAATACGAATCGGTCAAACACCAGATCGAGCAAAAACTATACGAATGGGAAATACTAAGTGAAACATAATTAACATGAAAAATAAACACAGATGCAACTGAACGAAATTGTTGATTACATGATTACCTGGCTATGCTATGGAGATGCAGAAGCAGCCAAACGCGTAGCTTACAGTGCTGATGAGAAAGAATTAGAGACGCACGACGTGATTATTGTGCCTAACCGCAAATTAGGCCACACTATTGTACTGCCGGACATGAATAAAGTGGTGGTAGAGCAACCCGCAAAAGGCAAAGCCATCATCCGGACGGACATTATTTATAACACGTTCTTCTTCATTTCGCGCGCAGAAGAGACGTTTAATACTGAACGGGATGAGCACGGTCGGTTTGCTGCACGGTTCTCTATTTTAGGACAGGGTAACCGTTTGCAGATTCCGCTTTTGGACGAACATGCAAGGCTGTTGATGAAACTGCTCAATCTGCCTTTGCCGACTCCCGGATTCGGACACATCTATCTGACGCACGACATCGATGCTATCACGCAATACCGCTCTTTGCGAGGCGCGTTCGGAGGATTGCTAAGAGGAGAGATGAAACAAGCATGGGATTCTCTTCGCAACATAAACAAAGATCCGCTTTACACCTTCCCGTGGCTCATGGAGCAAGACAGCCGCATTCCGGAAGCAGAGTGTATCTATTTCGTCAAACAGACCGGCGGAAGCGGATATGATTATCCGCAGTATAGTTTGCACGGACGTGATTATAAACGCCTCAAAAAGAGCTTGTTAGACAGCGGCGCGAAGTTAGGCGTGCATAGCAGTTACTACGGAGAGATGCCCTCCAAACCTATCAGTCCGTTGCATCGGGTTCACTATCTCAATGGTTCTATCCGCAACATGACACAATGGATAAAAGCCGGTATTACCGATGATTTCACGATGGGTTTTGCGGACGCAGCAGGATTCCGTTTGCAGACCACACGTGCTGTACGATGGATCAATCCATATACCTATAAACTGACGCCTCTCACGTTACATCCGCTCGTGATTATGGACACCACGCTGAGCAATGAGAACTACATGAACCTCAGCGAAGACGAAGCGTATTTCCTCTGCGAGCGGCTGATTGAGAAGGTGCATATGCATCATGGCGACCTTTGCCTATTATGGCACAACAGCAATATTAACGACACCACTTATCATCGTTCCCTCTATCCGAAACTGCTCGAATTGATACATGGCAAATGACAAAAGGACACATATTTTAGTGGTTTCTGACCCGCCGGTTGCTCCGGGCTATCTGCCTCGGTTGCGATACCTTTGCGACTATTTGGACCGCAAAGGCTTTGCCGTAACGCTGCTGACCGAAACATCAGAACCGCTGCCTTTTGCTCATAACTACCCTATCGAGACGATCCGTATGTACAGCGGTAATACGTTCGATTGGTTTGTCAAGACCGTTTGGACGCTACTCACCGATTGGCACAACCGCGTTTTTGCCAAACGAGCTCTAACCACCCTACATGGCGGGTTCGATCTCGTCCTCTGCACGGCTTTCAGCGATTTTCCGTTAGGAGCCGCACAGCGGATAGCTCAAACACTTCAAGTGCCGTTGATATGCGATATTCGCGATTTGGACGAACAGGTGGATGACTCGCGCTACCAATACCAGCATCAACAATGGTGGCTTATGCCTTTCAGGCGTCTCTATCGCGCCATACATATCCGCCGTCGGAATAAAGTCTTGCGTGCTGCCAATGCGATCACAACCGTTTCTCCTTGGCATAAGGACTTCATTCAGAATATAACTGCCAACAGCGTACCGGTCTATACGATCTACAACGGTTTTGATGAGCAGCAGTTCTACCCCGAGAACATCCGCACAGAGCAGTTCACCATAACGTATATCGGATCGCTTTTCCATTGGCAGATACCTGCCTTGGAGAAAGTGAAACAAGCGGTGGAGGGAATCAGAATTCAGATGGATATCCACACGCCGCAAGATCATCCGGTAGCGCACGACCGTTTGGGCGATGCTATCCGACGAAGCGGCATCATGCTCGTCCTCACTTCGCCGAACACGCATGGCATGTTGACCACCAAGTTCTACGAGGCACTCGGTTGCGCCAAACCGATTCTGTGCGTGCCATCCGACCAAGGAGCGTTAGCAGAACTGATGGCCTATACCAACGCAGGAATAGCAACTGACGATATAGAGGCTATCAAAGCTTTCATCTTGCAGCACTACCGCTCATGGGAGCAGAACGGCTTCACCGCCCAACAGACACAGCATCGCGAAGAGTTCAGCCGCGAAGCACAAACCAAACAAATGGAACAAATACTACTATCGACTATAAACAAATAAAACAATACACAAATGATTAGCATCATCGTACCCGTTTATAACGCCGCTTTGTTTCTTACGGATTGCGTGGATTCATTGCTCGGACAAACGACTATCGAGCCGCTGGAGATCATCCTGATTGATGATGGCAGCACGGATAATAGTCTGACGATTGCGCAGGCTTATGCCAAGAAGCACGCGGAGGATCCGCTTCGCAAAGTGGTCTTGCTCACGCAGCAACACTCCGGGCAATCTATCGCTCGAAACTTAGGCATGCAAAAAGCCACCGGCGAGTATATCGCTTTCGTGGACTCGGACGACCGTCTTGCGCCGGATTGGTGTGACCGGCATCTCCATGCCATCAAAAATGTGGATTATGTACAGAGCGGTTATCGCCGTACATCCGAAGGACAAACTAACTCGGGCTGGCATGTCGGTATTCGGCGTTTACCGATTCATCAGTACAGCTATACCTCGCCTTGTATGCGTCTCTACCGACGCAGCGCACTCAAGGACATTCGTTTCGAGGGCGGCATGATCTACGAAGATGTCCTTTTCTCTACGGACCTTTGGTTGTCAAACCCCAAATATAAGCGCATCAACTACGCCGGTTATCTCTACACCAAGAATCCGAGTAGTACTACCGCCGTTCCTCATCCCGATGCGCAGAAACGTGTGTTAGAGGAACTCGAGAACCGCTTTGCCAACGCAACGACTTGGAAAGCGAAATGTATTCTTTGGCTCACCATGACCCGTCTACGTATTCATTTTGTATTGGAAATGAGAAAGAAACTTGACCGCGACTTCGTCGCACCCAAACAAGCAGCAGTCCTGCTGATGGTAGCACTGTTCTCCGTGCTCAGTTATCACCTTTCACCTGCCTCCGCGGCTACTTACTACGCCTCTCCGGACGGCACAGGAAATGGTTCGTTTGCTAACCCCTGTTCGTTCACCAGCGGACTGAAGAAACTGAGTCTCCCGGGAGACACGCTCTACCTCTTCAGCGGACAGTACAACCTGATGACCACCGATGTGAACAACCTCAACGGTAGTGCGACCAAGCGCATCGTCATCTCCGGATACGAAGGGATTAACCGAAGTGGCAAGTATTCAGCTATTTTGGACTTCCGTCAAACAGCCTACGGAGATCGCGGGTTGCAGATCAAGAGTACTTGTTCGTTCCTGCACGTAAAGAACCTCACGCTCCGCTATTCGGGTAAGAACAACCTCATCAATTACGGCAGTAACTGCATCTTTGAAAACCTTGATATATACGGATCTGCAGATACTGGATGCCAAATGAAGAATGGCGGCAACAACATCATCTTGAACGTGGACAGTCATGATAACTTTGACTACGAGACCATGTCCGGTGCGACTGCCAATTTCGGCGGCAATGCAGATGGTTTTGCAGACAAGCAGTTTACCGGAGCAGGAAACCACTATATCGGTTGCCGCGCATGGAACAACAGCGATGACGGCTGGGATTTCTTCCAACGCGTGAGTAGCAGCGAGACGGTCATTGAGAACTGCGTTTGCTATGCAAACGGTGCGCCGTATTACGACATGAGCAATCATCCGCGTGCCTTAGGTGTGGACAAAGCTTGGTTTGACTCCAAAGTGGGTACTACGATGACAGATCGCTACGGAAATACCATTACTATCACCCTTGCTCAGTTCCCTTGCCAAGGTAACGGAAACGGCTTTAAGATGGGCGGCGGTTATACGGATCATAAGATCATCGTTCACCACTGCCTTGCCGTCGGAAACTACGCGCGTGGTTTTGACCAAAACAACAACGGCGGTACGATGTGGATCTATAACAACTCCGCGTACGCCAACGCCTATAACTACGGCTTCACCACCGCTTATGGTACCAACACTATTCAGAACTGTATCAGTTTTGCGGGTAAGAACAGCGACAGTTACAAATCGAAGACCGTCGTGACGATTGACCATAATAGTTGGAATAGCGGCTACTCCGTTTCCAAGAATGATTTTCAATCTCTCGACACCTCACTTGTGCTCATGTATCGTACTTCGGACGGCAGTCTCTCAGAAACGAATTTCATGCGTCTCGCGGAAAACTCGGCGCTTATTGATGCCGGTATAGATGTGAACATCGGCTATAACGGCGATGCGCCGGATCTTGGCTGTTTCGAGTCACCGGGAGAGCATCATGATCCCGAGCCGGGAGGAGATACAGTTCCTTCCGTTCAACCGGAAGGCACTCATGCCGTTGCTTTTGTTACTATTCCGGGCTGCGCGGAAGATAAACCGCTGCTTCGATATCTCCGTACAAACGACAGCTTATGGATTGTGGAGACCGATGCAATGGACAATACGGTGGATTATAGCAGTTACGAAGTGATTGTTTTAGGCAGCAAACCGTCTTCCACTGCGTCGGGTTTCACTCCTCTCAAAGGATATGACGCTCCTATGGTTCTGCTCAAGCCTTGGTTGCTCAAATCCGGTGTATGGAGCTGGGGAACGGCTATCAACACACAGGATCTGAGTGTCAGCGTGGCAGAAGAGGAACATCCGCTTTTCCGCGGACTGACCATCACCAACGGCGAATTGCAAGTCTTTAGTCAATGCAACACCAACGCCGTAACGGCTATCTCGGAATGGTCGATTACTGATCCTTCAAGTATCGTGACCTTAGGCTCTCCGGTTAGTGCCAGCGGTAACACTATCGCCGAACTACCGGCAGGACTGGATTGTAACGGAACTATCTTGCCCCAACGGATGATCATGATAGGCGTCTCCGAATACTCCACACAGTATCTCACGGCAGACGGAAAGAAACTCATCGAGAACGCTATTCTCTACCAACTCGGTGTGGACATGCCCTCAGGATTGAGCAACACCAAATCGCAAATCACCAATTATAAATATTTCAAAGATGGTCAATTATTTATTCAAAGAGGTGAGCACACGTATGATGCGCGCGGTGCTCGTGTGCGTTAGTCTCCTTTCGCCGTTCGCCACAAGTCTTTCGCCTTTATCGGCGCAAGACGCTCAGTATCAAGACATTCACTACACGTTGGATGACATCCGTCTGACAGCCGAAGTGGCGTCAAACCCCAAAGTGTCCGGGGAATTATTCATTCCCGAGACCATCACGGTGGGGCAAAACACATATACCGTCACCGCTATCGGGGACAAAGCGTTCAAGGGCTGCAAAGCACTCACTGCAGTAGTGTTGCCTAAGACCTTGGAACGCGTGTACCGCTCTGCTTTTGACGGAACGGGTATCATGCTCAACAAGGAGAACTGGTCGGAAGGTTGCCTGTGGTTAGACAGCATCCTTATTGCTACGGACAAGACGATCAAACCGCGTTTTGTGGTTCCTGTCAGCACGCGTCTGATAGCAGCCGGCGCTTTTCAGGGCAATAAAGTGATCACCCGTGTGGATCTGCCTGACGGGCTGACACGCATTGACCATGAGACGTTCCGAGATTGCAAGAACCTACAGAAAGTGGTCATTCCTCTTTCCGTCACATCTATCGGCGAGGAGGTCTTCACCGGAAGCGGCATCTATGCCAATGAGAACAAATGGAAGAAAGGAGCACTGATCCTCGATGACTGTCTGGTTGCGACCAATAACACGCTGCCTGCGAAATATATCTTCAAGAACAAGATCCCTATTCGTCTGATTGCCGAACGAGCTTTTGCGAACCGCAAGAACCTGCAAACGGTCACAATCCCCGCGTCCGTAACCGCTATTCCGACTGCCGCTTTCTATAACTGCGAGAATCTGGTGGATGTCACTATTCCCGCGACTGTTCGCGAGGTCGGCAATTTCGCATTCTATAACTGCGGATTGCTCAAGTCGGCTACCCTTCCGAGCGAACTTCAATACCTCGGTATGGGTGTGTTCTACGGCTGTGTCAACCTCAAAGAACAAGTGCTGAGCAACCATCTGGAAGCTATCGGACAGGCAACATTCTTCATGTGCCGTGCTATCAAACAGTTGACTTTGCCAAACCACCTCAAACGTATCGGAAACGGAGCTTTTGCCGGTTGCTCATCCTTAGAGGCTATCGACCTGCCTCAGACGCTTGAGTTCATGGGCGAACAGGCTTTTGCAGGATGCGCTGCACTGCGTAAGGTAGTCATTCCTACCGGAGTCAATTCGCTTCCTAAACAGGCTTTCCAAGGCTGCTCACACCTCTATCGCATCGACCTGCCGGACGGATTGTATGCTATCGGCGAAGAAGCACTTGACGGATGTATTGCGTTGGAGAAGATCAATATCCCTCGCTCTACTTTCCGTATCGGAGTACGTGCTTTTCATAACTGCCAGCAGTTACGTGGCATCGCTCTGGTGGATCACATCCACCTCATCGAGGAAGGCGCCTTCATGGAGTGCAAACTGTTAGAGGACATCACCCTTCCTGCCTCGTTGCAGCAACTGGAGAAAGGCGCTTTTGCACAGTGCATCAGTCTGCGTACGCTTCGTCTGAATGCTTCGCTCAAGTCCATTGGAGACGGTGCTTTCTGTCAATGCCGCAGCCTAAGAGAGGTACAATGGAACGACTCCTTGCAGACCATCGGAGCGGACGCTTTCTTGGAGTGTAAGAACCTCCGGGCTCCCGGTATCCCGTCGCACATCAGCGTCGGCAAAAACGCATTCAAAGGATGCAAAAACTAAAACGTATCTATAAATAAACAGTATATTGGCTTAAAAATTTCGTAACAATGAATCGAGATGTAGAGATTTTTGACGTCATTCGCCGTGAGCGGGAACGTCAGACAAAAGGCATTGAGCTGATTGCAAGCGAGAATTTCGTGAGTGATCAAGTGATGGAAGCGATGGGTAGCGTGCTGACTAACAAGTACGCAGAGGGTTATCCCGGACATCGCTATTATGGTGGATGCGAGGTGGTAGATATTGCCGAGAATATCGCTCGTGACCGGTTGAAGAAACTATACGACGCAGAATATGTGAATGTTCAGCCTCACAGCGGTGCGCAAGCGAATATGGCTGTTTTTATGGCGTGTCTGCATGCAGGCGACACCTTCATGGGCTTGAACCTGAGTCATGGTGGTCACCTGAGTCACGGTTCGGCAGTGAACTTCTCCGGTCTGATGTTCAACGCTATCGGCTACGATTTGGATCCCGAGACAGGACGTGTGAACTACGATGATTTGGAGCTGAAAGCACGCACCCATAAGCCGAAACTGATCATCGCGGGTGCGAGTGCTTATAGCCGAGAATGGGATTACGCACGTATTCGCCGCGTTGCGGATGAGATAGGTGCGCTCTTCATGGTCGATATGGCTCACCCTGCCGGTCTGATTGCTGCAGGTCTGCTCGAAAACCCCTTGAAGTACGCACACATCGTAACCAGTACGACCCATAAGACGCTTCGTGGTCCGCGAGGAGGTGTCATTCTGATGGGTAAGGACTTCGATAATCCTTGGGGCAAGACCACTCCGAAAGGCGAGATCAAGAAGATGAGTGCTCTACTCGACTCTGCGGTCTTCCCGGGTACACAAGGTGGACCGTTGGAGCACGTGATTGCAGCTAAAGCGGTTGCTTTTGGCGAGGCGTTGACGGAAGAGTTCAAACTCTATCAGCAGCAAGTCAAGAAGAATGCAGCCGTCATGGCACAAGCGTTCATCGATAAAGGCTATAAAGTGATCAGCGGCGGAACGGACAACCACTCCATGCTTATTGACCTGCGTACCAAGTATCCGGAGTTGACCGGCAAAGTAGCGGAACAAGCTTTGGTGAGCGCGGATATCACGACGAATAAGAATATGGTTCCGTACGACAGTCGCTCTGCGTTCCAGACCAGCGGTTTGCGTTTCGGCACACCGGCTATCACCACACGTGGTTTGAAGGAAGACAAGATGGAATGGATTGTGGAACTGATCGACCGCGTTCTGAGAGACGTGCAGACCAACGATGCACAGCGTACCATTGAGGCGGTACGAGAGGAAGTGAATCGAGAGATGACTCAACATCCTTTGTTTGCATGGTAAAGAAAAGGAAAGGTAAAGAAAAGGAAAGGCAGCCGAGCAGCTGCCTTTCTTATGTCTCTTGCTTAATCCTTATTACGCTTCCTTCATCTTACGGAAATGGTTTGGAGTCATACCGGTATGTTTCTTGGTATATTGGCAGAAGAAACTGGCGTTCGGGAACTCCATCACACGCGCTATCTCACGGATAGGTAAAGTCGTTTTGCGCAGATAGTTCTTGAGCTCGGTAACCGTCACTTCGGCAATCCATTCGCTCGCAGAACGTCCGCTACGCTCTTTGCAGATCTCGGACAGATACTTCGGCGTGATATTGAGCTGCTTAGCAAACCATTGTACCTCTCTCATATGCGGATGCTCACGCAGCAAATGCGTGAAGGCATGGAAGGTATAATCGCTCGAGTTCACCGACTGACGCTCTACATCCAATTCACCAAACACCAAGGTCTTATCCAGATAATTGAGCAACTCCATGGTAGCGCCACGAGCAATCAACATCAATATCTGACGACGGTAGTCCGACTGCTTATCCTGCAGCTGCAACTCCAACAAATGGAAATACGTGCGGCAGAACTCAACGGATATCTCGTTCAAATGGAAAATAGGATGCGCCTTGAGGTACTCCTGCTTCTGCCACCAACGCGGTTCCACACGCATATGATCAAACATCAGCTCCTCATACAGGGAAATCGGGATAGATACCTGCATAAACTCAAAATCATCGGACCATTTGAACGGTCCCTTCTCCGTCGCATAAGGCACACGAACAAACACATCATTCGTGTCAATGCGAATCATCTCACCACGATAGGAAACATCTATGTGACCTTTGGTGCATAAAAGAACGGTCGTAGAGGTGTCAAAACGTGTGTCTCGGCACTTTTCAAAACCCTCCATCTCATCCGTCAAAAAAATAGAATCAGTAAATAGAGTCATGGCATTATTTGTTATTTCGGTCGCAAAGTTACAGATTTTTTTTTATATATGCAAATTTTTGGCAAATATTTTTGCACATTTCGTTTTTTTTTATTAACTTTGCACCCAAATTAAACATGAGATTATGAAAAAGGGTTTATTTTTACTCATTTGTACGGCTGCTTTTCTCTGTGCATGCACAAGCAGCCATGAGCGTTTGCTGACCTCAGCAACCGGTAGTATTTATGAATGTTTGGTGGTCTCGCCAAATAGTACGGAAATCAAGGAGGCTGTCTGCGCTACCATGGGAGCAGATATGTATGGTTTGCCGCAAATGGAAGCTACGTTTACCGTGACGCATGTGCCCACGGTCTCGTTTGATGATTTTCTCAAATCGACGAGGAACATCCTCTTAGCGGATATCAACGAGCATAAGTACACCCAAGTCAAAGTGCTCAAGAGCCGCAATGTATGGTCTCAACCGCAGGCGATGATCCGTATTCAGGCGCCGAGTGACGAAGCCTTCTTAGCCTATTGGCAGACCAACGGAGAAGCTATCCGGGAGTGGTTTGTACAGGAGGAGTTAGCCCGTCAGCTCAGTTTCTACCGTGCCAACACCAATAAGGAAGCGCGCGCGATACTCAATAAACAAGGCTACGACATGCTCATCCCAGAGGACTTCATGCTCATCAAAAATGAAGAGATAACCATTTCCGATGACCAAAAGGTCAATGTTCTTTGGTGTTGCAACAACAAAGGTCCGATGCGTAAGGATGTGCTCGTTTACAGCTATCCGTACACCGCTCAGGAGCAGTTCAGCAACGAGTCGATCGTTGCCATGCGCAATGAAGTGCTCGGTCGAATCGTTACGGCACAAGTGCCCGGAAGCCATATGGGCACAGAGTACAAACATTTTCCGCCGGTCAGCCGTTCTGTAGCGGCTTTGCGCGACTCTGTGGGAGGATTCTACGCGATAGAGACTCGCGGTTTATGGAAGATGCTCGACGGAGAAGCAATGGGCGGTCCGTTTGTGAGCCTTACCCGCTTGGATCCTGTGAATGCACGCGTAGTGACCGCAGAAGCATTCCTTTTCGCTGCCGGTCAGAAGAAACGCAATGCCTTGCGCCAATTGGAAGCGATCCTCTACTCTTTCGAGACACCGGATGAGCGCCAGAGGTAAAATCCGTACACGCAGTTAGCTGTCCAGAAGGCGTACTGCGCTGTCATACAGCCGTCTCCGGCTCGTACCCAAAGCACTACGCCCAACACATCGACAGCAAGCCACATCAACCAATGCTCGCGCAAACCGAGTATCATCAATACCTGCCCTACAAGAGCAGGTATTGTTGTAAAGGCATCTAAATAGGGCTGCGTGTCATTCGTCCAATAGGACAAACCCCACCCTGTCAGCCAAGAACCGACAATCGTAGCTATACTGATAAGCACGGTCTTCATAACAGGCAGGCAGCGGATAGTGAGTGTATGGTCGGTCTCGTCCAAATGCCGACGCCACACAAAGACACCATAGACCATCGTCAGCAGATAATAGCTATTGATAGCTATACCTCCGTAAAAACGCTGTTGCACACAGAGCCATAAGTAAATACCCACCTGTCCGAAGCCAAAGAGGTACATCCATATATTGCGCTGTGCAGTCAGCCACACGGAGCACACGCCCAGACACCCACAGACAAAACTGAGTGTCGATTGATACACATCGAAATCGGGCAGATACCAAGTCACGGCAAAAACAACCGCCTGAATAAGCAGTCCCAACGACACAAAACAATAGTCAAACCACTTCGATTTCAGCATCTTGGTCTCGTTTATTTCTTTTTGGAAGAACCGGTACGAATGAGTTCTTTGGGTTTCGCCTCCATCTGAGGTACCGCCTTGTAATTCCACTCTTCCTCAAAATCCCAATTGGATTTGGTCTGTAACTTAGCCGGGAAATAATACACCGGTTCCGGCTGCCGTTTGTGCTCCCAACTGCCTGTTGTCCAGAGACCGTCTCCGTTCTCATCGATATACAAACGCATATAATAGGTCTGCGGTTTGAGGTAACGGAAGAACGTACCTCCTTGCACAGCCGGTAGTTCGAGCACCGGTTCATCGCTGGTATTCAACAGCTGAATACGCGCTTTGGGCAGGAAAGGATTCAACTTAACGCGAAGCGTAGCGTACTCCTCGGGGTTCTTCACCTGCAATCCAAATTTCTCCGCTTTGTTAGGAGCTCCATATACATCGTGAAGCGCGGCACTATCTATCCTCAGCTCGTATTTCTTACCTGCTCCGAGAGAAGCAATCAGCGTCAGTTGCATCGGGAGTGTATCATAAGGCGCAATGCGGAATGAGACCGGTTTGAAGATGGTGTCCACTTGCTGGTACAAATGTATCGAATCGCGTTCCATGGAAGCGATAGGCGTAGAGCAATTGATCCGCAAGGTATCATAGAGCTCGAATCCCTGCCTTGCATTCGATTTGAGATCCAGCTTACGCTCTCGGTTCTTACGATCCAAGACTTTCTTCGCTTTCGCTGACAGACGAGGCGAACGCCAGATAGCACGAAGCGTATCGGTGTACCACTCCAAGTTATAGACCGAATCGGTTCTGCGGTAACGCGCCTCCAAGAAGATCGAGTCCTGCGAGATAGCCGCACTATCGGTCAGCCAGATAGTGACCGTATCGCGAAGCTTGGAATAGTGCATATGCATGTACGGCATCGGGTCAATCCATGCCGAATCCGAACGAGTCGAGTCCGTCTCAGAAGGACGCATAGCACGGAATGAAGGCAGGCTGTCCGGCTCCGAAGAGAAACAAACACGAATTAAATGAGCTTGTTCGCGATGGGTACGCTGCAAATACAAACGTTTTTGCTGCTGCTCAAAAAGCAACAACTGCAAGTCCGCAGGACCGTATTCATAGCCCACCAGACTGTCATTGCCCAACGAGTCCTTGTGGTAATGAGGACGCACAACAGGCGTCAGCAGCGAGTCGGCATAAGCAAGCGGTTCACCCGGAGTCAGACGATAGTCACGGCTAATATCATTGACCGCATAAAGACGGTAAGAGCCGCCCTGCATGTTCCCGATGCGGAAAGCACCCACGGAATCCGTACGACCAATACGCGTAAAAGGCATCTTCAAAAATGCCGAGTCATCCTTGTTCTCATGGATACCGACGATGATGCCCTGCTGCGGATTCAGATTAGAGGCATCATACACCTTTCCGCGCACTTCCAAGGTATCGATCTGCGGTCCCGTGGAGAAAGCAAACGAGTAATTCGAGAACGGATTGCGCTCCCTATAATCGCAAATAGCGTTGCCAAAATCGAGGGTGTATGTGGTGTTGTCACGAAGCGAATCCGCAAACTGAACCACCACCTTCTTTCCGCGCACCTTCACGTCAGGCGGACGCTGCTGAGGAGGGGACATCAGAAAATTCTGACTCACGTTATTCAACTGCAGATATTCATTGAAACTGATCTCAATACGGTTCCGGTTAAAATTGAGCGCACCGTTCTCCGGCTCCGAACGAACAGGCTGAGGTGCAAGCGTGTCCCGAGGACCGCCCTGAGGACCTATGCCTCGGTTTGCACAAGACACCAATGCCAAAGAGGCAAGCAAGATATATATTTTCTTTCGCATGATCATAAATTTCAGTAGAGCTTATCGGGAAATGAGTTGGAGAAAACGACAGATATAATCCTGCCAATTAGGCCACTCATGTCCGCCTTCGGTCTCGTAATACGTATATTCCACGCCCTCGGCATCTAACCAACGACGGTATTCCTGCAAGGACTCGTACAAGAAATCATCCTTCCCTATTCCGATCCAGAAAAGCTTGTAGTTCTCCGGCGCATTATGCACAAAAGTAGCCGGAGAGAACATCCCGACATAAGCAAACTGCCCTTTGAGCACGCTGCTCACGCGCATCGTGTGATAGCCACCCATGGACAGACCCGCCACTGCACGCTCCGAAGGATCATGACTGATCCGGTAGCGATGCTCCGCTTCGTCCATAAAGCGAGCAAAGTTATTCTCCCATTCTCCCGTAGTCGCATTCGCTTTCTCTTCCTCGAAGGTCGGACGACTCGGACAGTTATCCGGCATGATCACCACCAACTCTTTGATGGCTCCCTTACGCAGCAGGGAATCCATGATAGGAATCAGCGCACCTTGCTCAATCCAGTCATTCTCATTGCCATACATACCATGGTGTAGATAGAGCACCGGAAAACGCTCTGCCACACGCTGCTCGTACTGCGCAGGCAGATACACGCGGCATGGCACGCCCATCAGCGTATCACGCACCGCACTCCCTGCCACCAAGGACGCTTGCTCCCTCTCCATCGTCTCTGCCCATACACTCAAGCAGGAAAAGAGAATCCATAAAATCAATATAGTTATTTTTCTCATTCCGTTGTGTTTTTTCAACTTTGCGGTGCAAAGTTACTGCTTTTTTTTGACATACGCAAGAGAAGCGGCTTTTTTGTTGCATTTTTACACCAATTATGCCAAGAGGGGGGATTCGAACGAGGGGTGAGAAGGCTCGCCTCCTTCTCATAAAAAGAAAAATAGGGACCTTCTTGGTTCCTATTTCTTTTTCTGCGGAAGAGGGGGGATTCGAACCCCCGGTACAGTTACCCGTACGACAGTTTAGCAAACTGTTGGTTTCAGCCACTCACCCACCCTTCCATCGCGTTCGGCAAATGGCTCGCAAATGAACTAAACCGCTACGCTAATTAGTTGGTGCGACCATTGCCTCCGCTCTCCCCAAAAATTAAATTTTTTTGGGACCCGTTTTGGGTTTCTTGCTAAAAGCGGGTGCAAAGGTACTGCTTTTTTATGACATACGCAAATTTTTTTGCACTTTTTTTTGTTTATTTGGCAAAAAAGTTGTAATTTTGCACTCAAATACGCATAATTATGGCAAAAAACACCGAAATCGAACGAAAATTTTTGGTTAAGTCGAACGCTTTTATCGCTCAAGCGACGACGAGTTATGAAATCATGCAGGGTTATCTTTGCAAAGATCCCGAGAAGACCATTCGCGTACGCATACGAGACGCGCGTGCGTTCCTTACTATTAAATCTTCGCTTCTTCGAGACGGTATCGCTAAGTTCGAATGGGAAAAAGAGATCGACTTGGCGGACGCTAAAGAGCTGATGAAGATTTGCCTGCCGGGTGCAATCTCCAAAACACGATACATCATTAAGGCGAAAGAAGACGACCTCAAATGGGAAGTCGATGTCTTTCACGGGCGTCTGGAAGGAAGGGTGCTTGCGGAGATCGAGTTAAGCGACGAAGACGAAGCCATCGAGCGTCCGGATTGGTTAGGCGAAGAAGTCACCGGTCAGCCACAATACTACAACGCAAACATGTAATTTTGGCTCAAAACGCTTAAATTTATTCGATTATTCAAAATAGTTGCCAAAAAATTTGCATATTTGCGATTTTTGTTGTACCTTTGCACGATTTTTTGATTACAATGCGTAAAAAGGGACTTTATATAGTATTATTTATAGTGTTACTGAGCGGGTGCGGAGATTATCAGCGTTTGCTCAAGTCGCGTGACCCTGAGGAGAAATATCAGGCGGCTTTGATGTATTTCAATGACAAGCAGTACGTCAAGGCGCAAACGCTCTTGGATGATGTGTCCTCTTACTACAAAGGCACCGAGCGTTCCGAGGACGTGTTAGCCTATTTAGCACGCAGTTACATGGGTCAGAAATCGTACGATGCAGCGACCGATTATTATCAGGCATATGTCCGCAACTATCCCAAGGGCAAGTATGCTACCGAAGCGTATTTCCAGATAGGTCACTGTCAGTACCTCAACTCGCCGGATGCCCGTCTGGATCAGGATATCACGCAGAAAGCGATAGAAGCCTATAACCTTTTCGTAGAGTTGTATCCTGAGAGTCCCTACTCGGCGCAAGCTTATGAGGAGATGAGTGAACTGTACGATAAGTTGGCTTACAAAGAGCTAAAGAGCGCTCAGTTGTATTACAATTTGGGTACGTATTTGGGCAACAACTATCTGAGCAGCGAGATCGTAGCCCGCAATGCGCTCAAGAACTATCCGAGCAACTCGTATCAAGAGGAGTTCAACTGGATTGTGATGCAAGCTAAATATCAGCAAATGGTTCATTCCATGGAGGATAAGAAAGCCGAGCGTGCTCGTGACGCACAAGATGAGTACTATAACTTCATCACCGAATATCCGGACTCCAAGCACCGGAAAGAGGTGGAAAAAATGAAGCAGAAGATTGATAAGATATTGAGAAATCAAGGTTGATGAGTCGTTCAACCGAAAGAAAATACGATAATTGAAATTGAAAATATATTATGGATTACAAAAATTCAAAAGCACCTAAAAACACTGTCACACGTGACATTAACCAGCTTACCGAACCGGTAGGAAACGTGTACGAGACAGTAGCTATCATTGCCAAACGCGCAAATCAGATCAGTACCGGCATCAAGAGAGAGCTGGATGCCAAGCTGCAGGACTTCTCTATTCCGCAAGACTCACTGGATGAGACGTTTGAGAACAAAGAGCAAATCGAGATCAGCCGTCAGTACGAGCGTCTGCCGAAACCGACGCTGATGGCTACTCAAGAGTTCATCGACGGCGAGCTCATTTATCGCACCGGCAACAAGGACGAGGCGCTGAAGTAATGAGCTTACAAGGCAAACACATACTGGTCGGCATCAGTGGTGGCATTGCGGCGTATAAGATACCGGAACTGATTCGTTCGCTGGTCAAAGCGGGCGCAGAAGTGAGAGTAGCTACTACCCGTCACGCACTGGAGTTTGTCACCGAGTTAACCCTGCAAACCGTTTCGGGCAGCAGGGTTTATTCGGATGTGTTTGCAGCTATCAACGAACACGCTACCGAACACATCTCCCTACCCGATTGGTGCGATGCGATGATCGTAGCTCCTGCGACCGCCAATGTGCTTTGCAAAATGGCGGCAGGCATAGCGGACGACGCGCTGACGACCACCATCTGTTCTTGCGCAGCCCGCAAACCTATCGTGGTAGCGCCTGCGATGAACGATAAGATGTGGGAGAACCCTGCCGTGCAAAACGCCGTAACGACTATCCGCCAATGGGAGAACGTGACGGTCGTTGAGCCTGCCGAAGGTCCATTAGCCTGTGGTACGAGCAGCAAAGGGCGCATGCGGGAGATAGATGAGTTGCAAGAGGCATTAGAGTACGCGCTGACGCCCAAGACGCTATCCGGCAAGCACGTTCTTATCACAGCCGGTGGCACGCAGGAGAAGATTGATCCTGTGCGGTTTATCAGCAATTACTCCACCGGCAAGATGGGCATCGCTCTTGCGCATGCTTGCGCGCGTAGAGGAGCGGATGTCACATTGGTTTGCGGAGCTGTGAGCGCACCCCTTATCAATCCTTTCGGCACTATCCGTCGCATAGATGCACTCTCGGCACAAAGCATGTACGAGGCTTGTACGGCTGTCTGGCCTACAACCGATATCGCTATTCTCTGCGCAGCCGTTGCGGACTTTACTCCGTCAGATACAGCGGACCAGAAAATCAAGAAACAAGAAGGTCAGACCGAACTATCACTACGTCTGACCACTACCCATGATATCGCCAAGACCTTAGGCGAGACCAAACGAGATGATCAGATCTTGGTCGGTTTTGCTTTAGAGACGGAGCATGAAAAAGAGAATGCGCTCCGAAAATTGGAGCGCAAACATCTCGATGCGATAATACTCAATTCTTTACGGGATCAGGGAGCAGGCTTCGGCGCAGATACCAACATCGTTACTATCATGCAATCCAACGGCACTGTAACCTCCCTTCCCCTTCAGTCTAAATCGGTTATTTCCGAAGGAATCCTAAAAGCCCTTTTTTCTTAGGCTCTTCGATTTCTGCCTCTTCTTCTTTCGAATCTTCAGGCACAAACGCCGGACGCTCTTCGATTGTACCTAACTCATTCTGTACATACGTAATAACATCCTGTAGGCTTTCTGTAAAGTGAGTAAAGTCCTCTTTGTAGAGGAAAAGCTTGTGTTTCTCGAACGACGGAGCGTCTTCGCCCTCGTTCTGACGACGCTTACTCTCTGTGATGCAGAGGTAAAGATCATTGTTACGAGCCTTGCGTACATCTAAGTAATAGATGCGCTTTCCAGCCTTCACTGAACGGCTGTAAACGATCTCTTGATCGCGTCTTTCTTCATTAATTTTGTCCATTTTTACAAATTTTATATAAAAATCGGCTGCAAAATTACAAAAAATCTTGCACATATGCAAATTTTTTTGTATCTTTGCACAAATTTTTTTTTGCGCGCATAATGCGCGCCTACGCACGAACTAAACTATATATTTACTGTTTATGATCAATAGAACGATGGTTAGAACGCGTGTTGTCCAAACGCTGTTCGCTTACTACCAAAATCCGGACAAAACTACTATTTCCGCACGCAAGGAGTTGAACAAATCCTTCGCCGACACGTATGACTTGTATTTCGTGTTGTTGGATTTTGCCAATGAGTTGACGGCATACGCTCAGCGTCAGATGGAGGAGCAGATGACTCGCGCACGCGCTACGCACTCGTCCTGGACTCCGAATCGCCGCTTTATACAAAACCGATTTGCGCAGCAGTTGTTCGACAACCGTATCTTGCGCGCGCGCATCCAAGAGCAACGTTTGGTCTGGGATAGCGGAATGACTGCCGTTTCCGAGATATATCGTCAGTTGACGGAGAGCGATTTCTATCGTGAGTATATGGAAGCAGATAGTTGTACCTATGAGGATGACAAACGTATCTGGAGACTGATTTACCAACATCTGCTCTTCGGCAGCGAGGCACTCCAAGAGGCGCTGGACGAGATGGAGGTAGTGTTGGATAAATCCAACTGGACGGTGGATGCGGATGTCGTCGTCAGCTATATCGTCAAGACCATCAAGCGTTTCAATGAAGACAGTGACCCGAGCACTCCGCTCTTGGAGATGTTCGATGACGAGAGCGAACTCCAGTTTGCCAATTCCCTATTAGAGCACGCTATTTCTCATCACGACGAGTACGAAGAGCTCATCAATTCGCACCTGAAAGGCTGGGAAGCTGACCGTATTGCGTATATGGACCGCATCATCATCGGAACAGCATTGGCAGAGATCCTCAACTTCGAGGAGATACCTCTTACCGTTTCGCTCAACGAGTATATCGAGCTCGCTAAGGAGTATTCGGGAGATAAGAGTTACATGTTCATCAATGGTATCCTCTCCGAGGTACTTCGGGACATGAAGTACAACGGCACTTTCTTCAAAGCGCTCGGAGTGAAATAAATTAAAGATTAAGAATTAAGAATTAAAAATTAAAAATATCATACATTATGTTAAATTTCATTTTATTGCAGGCTGAAATGGCCGCAGAAGGACAAGGTCAAAACCAGTGGTCGTTCTGGATCATGATGATCCTCATTTTCGTAGTTTTCTATTTCTTCATGATTCGTCCTCAGACCAAGCGTCAGAAAGAGTTGCAAAAGCAACGTGAGAGCATGAAAAAAGGTGACAAAGTAGTGACCGCAGGTGGTATTTACGGCGAGATCAAGGAAGTTCAAGAGACCACTTTCATCATCACTATCGCTAAAGATGTTACCATCAAAGTAAGCAAAGAGAGCGTCTTCGCTGACGCTGCCGAAGTTGCAACTGAAGAGAAAAAATGAAACGAGATATCCTGACATTCCTGCTATTTCTTCTACTGGCGGCTATGCTCTGGTACGGACATGCTATGCAATCGGTGCGTAACACGGTCGTACCCGTACTGATCCAGTATACCGGTAAGCCGGGGACCATCGGTCTGGGAGGAGCAGGACTGCCGGATACCGTGATGATTGAAGTTAGAGATGCCGGATACAGGCTCAATACGTATCACAGCGATCCATTACATCTATCGATCGATCTGAGGCAATATATCCATGGCGAGAAAGGTACGATTCGTGTTCCTTCCGATGCACTGAGACGTAGTATCAGCGATATCTTGCAAGGCACAAGTCATCTGATAGACACCAAGCCGGAAGAGCTGGTTTGCTCGTATTACACAGAGCGCGAAAAGACCGTGAACATTGTTTTTGCAGGTTCGTTGGAGACAGCAAACGAGTATCAGCTGATCGATAAACCCCAATTGAGTCCCTCCAAAACCAAGATCTATGGTTCCGAGAAAGCGCTCAATGCGATTGATACGCTTTATACGCAGCCAACAGAACTGTCCGGACTAAGCGACACGGCATCCTTCCGCATTGCATTAGCTATCCCCACAGGCATGCGTGCCGAGACCGACAGCATCGACTTGCGCGTACTGACAGAGCGGTTCACAGAGAAGAAATTCACGATCCCTCTACGCGCTATCAATGCACCGGAAGGCTATATACTGCGCTTGTTCCCGGAAGAGGTGGAGGTCAGTATTCGTGTCGGCATCAATCATTTTGCGAAAGTGAAACCGCAAGACATTCAAGCCAGTTGTGTGTATTCGCCAAATCGCACCGACAAACTGGATGTAGAGTTGCATTATACCAATCCGCACATCACGGCAGCTTGGGCTTACCCCGGTGTAGTGGAGTTTTTATTGATAGAAAAATAAGTATGAAGAAAATTCAAATGGTAGACCTGCAGTCGCAATACGCGAAAATCAAGCAGGATATAGACGCAGGTATTCAGGAGGTGATTGACACTGCCGCTTTCGTTAAAGGCAAGAAAGTCACCGAGTTCCAGCATCATCTGGAGCAGTACACCGGTGCTAAACATGTGATCAACGTTGGTAATGGTACCGATGCGTTGCAAATAGCCCTCATGGGACTTGGTCTGAAGCCCGGAGACGAAGTGATCACTCCTACTTTTACCTTCATCGCTACCGCAGAGGTGGTAGCTCTGTTAGGTCTGACGCCGGTTGTAGTGGACGTGAATTGGGAGACCATGAATATGGACATCGAGTCCGTACGCCGTGCTATCACTCCGCGTACCAAAGCGATTGTGCCGGTACACCTCTTCGGTCAATGCGCCGACATGGAAGCGATCATGGAGCTTGCTAACGAGCATCACCTTTACGTAGTAGAAGATGCCTGCCAAGCTATCGGAGCCAAATACACGTTTGCCAACGGAGAGACCAAACAAGCCGGTACTATCGGTCACATCGGTTGTACCTCTTTCTTCCCCTCCAAGAACCTCGGTTGCTACGGTGACGGAGGCGCTATCTTCACCAACGATGACGAACTCGCAGACCGCATGACCGCTATTGCAAACCATGGTTGCCGCGTTCGCTACCACCATGATGAGATAGGTGTCAACAGCCGTCTGGATAGTATTCAGGCTGCCGTTTTGGATGCCAAACTACCCCATTTGGACGAGTATATCGCTGCGCGTCAAAAAGCCGCAGCTTATTATGACAAGGTGTTTGCTCACTGCGAACAGCTATTAATTCCGGGTCGTCAACCGCATTCGACGCATGTATTCCACCAATATACGCTTCGCGTAGTGGGCGCAGATCGTGATAAGTTACGGGAAGATTTGGCTGAACGCGGTATCCCTGCCATGATCTACTACCCCGTTCCTCTGCATCAGCAGAAAGCCTATCTCGACCCGCGTTACAAAGACGGCGACTTCCCTGTAGCCGAGCGTCTGGCTGCTTGCGTACTGTCGCTGCCGATGCATACGGAACTGGATGAAGAGCAGTTGGAGTACATTACGAGTAACGTACTCGAATTGATTCGTTAAACTGTTAAATCGTTAAACTGTTAAATCATTATGCAATCCATCGGACTAAATCAAACACTGACGCAAACGACTAAGTTGTCTCCTGCGCAGATTCAGGTGATTCGTATGCTCGAATTGCCGTCCATCGAATTGGGTCAACGTATCAATGAGGAGTTGCAGGAAAACCCCGCACTCGAAGAAGGACACGAAGAAAAGGAGGAATGGACCAATGATTTGTCGATGGATGAGGAGGGTTACATGCCGGACGACGGATTAGATGATGGTCGTCAGCGTGACCCGCTGCAGAACGAAGATTTCAACTATGAGCAATACGTCTCGGATGATGAGACACCTTCTTATATGCTCCGTCAGCAGTACAGTCCTGCGGACGAAGACCGACGTGAGGTGCCTATCATCGGCGGAAGTAGCTTGATAGAGGAACTCAAAGCGCAGATATACCTCACCAAGATGACTAAGCCGCAGCGCCACATAGCCAAATGGGTGCTCGGTAATATTGATGATGACGGCTATCTGCGTCGTACGACGGAACAATTAGTGGATGATCTGATGTTCCAAGAACAGCTGACCGTAACGGATGCAGAGATGGAAGATATAGTTCGCCAGATCAAACAGTTTGACCCTCCCGGAATCGCCAGCGCTAACTTGCAAGAGTGTCTGTTGACGCAACTGAGCCGCAAGCCTCAGACGGAGACTGTCCAATTGGCACAGACCATCTTGAGCGAGTATTTTGAGGCGTTCTCCAAGCATCATTTCGATAAGATCATCCAGAAGATCGGTTGCACGGATGAGCAGTTCCAAGCAGCGGTGCAAGAGATCGTACATCTCAACCAGAAACCCGCTAACGCCTTTACCGGCTCGGTCTATGAGACCCAGCGTCAGACCGTTATTCCGGATTTCACGATTGAGGAACGCGATGAGGAGCTATACGTGGTGCTCAATACCGGAGACATTCCTGAGTTGCACGTGAGTCGCGAGTACAGTGATATGTTAGAGAACTACTCCGCTATGCCGCAGACCGCCGAGAATAAGCAGGCAGCACAGTTCATCAAACAGAAACTGGATTCCGCCCGATGGTTCATTGACGCCATCAAACAGCGCAACGAAACGCTCATGAAAACGATGACTGCGATCCTCAAAGCACAATACGACTTCTTCCTCGACGGTGAGGAGACGAGCCTCAAGCCGATGGTACTGCAAGACATAGCTGACCGCACAGGATACGATGTTTCCACCATCTCGCGCGTGAGCAACAGTAAGTATGTAGAGACGCGGTTTGGTATCTATCCGCTCAAGTATTTCTTCTCGGAGGCAATGACCAATGCCGAAGGAGACGAGATCTCCACACGTGAGATCAAGAAGATCCTTCAGGAACTGGTGGACGCAGAGGATAAACATGCTCCGCTGACGGACGAACAATTAGTGGAGGCGTTGGGCAACAACGGTTACCCCATTGCTCGAAGGACCGTAGCCAAATACCGCGATGTATTAGGCATCCCCGTAGCGCGGCTACGTAAGACCCTATGAATAGACTGACAGAAATAGTATCCAAGGCGCTGAGTGTGCTACTCTACCCGCTTTTCGTACCTACGTACGGCGTAGCGTTGTTCTGCTATGCTATCTCTATTCATGTGTGTCCCCTTCCTCCCGTCTGGTACGGGGTAGCTATCATCGGCACGCTGGTACTGACCTGCCTGCTGCCTATGTCCGCAATCTGGATACTCATTCGCAAAGGAGAAGTGAGCGATATACAGATAGCCGACGCCCAACAGCGTACCGTTCCCTATCTATATACGATCTTCGGCTTTGGATGTTGGAGTTATCTGATGATTTCAGTCCTACGCGCACCGATGTTCCTGAGTCTGGTAGCAGTCGGAGCTACGGTAGCGATCGGCTTGGTCGCACTCATCAACCGATACTGGAAAATAAGCGCACACCTCACCGGTATGGGCGGACTCTTTGGCGGACTGGTGAGTTACTGTCTTGGTTTAGGAGCAATCCCCACATGGGGTACTATTTGCCTATGGGGCGCTGTATCCTTAGCTCTTATGTACGCGCGGGTACGCCTGAACGCACATACGCCTACGCAAGTATGCGCAGGGTGGTTGCTCGGTATCGTTTGTACGTTTTTTCCCTTTTATATCTATTCGTATGTGGCATAAACTTCGTATCAATATCACCCTTCTCTGTCTGGCAGTAACGACCTGCCTTCAGGCGCAGCGCTTGAGCGATCAAGCCTTTATCTCGCTGCTCACCTGTACGCCGGGCGAAGAGCTCTATGAGCGGTACGGACACACGGGTCTGAGAGTCTGCGATCCGGCAAACGATATAGATATCACTTTCAACTATGGTATCTTCGATTTCAATGTGGATCATTTCTATTGGAAGTTCGTCAAAGGGGAGACTTGGTATGAATTAGGGGCAAGCGATACCTATTGGTTCCAATATAGCTATGCGGCAGAGCAACGCCCTGTCTATGAGCAGGTTCTGAACCTCACGCCACAACAACGGGAAGCCATTTGGCAGGCTCTGCTGACGAACTATCAGCCCCAGAACCGCTCGTATCTCTATAATTTCGTATTCGATAACTGTGCTACCCGTCCTTATGTCCTGATTGCCAAGACTCTGGGTGACAGTATTGTCTCTGATTATAGCGGCTATACCGGCGTCTCTTACCGTCGTTTCCTGCGTCATTACACCGGTGGACTCTCGTGGGCAAACGCGGGTATCAACCTGCTCTTCGGTCCCAAAGCGGACGAGCCGATGACTTCCGATCAACGGCTTTTCCTGCCCGAAGAACTGATGTTCTTCCTGCAAAGCGCTCATCTCGCAGACGGTACACCCTTAGTTAGTACCGGTTCCATCGCTCCGTTCGTCATAGCCGGCACTCCTTGGTATGCCTCATGGCCGGTCGGATTAGCGGCTTATTTCATCATCGTACTGCTGTTCAGCATCTACGACCGTCGTCGCGGACGATGGTCATGGGGAGTAGAATTGGTAGCAGCAATCCCATACGTCCTGCTGCTCGCGGTAGTGACGTTCCTTACCTTTTTTTCCTGTCACCCTCTCGTTGGGTTCGGGTATCGTTTACTCATTATTCCTTTGACACACTTATGCGCAAGAATTATTTATATAGTACGTTAATCGCCTGTCTCTTCCTCTCTGCAATCTCCGCTATGCCGCGTCTGACGGTAGTAGCGGTAGTAGATGGTTTGACAGCAGAGAACCTCGCTACCCTGCGTCCTTATTGGCAGCAGGGAGGTCTGCGTACGCTGAGCGAAGAGGCTTTTCAGACCACGGTCACTTATCCGCACCTCGTCTATGGAGGCAACGAAACGACCGCAACCCTCATCACCGGTGTAACACCCGACAGGCATGGTTATTCGATGGATGCTTACTATGAGCGTCGGGATCGCAAGCAACACACGATGTTGGAGGACGCCAATGTACATGGTATCGGTACTGACCGACAACTCTCTCCGCACTCGTTGCTCTCCATCACAATGACCGACAAACTGCGTCTGCTCTATCCCGCAGCGAAGATCTATGCCATCGGTATTCAGCCGGAGACAACCGTCCTGCTGGCAGGTCATGCTGCCAACGCTGCCTGCTGGTTAGATCCCGCTTCGCAACAATGGACAGCGACTGCTGCCTATACCGAAGGACTGCCTACCGCTGCCTTTGAGCAGAACCAGAACGGACGTATAGCTACCTTAACTGCTCATACTTGGACACCGCGTATGGACATCCTCACGTACACATGTCCTACGCAGCAGGAACGCAAGAAAGGGTTCTCGTACGAAGCCAAAGAGGTGCTGCTCCATGCGCCGGAAGCAAACACTCTGGTGATTGAGTTGGCGTTAGCGATGCAGCAGACCGAGTCCTTAGGAACGGACGCTACGCCGGATCTCGTCATGCTCCATCTCAACACCTTAAGCCCGCAGGCGATCTCGGATCGTATAGCGACTGCTGAACAAGAAGATATGTACCTGCGCCTGAATCAAGACCTCGGTTTCCTGATGGAGCAACTTGACCGACGAATCGGACGAACGAACTATCAGATTCTCGTGGTCGGAAGACCTGTCTTAGGTATCGCACCGGAGACGCTGAGTACTATCCATATGCCGGTCAAACAGTTCAATGTCGATCGTGCGGCAGCTCTTACGGGCACGTATCTCATGGCACTATATGGTCACGAGCGATGGGTCGATGGAGGTCACGGACAGTCGATCTATCTCAACCGGACGCTTATTGAGCAGAAACGACTCAGTCTGGAGACCTTGCAACGTCAGGTAGCCAACTTCCTCATGGAGTTTGAAGGTGTCCAGATAGCGATGCCGGGATACGAAGCGATGCGCTACCCGATGCTCAGTACTACGCTTTGCAAAAAACATACAGGCGACATCGTCTTTATGCTTCAACCGGGCTGGCAACTGATGCAGAACGACACGCAGGTCACCGATCATGTCATTGATGACAATCCTGCCTCGCCGGTGATGCTATGGAGCGGTACGATTCGTCCTATGCCGCAAACCACCCTCACAGCAACAGACGTAGCAAATCTGATTTTTTAATAAAAATCTCAAATGTCAAATATATAATCTAAAATACTATTATGTTATTGTACGAAATCAAAGTGAATTATGAACGCCAGACGGGAGAAGACAACCCTGGTAAAGTAAAAGAGACCTATCTGGTAGAAGGCGTTAACTGCGCTGATGTAGAGAACCATCTGATGGATGAGATCAAACCGTTCATCTTCGGTGATTGCGAAGTAGCGAGTTGCAAGAAAGTGCAGTATTTTGACATCTTCCCGAACGAAGGAGGCGAATTTTGGTACAAAGGCCGTGTGGAACTGATCACGGTAGATGGAGACAAAGAGACCCGCAAGGCGGTTTCCGTTCTCGTACAGGCAACCCTGTTGGACGATGCGGTACATGCGCTCAAGCAGTTCCTCAGTTCGCTTGACTGCGAGATCATCTCCATCGCGAAAACACCGATTATGGACATTTTACGTGCTGTTAACTGATGCCGCTTCAATTTGACATACGGGCTATCCTCAAGAGCAAAGCCCCCAAAGCTCGGATACCGGATTTCCTCATCCGCTATCTGGAGCGCATTGCACATATCAAACAGATGAACGCGTTCCTGCGCAAGCATACGACCGAACGCAACTACGACTTCATCCGTCTGGTGATAGACGAAGAACTCGGATGCTCGGCTTCCATCGAAGGAACGGAGAATATCCCTACAGACGGACGGCCTGTCATCTTTGTTTCTAATCATCCGCTCGGAGGTCTGGACGGAATGATCATTGCTCAGATGATTCATGAGGCACGGTCAACCAGTGCAAAACGCGAACTGAAAGTGATTGTCAACGAGTTGCTGATGTACATGGAGCCTATTAACGAACTATGGGCACCGGTCAATAAGGTCGGCAGACTGACACGCGAGCAAGCCGCAGAGCAGCAACGGATGTGGGAGTCCGAAACGGATGTGCTCACCTTCCCTGCTGGAGCTTGCAGCCGTCTGCAGCGCATTGATGGCAAATGGCAGATTCAAGATCTGGTGTGGCAGAAGAACTTTGTACAGCGCGCGCGGGAATATAAACGCGACATTGTGCCCATCTATTTCGAGGGACATAACAGCCGTTTCTTCTACGCGTTGGCTTACATCCGCAAACTGCTACATATCAAACTCAATATCGAGATGTTGTACCTCGTGGACGAGATGTACGGCGCACACGGCAAGCATTTCCGAGTGCATGTATTACCGCCTATTCCCTACTCCACTTTTGACAACAGTCGAACCCCCATACAATGGGCTCAATACGTAAAATCAATTGTTTATGCAACCAATAATACCACCTGTTGAAACAGCTCTGTTAATGAGCGAATTGGAAGGACACCTGCTTCGCCCGTCCAATAAGGCGGACAACTTGATCTACGACATTACGGCACATGAGTGCCCCAATGTGATGCGTGAGATTGCACGTTTGCGTGAGATCAGTTACCGTGAAGGAGGAGGTTCTACCGGAAAAGAGATGGACATGGACGACATGGATACCATGGATCGTCCGTACCATCAGTTGATCGTTTGGGATCCCGAGAACCGGCAGATCGTGGGAGGTTACCGTTACCTGCTCGGCTCGGAAGCCGAGATACGAGACGGTCAGCCGTACATCACCTCGGCACATCTCTTCCACTATTCGGAGCGCTTCATGCGTGAGTTCCTGCCGTACTCCGTTGAGTTCGGTAGAGCTTTCGTGCAGCCTATGTATCAGAATCGGGAAATGGGTGTGAAAGCGCTCTTTGCCTTGGATAATATCTGGGACGGAATAGGCGCGCTCCTCTACAATCATCCGGAGATACGCTATTTATTCGGTAAGGTAACGATCTACCCTGATTACAACGCTACAGCACGAGAGTTGATCTACAACTATCTCGATCGGTTCCATCGGGGCGACCGGACACTCTTTGCGCCGTACCACGAGGAGAAAGTGCAAGCTATTCCTACGCCCTTTGAGGGAGATGATCTTATGCAGAACTACCATCTGCTGCAACATGCCGTACGGGAGCAGGGTACGGTTATTCCGCCGATGTTCACCGCCTATCTCAACATCACTGACCATCTGATGTTCATGGGCAACGCCATCAATGATGAGCTCTCTAATGTGTATGAGACCGGAATCATGGTGAGTATGGACACCGTCTATGCAGAGAAAAAAGAACGTTACATGGCTCCTTACGAACAATGGATTCAATCGCAGAACAAATAAATTCCGTACGCGCGCATATACCTGCTGACGTAACACTTGTTTGCGTCAGTAAGTTTCAACCCATAGAGGCTATACGTCAGGCTTACGAAGCCGGAGAACGTCATTTCGGGGAAAGCCGCGTGCAGGAACTCAAAATGAAGAGTACGCAACTACCCTCCGATATCTATTGGCATTTTATCGGACATCTGCAGACCAATAAAGTACGTGACTTGCTCAAACTGCGTCCATACCTCATTCAGTCGGTGGACTCCGAGCATCTGCTCTGTGCTATCAACGAAGAAGCAGCCAAACTCGGTATTGTGCAAGACGTGCTGTTGGAAGTACATGTAGCCCGCGAAGAGACCAAGACAGGCTTTACACCGGAAGAGATAACCAATATCTTCCCTTCTCTTAACCGTTACTCCCACATCCGTTGCTGCGGTCTGATGACGATGGCAACCAATACGGATGACGAGACCGAGATCCGTCGGTGCTTCATGGAAGCGAAAGCAATCCTTTCAACTTTAAACTTTAAACTTTCAACTTTAAGTATGGGCATGTCCGATGACTACCGTATCGCCATCGACTGCGGGTCTAACATGGTTCGTATCGGTTCTACCATCTTTGGCGCGCGCAACTATAACTAAATGAGCAAATGAATACATGCGACAATAAGAAAATAAAGGCGGTCTTCTTCGACCAAGACGGCGTTCTATTCAACTCCATGCCTTCCCATGCTCAATCATGGGAATGGTCGATGAACAAACACGCTCTGCCCTTCACTGCCCAACAGACA
>JAFXWI010000025.1 GCA_017542915.1 Paludibacteraceae bacterium
ATTGAAAATTGATAATTATGAATAAAAGTGCTCACTGCTATTTTCGCTGGGTAGTCGTAACTGTTAGATTGTCAATTGTCAATTGTCAATTGTCAATTGTCAACGCTCAGCGTATTCCTCAGGCGATCGAGTACACGGAGATCTATGATTTCCTCGAGGAGCTGACTACGGATGGTATCATCGAGACGAATGCCGCTATCAAACCTTATACGCGGGATTATATCGCTAAGGTGTTGATGGAGGCGCAGACGAAAGACTCGTTGCTCAATCGTCGTCAACGGGAGGATCTGCAGTTCTATCTGCAGGACTACGCCTTGGAGTGCGACACCTTGCCGGTTTACTATTCGTACGGACACAGACACGTGACCCAATGGATCACGAAGATCTCGAACCTCTCCTTGGCGGATCCTTCGCTCCACATGCTCACCAAGAAGAAGATCTTCAAGATGCGTATCCGTCCGATACTGGGCATGGACATTAACTATAATGTCAAAAAAGGAATGATTACCCATCGTTGGTACGGAGCTGAGATCCAGATGGACATCGCCGGACACCTCTCTATCTGGGGTTCTATCCGCGACAACAGCTGGAAAGGAACGGGCAAAGGTTTTCTCAAGGACAAATATTATCCTTCTACCTATGATAAGATCAGCGGCGCGCGTCTGGCGCAACCGAGTTATCTGAACAACCTGCCCGGCGCACAATACAAAGAAGCGGAATACGGCGGAGACTACTCGGATATGCGAGGCGGAATCTCGCTCTACATGTGGTGGGGTAGTATAGGCATTCAGCGTGAACGCATCCAATGGGGTGACGCGCAGCATTGCTCGAACATCCTCTCTGCCCACAATCCGGCTGTTCCGATGCTGACGCTGCAACTGACGCCTTGCAAATGGTTCCAGTTCGATTATTTTCATGCGTGGTTACCCAGTAACGTAATCGACTCAACGTATTATTACGTAGAGCGCTACACCGAAGATAGCACGAAGATCAACTATCGTCCCCATAATAAATTCATGGCGGCGAATATGTTCACCTTCATTCCCTGCAAGTATCTGCAGTTCGGTTTCGGTAACTCGATCGTCTATGCCGAACGCAATCCGCAGGCACAGTTCTTCATTCCGATTGCTTTCTTCAAATCGCTCGATCACCTCTTCACCAAAGGGGTGAACTCGGAGAACCAGAACTCGCAGTTCTTTGCAACTCTGACGCTTCGTCCAACGGATCATCTGAGGCTCTACGGCTCGTTCTTCCTCGATGAGTTCAAGTTCTCGCGCCTCAAGAAATCCAATAAGGAGAACAACCCCATTTCGTACTTGGTGGGCTTCAACTGGAGCGGTTGGCCTGTACGCGGATTGTCGTTAAGAGGTGAGTTTATGCGTTCGTATATCGCTTGTTACACGCACTCTATCAGTGTGTTAGAGTTTACCTCCAATTCCTACAAGATGGGTCATTACATGGGCGATAACTCGCAAAGCATCTTTGTGCAACTCTCTTATCGTCCGAGTCGTAGTCTTCGTCTCTCTTTGGATTTCACGCAGGACACCAAATACCGTGCGTACGATTATGTCCGCGCATATATAGCCGGTCAGCGTAACACTTCTACGCCGATTATCGCCCAGAAGCCTTTCCGCGAGAAGATCTGGCGCAATAATCAAGTTACTTTCCACGCCGTGTATGAAGTCTTCAATAACTGCTACGCGCATGTGGATGTGTGCTTTAACCAGACCCGCGCTTATGCGCCGACCTCTGCGCGTATAGACGGAGAAGACCGAGGTTGGAATCCGGACGGTAGTTCGCAGAACCTTGAAGGAGATGCACTCAAAAACTATTATCTGAATAAGTATTCGCCCGTCTTCACGCAAGGCACCAACCTCACGCTCTCCTGCGGACTCAGCTTCGGATTCTAAAAAAGGAGTAAGGACCGCAGGCTTCGCCTGCTAAAGGAATAAAGAATAAAGACCAAATTGCCTCGTATAGTCGAAGCTGTTTGGTCTTTACTCTTTCAGCGAAGCGGTCTTTACTCTTTCAGCGTAGCGGTCTCATCTTCCAGTAGTCCCACCGCGCCTTGAAGACAGCTTTGAAAGCGCCCCAACGGCCTTGCAGCAGATAGAAGAATGCTGCTGCATAATCGAGGAAGAAACGCACGAACAACACGCCAAACGGGTGTTTGTGGTTCTTATAGATCATCAGTAAGTTATTTCGATGGTTGAGGTACGTCTTACGCGGACTCTCGTAGTTCAGGCTGCCGCCTCCCAAATGGTACACCACGCTCTGAGGCACACATGCCAATAAATAGCCTGCGTTCCGCATCCGCCAACAGAGGTCTATCTCTTCCATATGGGCAAAGAAAGCGGCATCGAGTCCTCCGCACTCCTTATAGACTTGCGTGCGCACGCACATACATGCACCGCTTGTCCAATGGACGTTCACGATAGTGTCGTATTGCCCTTTGTCTTCCTCTACATTCCAAAGCACTCGTCCTCGGCAGTACGGATAACCCAAAGCGTTAACGAACCCTCCTGCCGCTCCGGCATGTTCAAACCGGTCTTTGTGAACCCAACTGCGTATCTTCGGCTGTACGGCTGCGGTGTTCGGATGCGTCTCTAAGTAATCGAGTAGGGGTGTTAACCAGTTTTCCGTCACTTCTACATCGCTGTTGAGCAGAACGACATACTCGCTATCGATCTGCTCCAAGGCTCGATTGTAGCCTTCTGCAAAACCATAGTTGCGATCTAACACAATCGTCTTGACGGTCGGAAACTCCTTTGCCAACACTTGCAGGCTCTCGTCGGTACTACCATTATCAGCAACAACGACCTCGGTCTCTATACCCGCTGCGGAAGTATTTCCTGAAATCGTAGCCGGACAGTATTGCACAACGGAAGGAAGATACTTTCTCAGCATCTCAGCTCCGTTCCAGTTCAATATAACGACGCTACATTTCATTTTTCCCTCTTCCACTTCCACCGGTTGTGAGTCCAAAGCCACAACTCGGGTTGCTCCAATATATTGCGTTCCAAAGCCTGTGCATAAGCTTTGGTGATCTCTCCTTCCGCGCAGCTCTTGGGGTCGGCTGTCAGGAGTTGCAGTTCCGCTTCATAACATCCTCTATTTGGTCTGCGAACGTAGGCATAGAATACCGGATAGCCAAACTTCGTACCTAAGACTTCGCCGCCGTCCAAGAAACCGGTGTCTTGATGCAGAAACTCAACCCACGTACGGGTCACTTCGGGACGAGGTTTCTGGTCGCAGATCAGACCGATGGTCACTTTCTTTTTCTCTGCGCGGAAACGAACCATCTCTCGTAAGATGCGTCTTTTCTCTACGCATGTACCACCTCGTTTGGCTCGGATAGCCAACATCAACGCGTCCATCTTAGGGCTCTTGAGTTGACGATAGACATTCACTTCCGTGATACCCTCGTCCAAACTCTGTTGCACTTCGGCTAACCATTCCCAGTTGCCCATATGCGCTAACATGAAGATGCATCCTCCCTTTTCGTGAACCAGACGGTTGACCTCGTCCATGTTCTTAATAGTCAAGTGCTGCTTCATCTGTTCCTTGGAGCAGCGGTAACCGTAAATCGTCTCCACGATAGTGGAGCAGAACTGATGGTAGAACGCCTTCTCGATGGTTTTGCGCTCCGCTTCGCTCTTGTCCGGAAACGAGTTACGCAGGTTCTTGGCTACTAACTTCCGGCGGTAACGGATCAGATGATACATTACCGGATAGATCAGGTAGTCCGCGAACCAATACAGTACGCTCAACGGCAATCGACTCAGAAAAGAGGTACAAGAAAGTAGCATAACCAGCAATATGAAGTGATCACAGGAGCGGCTAACAAAATACTGTCAAAACGGTCTAACACTCCGCCGTGTCCGGGCAGAAAATGACCGGAGTCTTTCACGCCTATAGAGCGTTTGAAGAGGCTCTCCATCAAGTCGCCCAAAGTACCGAAAAGACTTGTCGCGACGGCAAAGATAATCGTCATGATCAGCGAAACGTTACCGGTTCCGAAGATCCTAAACCATCCGCATTCCCACAGCACAAAAGCGGCTGTCAAAGCGAATACCACGCCTCCGATGAGACCTTCCCAACTTTTCTTGGGACTCACATGAGGTGCCATCTTATGGTTGCCTTGCGGTCTTTTGGCGGTCAGACTACCGACGCAGTAAGCACCTGTGTCGTTCACCCAGATGAAGACGAACAGCGCCAACAACAGCATATGATCCAAACGGTATAACACCATCATCGTCAGTAACGGAAGAGCAATCATCGCTTGCGAGATCAGCATGTTTCCCCAATGCGCTAACGGCATCTCAGATCGATTCCAGATCTCGTCCAGCAGCGCTACGATCATCACCGGCAGGTACGCCATCAGCATCGGAAAAACCAAGGCAGAGAGGTCGCCCTCCGGATGTTCGTACGTCAGACATACCGTGAGAAACCACAGCACCAACACGCCCAAACCCGCGCATATGCGCTGCAAGATGTGCGACTTAACCAAACGGTGAAACTCATCGACAGCCATCATACTGACGAAGAGAAGCAAGCCCATGACTGCCCATTGACTCCATAAAATACACCCCACGATACAAGCGACAAAAACTATTCCGCTCAGGGTTCGTTTTACCAATTCCGACATAGTATTCCAAAATTTGCCACAAAGGTACAGCTTTTTTTTGAAATATGCAATAAAACAAGCAAGAAAAACTTGCATACATGCAAGAATTTATAAAAAATAAGCGATTTTACTTGTGTATATTGAAAAATTTTACTAACTTTGCACCACAAATTCGTAAAACCATGAAAATACAGTTCTTAGGAGCCACCCGCGAGGTGACCGGAAGCAAACATCTGATTACAACCGATTCAGGACACACGATTCTGCTGGATTGCGGTATGTATCAAGGTAAAGGAATGGAGACGGATGCTGCCAACAGAGACTTGGGTTTTGATCCATCTAAGATCGATTGCGTGGTGTTGAGTCATGCGCATATTGATCACTCGGGCTTGATTCCGTATATTGTGAAGATGGGTTTTAAGGGCGATATTTATTGTACCCCTGCAACCCGTGACCTATGCGCACTCATGTTGGCGGACACCGCGTTTATCCAAGAGCAGGATGTGCGTACCTATAACAAGAAGATTGACAAACAGCATCCCCATAAGGAGAAAGGCAAGAAATACAAGATCGATCCTCTCTATGACCAGAAAGATGTCAATAAAGCGTTGCGGCATTTCGTGACCTATAGTTACGACCGTCGTTTCCGTCTGTTCGATGATGTGCTGCTGACGTTCACCAACTCCGGTCATATGCTCGGCGGCGCTATCTGTTCGTTGGAAGTGTATGAAAAGGATGAGAGGATGAGCGGATTAGAGGGTGAGGGGTTCCGTTGGAAACGCGTCACCTATACCGGCGATATAGGTAGAGCCAAGAGCCATATTCTGCCCGAACCGCAACTCTTCCCGCAATGCGACTACCTCATTTGCGAATCCACTTATGGAGACCGTTTGCATGACGAGCAGTTGGTGACGGAAGAGGAGCTCTTGGGCGTAGTGGAGGATACCTGCGTTTATCGCAAAGGACAGTTGCTGATCCCTTCTTTCTCGGTCGGACGTACGCAAGAGATCGTCTATGTACTGAATCAGCTCTATAATGACGCTCGTCTGCCGCATATACCGGTCTATGTGGACTCGCCTATGTCCACCAATGCGACTCAGATCTTCCGAATGTACCCCGAGGAACTGAGTGAAGAGGTACGCGACACGATGCGTTTTGACCCGGATCCCTTTGGATTCAATACCCTCCGGTATATTACGGACATCCGCGAGTCCAAGGCGCTTAATCATAAGGACGAACCCTGTATCATCATCTCTGCCAGCGGCATGTTGGAGGCAGGACGAATCAAGCACCATGTGGCAAACCATATATCCGACCCGAGGTGTACGATCCTCATCGTCGGTTACTGTGAGCCTTCTACCTTAGGTGCACGTATCCAGCAACCCGGACTGCAATGGATCTCCATCTTCGGTCTGGACAGACGTATCAAGGCGCAGATTACGAAGATCGAAGGCTTCTCCGGTCATGGTGATTATAAAGAGATGATCGATTATATCACCCGCAGCCTGACGGTTGATCAGGTGCAAAGAGTGTTCGTGGTACACGGTCAGGAAGAGGCAGCGACAGCGTATAAAGGTCATCTGGAAGAAGCGGGATTCAAAAAAGTGACGATTCCGCAAAAAGGCGAAATCGTCACTCTCTAAAAACCGGTCGGGTAGGCGAGATTCGAACTCACGACCTCCTGCTCCCAAAGCAGGCATTCTAACCGGGCTGAACTACTACCCGTTTTGTCTTCGCAAAACGGGTAGTAAATCGACCAAACGAAGTGGCGGAGAACTACTACTTTTGCAAAAACGGCTGCAAAGGTACTACTTTTTTATGAATTGTGCAAATTATTTGGCAAAAAAATGCAATATAAAGCGATTTTTATAGATATAGACGACACTTTGCTCGATTATATCCCCTGTTGTAGGGAAGCTTTCGAGGCTGCGATGGATGTTTTGTCCACCGTACACCCAACACCATACACTGTACACTCTACACCGTACACCAGAGACGATCTCTTCTCTCTATTCTTCGAGATCAGCGGCAGATTGTTCTCGGAAGCCAAACATGGTTTGCACTCGATAGCTGAGGTGATGGAACTCTATCCTGCGGAGTTCTGCGAGAAAGCGGGTTATCCGCCTCAAGCCGTAGAGCCTTTCAAACAGGCTTTTCGGGCCGCATGGGGTCTGACGCACACCCTTGTGCCGTATGCTGTAGAGACATTGGAAGCTTTGCAGCAAAAGGGCTATCGGCTTTTTGCAGCATCGAACAGTTTCGGTCACTTGCAACGCAGCCGTTTGGAGCAAGCAGGTATCCTGCATTTCTTTGAAGACACGTATATATCGATGGATATTGGCTATGACAAGCCCGATATTCGTTTCTACGAAGAGGCGTTGCGTCGGTGTCAACTCAAACCTTCGGAAGTGCTGATGGTGGGAGACTCGATGACCACGGACATCATCGGTGCGCAGAATGCGGGTTTAGCGACTGTCTTTTTCTCTCGTCGTGGGGACGCTTCGCAGGAGGATCTGTCCCGTTCTAACCTTATCGTCATTACCTCCCTGCCTGAGTTATTGCAGTACGTGTGAGTCGTTCAGCATTTTGTATAAGATCTCAATGGGATGATAAGCTTGTATGCCGGTACCGTCCAGTATCTGTGTGCGGCACGAGACACCCGGAGCAGCAATAAAGACCGGATGATCGATTGTGTGGGCTTTGACAGCTTCGCGAACGGCAGGGAAAAGGATCATCTCACCGATAGCAAGGGAGGTC
>JAFXWI010000026.1 GCA_017542915.1 Paludibacteraceae bacterium
ACGCCCATCTTCGTCCAGTTCTTCTTACGCTCGTCTTCGCAGTAGAAGATATCCGCAGAGAAGACATTACCCACGTGGTATTTGTAGCCGCGTTTTTCAGCTGCTTCTACCGCCTTGCGGCACAGATCGAAGTCAGCAATCGGGCAATAACGACCCGGCAGGTTGTACTGTGCATCCCAGTTACTGTCGGTACAACTACCTTGTGCAATCACGAGGTCGCCGAGGTTGACGTACATCTGACGCGCACCGCATGAACCCACACGGATGATGGTATCTACATCGTAGAAATTGAAGAGCTCATACGTGTAAATACCAATGGACGGGATGCCCATACCATGACCCATGACGGTCACTTTTTTACCTTTGTATGTGCCGGTGAAGGCAAGCATTCCACGTACGTTGTTCACTTGAACCGGATTCTCCAAAAAACGCTCAGCCATCAGTTTAGCGCGGAGCGGGTCACCGGCCATAATCATTGTTTTTGCGATTTCACCATACTGCGCACCAATATGCGGAGTAGGACATTGTTCTTTTGCCATAATTGTTGTGTTTTTTATAAGGTTATTAACTAAAATAAATTTCAAATCTCAAATCTCAAATGTCAAATTACCCATTGTATTTATACCATTCAATGGCTTTTTCGAGATCTTCGGGAGTGTCGATTCCGATAGTTGGAGTGTCGGTGATGCCGATACGGATTTTGTATCCGTTCTCAAGCCATCTCATCTGCTCCAAGCTCTCTGCTTTCTCAATAGGCGAGGGGTCAAGCTTCGTGATCTTCGCCAACACATCTGCCCGATAGGCATATAAACCGATGTGGCGGTAGAACGAACCGCGTTGCAACCATTCGCTCTTATCCACACCTCGGAGGTAAGGGATGACGCTGCGCGAGAAAAGCAAGGCTTCGCCCGTTGCTTGCGACCAAGCCACTTTCGGGGTGTTGGGGTTCTCCAAATCAGCTAAAGTGTCTTGCACCGTATACGGACGAACGAGGGTAGCGATCTGCGTCTCGGGACTGTCAAAACAAGCCATCAGCGCCTCTATCTGCTCGGGTTGAATGAAGGGCTCGTCTCCTTGGATATTGATGATGACAGTATCGCAGTCGTTCTGTTCTCGCCAAGATGGGGTAGTGATACCATTGTATGCCTCTAAACAGCGGTCGGTACCGCAGCGATGGTCAGGACGCGTCATGACCACTTTGCCGCCGAACGACTCTACAGCATTGTAGATACGCTCGTCGTCGGTAGCTACTACGACGGTGTCCAGTGCTTTGGATGCTTGTTCATACACACGGCGGATGACGGTCTTACCGCAAATCTCTGCCAGTGGTTTGCCCGGAAAACGCGTTGATGCGTAACGGGCAGGGATGATTCCTATAAATTTCATATTTCGTTATTTTCTATTTTTGACAGTAAGTTGATCGCTCCAGCGATGGTTTTGACGTTGGTGATGGTGACGTATCGTCTGCCTGTTTTGATCCCTTTCTTATCGGTCTCTTCGTGCAGGCTGCATCGTTCCGCCCGGCTCACGGCGTATTGGATGATACGTCCAAACACTTCGGATTGCCAGTAAGCATCTTTGTTCTGAACCAGATACATCGTCATTCGCTCTCCCTTGAGCAGAATCTTCTCGATTCCCAAACGACAGCAGAGCCATCTAAGCCGAACAACGCTCAGCAGTTCCTCTGCCGGTTCCGGAAGCACACCGAAACGGTCAATGAGCCGTTTTCGGTATTCGAGCAGCTGGTCTTCGCTGTGTAAGTTATCCAATTCGCGGTAGAGCGTGATACGCTCGGAGATGTTCTCGATATACTCCGGTGGGAAACTAATCGGCAGGTCGGTTTCCAATTGGCTGTCGGAACACCAAGTCATTTTTTCATTTGGATATTTACCATTTACCATTTGATCCTCATCGGAACCGAGTCCTTCCTCTTCGCGGAGTTCCTCCACGGCTTCATTCAAGATCCGTTGGTAGGTCTCGTATCCTAAGTCGGCAATGAATCCCGATTGCTCCGAACCGAGCATGTTTCCTGCGCCACGGATGTCCAAGTCCTGCATCGCCAAATTGAAACCGGCTCCTAACTCTGCAAACGTACTCAGGGCTTCCAGACGTCTTCTGGCATCTTCGGTCAGCAGCTCTTTCTCCGGCGCAATGAGGTAGCAATACGCCTTGCGGTTCGATCGTCCGACACGTCCTCGTAACTGGTGTAAGTCCGCCAAACCGTACTTATTGGCGCTGAAGATAAGGATAGTGTTCACGTTCGGTATATCCACGCCGGACTCGATGATCGTGGTGGAGATGAGGATGTCGTAGTCGTAGTTGATGAACGCTTCGAGCCTCTCTTCCATCTCGCCGGGTGTCATCTGTCCGTGGGCGGTGATAATACGCGCCTCCGGACACAGTTTATGAATCCGGTTCTCAATACGCGGTAACATATCGATACGGTTGTTGACGATGAACACCTGTCCGTTACGCTCCAACTCCAAGTCAATCGCCTCTTTGATGATGTCTTCGTCTTCTACGGTGATGAGCTCCGTCTGTACAGGGTAGCGGTTAGGCGGTGGAGTAGTCATCACACTCAAGTCTCGTGCGCCCAACAAGGAGAACTGCAAGGTACGCGGGATAGGCGTAGCCGTCAAGGTCAGCACATCGATGTTCGCACGCAGCGTTTTGAGTTTCTCTTTGGCTGCTACTCCGAATTTCTGTTCCTCGTCGATGATGAGCAATCCTAAATCGTGCCATTTGACACTCTTTCCGATGAGCTTATGAGTACCGATGAGGATGTCTATCTTACCTGCCTCCAATTCACTCAGCAGCTCTTTGATCTCTTTGGCGCTCTTCAACCGGCTGAGGTACTCGATGCGTACCGGCAGGTTCTTCATGCGCTCTTTGAACGTGTTATAGTGTTGCAAAGCCAGTACGGTCGTCGGCACCAATACCGCCACTTGTTTGCCATCGGTAGCGGCTTTGAAAGCAGCACGCATCGCTACTTCGGTCTTACCGAAACCAACATCTCCGCACACCAAACGATCCATCGGCATCGGGCTCTCCATATCGCGCTTAACCTCCGCCGTCGCTTTAGCTTGATCCGGTGTGTCCTCATATAGGAACGAAGCTTCCAACTCATGCTGCATATATCCGTCCGGCGTGTAAGCAAAGCCTTTCTGCTGCTTACGGGTAGCGTATAGACGTATCAGATCACGAGCTATATCTTTGACTTTCTCTTTGGTGCGTTCTTTGAGTCGTTCCCACGCTCCTGAACCGAGTCGTGCGATAGTCGGTTCTGTGCCCTCACGACCTTTGTATTTGCTGATCCGGTGCAAGTTATGAATCGAGACAAACACATTCGCCCCGTCTCGATAATTGAGTTTTATCATCTCCTGCGGTTTGCCGTTCACCGGCGTGGTCACCAATCCTCCAAACCGCGCTATACCATGGTCGGCGTGAACCACATAATCGCCTATCTGCAACTGATTGATCTCGCGAAGAGTAATAATCGCCTTTCCTCGGCGCGCATTCTCGCTCGCCAAGGTCACGCGATGGTAGCGCTCGAAGATCTGATGGTCGGTATAGCAGCAGATCTTCAAACCATGATCCACAAATCCCTCATGCAAAGTTGCATTGATGCCGATAAAGGCTAATGGCGATGGGTTATTGGCTAAGGGAGTCTCGCTATCATCCGCCTCGAAGATCGCTTTCAAGCGGTCGAGTTGTTTCTTTTGCTCAGCGAGGATATAGATCTTGTATCCGTCTGCTATATGGCGCCTAATATCCTCCGTCAGCAGATCAAACTGCTTATGGAACAGCGGTTGAGGTACGATATCGAGAGTGATCTTACTGTGAGTAGGGAAGGTGCTCTTCTCGTTCAGCTCGATGGTCTTGTGCGTTTCTATAGCACCTATGCTGTCCATGACGCCGAGACCGTCTAACTTAAACCGAACGATACTCCAATCGTTGCTGACCCATATGAAATCATCCGTCAGGTAGTCGGTTATATAGCTCTGTGCATCCTCTGCTCGGTCAGTCTTCTGTGCGCCGACAATCTCCGCTTTCTCGACCTTCGTCTTGGACAACTGATCTTCGATATCAAACTCACGGATCGAATCGATCTCATCGCCGAAGAAATCAAGACGATAGGGTATATCGTGGCTGTAACTGTATATGTCCACGATACTTCCGCGTATAGCGTATTGCCCGGGTTGAAAGACAAAATCCACTTGCTCGAAGCCAAGTTCCAATAACTGTTTGCTAAGCGCCGAATGTGCGATCTCTTGTCCGGTACTCAACTGAAAACTGATAGCCGACAACTCATTCTTTGCCGGTACCGTTTCCGAAAGGGCTTCGGGATACGTGACCACAATAGGGCTTGCAGAAGGCGAAGTAGCAAGTCGGCTGAGTGCCGCAAGCACCTCCGTTCGTTGGATCACCATCGCCTCGTCGGTAGTACGGCGTCGTTTGCTGCTCGGGAAGAAGAACACATTCGCCTCGGGGCTTTCGGATAGCACTTTTAGATCAGCATATAGGTATTGCGCCGCTTCGGAATTATCCAAGAGGATGAACAAAGGACGCTTTACGTGCGTGAGCACGAGAGCGCGTGCGCTCGCGTACACACCGGTTAAGAGAAGGTGTGACACCTTCCCTTTTTCCAACTCCCGGCGCACAATGGACAATTCCGGGTGTTGACCGAATAGTATGTTCAGATCATGTATCTGCGTTGCTTAACGTGTTATCTTAAAGGTGTTACCATTTTCGTTCACGATGATATAAACGCCGCGAGGCAGACTCATCGTATAGACATCCTCATTGGTGGTAGCTATCTTGCGTCCGAAAATATCATAGATGTTAATCCAATCTCCTGCGGTATACACTTCCTCAATGCCTTCCGGAGAATAGAAAGTGACAGAGACGTTATATACGCGACGGTTGATGAAATCGGTCACTACGTATTTCACCGGCAGGATATTACTGGTGGAAAGATCGACTGTCTCTCCGGATGCCGGCGTGACAGTAGTTTGGGGATCCGCCAAAGTAACTACAGGTTGTGCATTGACGAGGTCTATATCCGGATATTCATTACGATTGATGCTGACTTGAATCGTATTATTGCTCTGGTCGATCTTACCGGCAATACCGTTCAGCGAGAAACCGGTGATCTGAACAGTAGGAACGAATACCGTTGGCTCAGGGCTCAGCAGATAGGAAACGATAGCGTCCAGCGTTTTCTTACCATCTGACGTAAGGTGCTCTGTGCTGTGCTTCGACATCGGGAAACCGATATATTTAGTTCCGCCGCGCATACCGGCAGGTATCTCATGGATGATCGTCTGCATCTCGCCGTCGGCTTCATAATCTTCGATATTACGCGTCGGCGAAGTAGCCAAACAGAGTGTGCCTTGCTGCTTGATATTAATCGGCATCAATCCACGGAAGATCACAGTATCAAGCACTTGAATACGATCGCCTTTCTTCTTGTTGAGGGTCTTGAAAATAGGATGATCAGCGCGTTGTACGGTGATATAACGGCCTCCTTCGCTGATACTTCCGTTGTCGGGTTCACCCCATCCGTTTGGCGTGTCCTCATTGCGCTCGTACGCATAACTGAACGCGTTCATATTCAGAACCGGCAGACTTGCTCCACCGCGAACTACTGCCAACACTTCCTCGTTATTCGAATCTGCATCTTCAGAGATTAAGATCCATTTATATTTCGAGTACTGATCAGCCGGACGCAAACCGTCCTCTTTCGCCTTACGGGAAATCACATTCCAATTCTTGTTCTTTAGATGCGTATAAACGCCGTCTTTCTCGTCGGCTCCGGTGTTCTTATACAGATAGAGTACGGGGTTCTGACCATAGTCCAGTTTCTTCACATTGATAGAACCTTTGAACGTGGTATCGGCGCCTATTGCGGTAATCTCGAACTTATATACACCTTCTGCTGCAGTCGGAGTACCACCTATTATATAGGTGTTGTTGGTTGCTCCACTACCTGCTATACCTGCGGGCTGACCGTTCTGCCAAGTCAACTTAACGACACTCTCGTCCAATGCATAGTAGCGGAATTTGATTTGATCCATCTCCTCATTCTGGTACACATCGACAGTTAACTCCGTCATCGCCTGAATATCCGTTGCTATGCGGAATGAACCGGTAGCGCGGCTTGTCTCAACACCGTTGTAATAAGCCACAACGGCGTAGTTATACGTACCTATCGGACAATTAGCCACACCGCTTAACAGCAATGTATCCGTGAGATCTCCTCCGACCTCCTGCAAACTAATACCCCTTGCCTCATCACCGATCCACTCCAGACGGGTCTCGGCACCCGGGATATTATTATATTTCGTTACGTAGGTAATCGGCTGAATAGCTTGTGTTTGCAATACACGCTGTGTCGAGTCGTTACCTTTCAACCATTTCGTTCTCGGCTCTTGTGCTACGCGCAGAGAGAACGAACACAACTTACTGTCGCTCCCACCGATAGCTGTCAATTTAATCACATGCTCGCCTGTGGAGATGTCAAAACGGTTGATCGCATAGTCCTGCGGAGTACGTGTTTGTTTGACGCCGTCAATATACAACTCAAACATCTTGCCCTTATCGGGGTTCTGGTTGTTATCCTTGCCGTAGAACGAGAACTGGTCGTAGCCCTGAATATGCATCTCCATCACATGACTGCTGCTGTTGAACTTCGCGCTACGGATAGAGCTTTGGAACTCGTCTCTGGTACCTGCATTCGAGTCACCGCCGGTTCCGTTACAATTGATAGTGAGCCATCCGTCTTTGGTCTTTGCCTTGTTGGAAGTACTGGTGTCATCGCATATATTACCTGCTTTATCGACATTGGAGGTAGCTATCGTCAGGTTACTGCTGTTATCACGGTTGATGTAGAATACCTCATATTCGCGGCTGCCGAAGACGCTCAACGTGCCGCCGTATCCTCCGGCGATTTCTTTGGCTTCATAGATCTCCGGTACGTGTGTGGTTAGAGTCGTATATGGCACCGGAGGACCGGCCGTAACGGTTACCGAACAGGTAGCTGTTTTGTTGCCATCCGTTGTGGTGACGGTAATTGTTGCCGTTCCTGCAGCAATAGCTGTTACATGACCATTATTTACGGTAGCTACTGAAGTATTGCTACTTGACCATGAAACGCTTTTATCTGTTGCATTTGCAGGCAAGATGGTATACGTGAGATCTGTGCTGCCTCCGATTTGGAGATTAGCAGATGTCGGATTGATGCTCACACTGGTTACTGCTACAGCTTGTACTGTGACATTGCATGAGGCTGTGATAGAAGCATCTGTTGTTGATGTGGCAGTGATAGTAGCCGTACCAACGGCAACACCCGTTACTTTTCCGGAGTTATCTACAGTTGCAACACTTGTGTTGCTACTGGTCCAAGTTACTGCTTTTCCTGTGTTGGCATCTGCAGGGGTGTAAATGATAGTTAATGTTTCCGAATCCCCGATAGCAATGGTTGTTGTTGAGTTGAGTGCGATAGCAGTTACGGGAATCGGAGCAGTAGGAGCATTTACTGTCACAGAGCAAGTTCCCGATTTGGTGTTGTCTAAATTTGAGGTTGCCGTAATGGTTGCAGTACCTTGTGCTACAGCAGTTACCAAACCGCTTTCGCTGACGGTTGCTACATTGGCGTTGCTGGTTGTCCATGTAACGGTCTTGTCTGCAGAAGCAGGGGTGGCATCCACAGTAGCAGTTAACTGCTGCGTGTTATTCGGGTCCAAAGTAACCGATGCCGGAGAAACAGTAACGCTGTTAACGGTCGGAGTAACAGGAGTACCACCACCTCCATCTAAGTTTAATACAACGGATGCAACAACAGTCGATGTGCCTGCTAGACGAACTACACGGAAACCGTTCGCGTTTGCCGGAATAGTGGCGTTAACCGTAATTTCATGTACTGTTTTGTTTCCATCATTAGGCTGCGAAACTGTTTGGCTCCATGTAGCTCCTTTGTCAGTACTGAACTGAAATCCCCAATCGTAACCGCTTGTATTGGTGGTGTTGATATAACCGTTGATTTTAGCGGAACTATACGTATCGTTATTAAGAATGATTTCAAAATAGTTGTTTGTACTACCCAATTTTCCCTGAGGAGCATTTCCTTTAGACGTATTTGAGGAAACTTTCGCAGAAACAGGACTTGTAACGTCAAAACTTAATTTTTGTCCGTCAAAAATGTCACTCATTGTAAATGTGACTTCTGCCGCCCATGAAATACTTGCCACTAAGCATGCAGCTGCAATAATAAAACTCTTTTCAACTACGTTTTTCATATTGATTTTTTTGTTAAATTTCGTTTTTCTTTACACCCCGTATTAGGGGATATTAAATCACGCTGCAAAATTACTGCTTTTTTCGCAAACACGTGTGCATATATTATAAAAAAATGTGTAAAAATTGACACTTTCTATGTTTTCGTTACTTTTTACACATATTTTCCCCCCTTCTTAAAAGCCTCTTTTGAACTTTTTCTCGTGTATGCGCGCATTTTTTTCTTAATTTATTTGCGTATATGAGAAATTTTTTGTACCTTTGTGCCCGATTTCCGATGAAGAGTCGTTTGAGCTGCCGATCGGAGATCGAGAAAACAATAAACATTAACAAACAACATCGAATATGAAAAAGACATTTTTATCTGTAGCGATTTGCCTTATGGCGGCGCTTACAATCAATGCCCAGCAGGTGGACAAAGCAAAAGTGACCGGTAACGCGGAAGCAGCTGCTAAAGCCGGGAATGATCTCAAGAAGTTAGAGGAAGGTGAGAAGGCATGGAAATTTGACGGAACGATCGGTCTCAATGCCGCTGCTACCGGACTCGTGAACTGGTCTGCCGGTGGTAAGAATAACGTGAACGCTATCGCTTATGCGAAACTCCATCTGCTCTATCACAAGAATTCACTCGCTTGGGAAACCAATTTCGACACCGATTACGGAATGACTTGGATTGACCAAAAAGAAGACAAATTCCAGAAATCCAGCGATAATATCAAACTCGCGACGAAACTGGGCTGGGAGTTTAAGAAAAACTGGTATCTGACCGTTCTTGGTGGCTTCCAGAGCCAATACTCCCTCGGTCGTGAATACGTAGATGGCTACAACCCGGTTATCTCCAAATGGCTTGCTCCGTCGTACACCGATATCTCTGTCGGTATCGACTACAAGTACAGCTATAAAGGAGCTGACTTCTCGGTGTATCTCTCTCCGATCGCCGGTCGTATCACTACTGCTTATACCGGCAAGGCTTGGAATAAGAAATATACCGAAGAGGCTTTCGTTGCTATGGAGGATGCAGCTTTAGCAGCTGGTGAGATCACGCAGGCTGAGTACGATGCAGCGTTAGCTGACTATTCTTACGATGTACAAGTGGAAAATCACAACGATCTTCGTACCAGACTGCAAGATACCTATGGTACCTATACTTATTCCAGAAATGGTGACAAGAAATTCCGTGACTTCCGTGCTGAGTTCGGTTTGAGCTTCAAGGGTGCTATCGCTTATACCTACAAGGATTTCAAACTGACCACTACGCTCGCTCTCTTCACCCCGTATCAGGGCAAAGGTTTTGACCGTAAAGAGGCATACGAGAAAGTGAACGGAGCTGGTTCATGGGATCTGCTTTCCGACGCAGAGCGTTATTTCAAGTATTCGAACAAGAATCGTTCCTTCGGTCATTTTGATGTGGACTGGGATGTAGCGCTGAGCTATCAGTTCCTCAAATGTCTCCAAGTGACCCTTCAGACGAGTCTGAAATACTACCCGGGTGTCCTGATTGCCAACAAGAACGGTGATGTAGCTGAGCGTTGCCAATTCAAGGGCGTCCTCGGTATCGGCGTTGGTTACAGCTTCTAATGAACAATTATCAAATTACAATTAACAAAGCTTCCTAATGAGTTTTGTACCAAATTTTGAGAACCGTACGTATCTTGATAAATCGTACTCGACTCCCAAAGCCCTTTGTGAATTGTGAATTATAAATTGTGAATTGTAAATCATGCAGGCTCTCGACGATCTATCGCAAAATGTGCAACTCCTTCTGCAGCGTTACCAAGCGTTGCAGAAGGAGAATGTACAATTGCGTGAAGATGTCGATCTGCAGCGGCAGGAACTCATCCGTACACACGCTGACCTGCTGGACCTGCAGCAAAAGAACCGACGTTTAGCAACTGCTAACGCTCTCACTTCGGCGGAGACCAATGAGGAAGCACTCAAGCGTCTCAATGCCCTCATCGCACAACTCGATCGCGCCATCAATGCCCTCAAAAAATAGAAACTTTTAATTTTTAATTTTTAATTTCCTTGTCTTCTGACAAACAACATATTAACTTGCATCTCGATGCCCACACCGTGGGTCTGGAGGTAGAGCGTGATCAAGAACCCAATTATCGCAAGGCTGCGGACTTGCTCAACAGGCGTTACCAATATTACCTTAAATTGCGACCAAACGCCTCCGCAGAACAATTATGGATGTATACTGCCCTCGAAGTGGCAGTGGCCCTACAGTCTGACGCACGGGAGAAATCGCTTGTTCCCGTGGAGAAAGAACTAAAAGCATTGAATGAACTAATTACAAACACGATAAATCAATGATGACAGCAATTTTATTTGGAGTAGCAGGCCTCCTTCTCGGAGCCGGTATCTACTATCTCATCTCGCGTACCGCAGCTGCTAACTTACTCAAGAAAGCAGCAGAGGAAGCTGAGGTGATCAAGAAAAACAAGATTGTTGAGGCAAAAGAGAAATTTATCGCCCTAAAACTGGAGCACGACAATACAGTACGTGAGCAGGACAAACGTATTCAACAGCATGAACAGCGTTTGAACCAACGCGAGCAGCAGCTCAATCAGCGTCAGGGTGAGATCCAACGATCCCTCAACGAAGTAAATCAAAAAACGCAAGCAGTAGAGCAACGCCAACAAGCGCTCGACTACAAGCAGCAAGAGGTGGACAAGATGCACCAACAGGCAGAGAAGCAATTGGAGCAACTCTCCGGGATGTCTGCTGAAGAAGCCAAGAAACAGCTTGTAGAAGCCCTCAAGGATGAAGCGAAGACTTCTGCTTTGTCCTATATCAATGAGATCATGGACAATGCCCGTCTGGAGGCAAACAAAGAAGCCAAGAAAATCATCATCCAGACGATCCAGCGTGTGGCTTCGGAAACAGCCGCCGAGAGTACCGTCTCTGTCTTCCATATTGAGAATGACGAAGTCAAAGGACGTATCATCGGTCGTGAGGGACGTAACATCCGCGCACTCGAAGCCGCTACCGGTGTCGAGATCGTAGTGGACGATACACCCGAAGCAATCACCCTCTCTGCTTTCGATCCTGTACGCCGTGAGATAGCGCGTCTCGCTTTGCACCAACTCGTGCAAGACGGACGTATTCACCCCGCACGTATCGAAGAGGTCGTAGCGAAAGTAACCAAACAAGTGGAGGACGAGATTGTCGAAGTGGGTAAACGTACGACCATCGACCTTGGTATCCATGGTCTGCATCCGGAGTTGGTGCGCCTCGTCGGTAAGATGAAATACCGTTCTTCCTATGGCCAGAACTTGCTCCAACACAGCCGTGAGACCGCTAACCTCTGTGCCGCTATGGCAGGTGAGTTAGGTCTGAATGTCAAGGCTGCTAAACGTGCCGGACTTCTCCACGATATCGGTAAAGTAGCCGATGATGATGTCGAACTGCCGCACGCAGAATTAGGTATGAAACTCTGTGAGAAATACGGAGAGAAACCCGATATCTGCAATGCGGTGGGTGCTCACCACGATGAGTGCGAGATGACCACCATCATCGCTCCTATCGTACAAGCCTGCGATGCGATCTCCGGTGCCCGTCCGGGTGCTCGTCGTGAGATCGTGGAGTCGTACGTAAAACGTCTCAACGATCTGGAGAACCTTGCTATGTCCTTCCCGGGCGTAGTGAAGACCTATGCCCTGCAGGCAGGACGTGAACTGCGTGTGATCGTCGGAGCCGATAAGATCTCCGATAAGGATACCGAACTCCTCTCCTTCGATCTCGCTAAGCGCATTCAGGACGAGATGACCTACCCGGGTCAGATCAAAGTGACCGTCATCCGTGAGGTCCGCGCCGTCAACGTCGCTAAATAGTACTTGGTAAATGACCAAATGGTAAATGAAAGGACTTCTGCCTCACAGGTAGAAGTCCTTTGTTAATTCTTGGTACGCCTTAGATCGCCCGCCTTTGTCATCTTCCAAAACCAACGTATCTTCTTTAATTTTTAATTCGTAATTTTGAATTTTTAATTTCTCAAACTGTAGTAACGCTCGTCTTGCCGGTTTCGACTCCTTACTATATACGCGCGTTACGTGCGTGAGGAAGAGATTCTTGCTTGCCGCTATTTGTCGCATCTCCGACTCCTTATCTGCCGGAAGGATCAGCGCTAACTGCCCTCCCTCCCGCAACAAACGTGCGCTGTGATCAATCAGCTCTTCGTAACTCAAACTATCCGTGTGTCTCGCTAACTCACGCCCTTTGTCCGGATTCTTCAAACTATTCTGAAAATATGGCGGATTAGAAACAATCAAGTCGTACCCGTCTTCTTTCTTCCATTCTTGCAGACTCGATACAAACGCTTGTACGCCGTTTTCTATAGCTTGCTCCACTGCCGCCTCGTCGATGTCTATTCCCTCTACTTCCGCTTCAGGGAACCGCTGCAACATCATCCGTGCAATCAATCCGCTTCCGGTGCCAACATCGAGAATTCTGAAATCTGAAATCTGAAATCTGACATCTTCCGTTTCCGCCCAGCATCCCAACAGCACGCCATCGGTTCCGACCTTCATGGCGCACTTACTATCCTCTATATAAAACTGCTTGAACCGAAACGACACAAATTTTTAATTTTGAATTTTTAATTCTTAATTCTTAATTTTTAATTCACAATGGTGGTGTTCGCAGCAGTGATCGTGTTCCTGTGCCTCTATATAGCAATGGATAGCGAGATATACGCCCAAAATGAGGAACAACACCGCACATATATGTCGGAACCATTTCTCGAAAGCGCCCATCTTGCTCGTAAGGTTGCCGATACTTACCGCGCTGTAACTTACTAACCATGCAATCAGCATAATAGGCACACCGGTTCCTAAACTGAACACCACCGGCATGACCCAATTCCAAGTGCTCGGAAGGGTCAGCGTGATATCAATCATCGTCAGGAAATACACTAATCTGTGCGGACAGAAAGCGATCGCAAAGAATATACCCAAGATAAACGACCAGATCCAGCTCTCCTTGCTGTCTGTGTCTTTCAGCCATTTGCTGATGCCGTGATCATGCTCATGGTGGTGGTGTCCGCTGAAGAGCAACACTACGCCGCAGATGAGCATGAACCCTGCCAATATCGGTTCGCCCCAATGCGCCAACAGATGCTGAATACCGTCGGTCTGAGCCCCCGCAAGAAACGGAATACTCAGCAGAACATACGTTGCTAACTTACCCAAAACGAACATCAACCCGTTCGTCAGAACGAGCTTTTTGTTGTTGATCTCCTTGTCTATATAGCCGATAGCAGTAATACTGGTCATCAGTGTGCAGGGATCCAGTATCGTCAGCAGACCTAATAGCAATGCAGTGAATAGTTGTACCATAAATTGTCTTTCTTCTCAAAAAATCGTGCAAAGGTATAAAAAATTCTTTGAATACGCAAATAATTGAACGAAAATTTGCATCTTTTTTATCTTTTCATTTGCGTATGTCATTTTTTTGTAGTACCTTTGCAGCCGCAAAGGTTTTTAGAAACAATAGTACTTTGGTTAAGAATATGGATATTTCAATTATAGTGCCTCTTTTTAATGAGGCGGAATCGCTGCCGAAACTATATGAGTGGATTGCACGCGTTATGAAGGAAAATAAGTTTTCCTACGAGGTTATTTTTGTGAACGACGGTTCTACCGACGATTCATGGGATGTCATAGAGGACTTAAAAATTAAAAATGAAAAATTAAAAGAAGGCATTGTGCGGGGGATTTGTTTCCGTCGCAACTATGGTAAGAGTGCGGCGCTGTACTGCGGTTTCAAGGCAGCGCAGGGCGATGTGGTTATCACCATGGATGCTGACCTGCAGGATAGTCCCGACGAGATCCCCGAGCTCTATCGGATGATCACCGAAGACGGATTTGATCTGGTGAGCGGTTGGAAGCAGAAACGTTTTGATAACAAACTGACCAAGAACCTGCCTTCCAAACTCTTCAACGCTACCGCACGTCGTGTTACCGGTATTCCCTTGCACGATATGAACTGCGGTTTGAAAGCGTACCGCAAGGAGGTGGTGAAGAATATCGAGGTCTTCTCTGAGATGCACCGGTATATCCCGTACTTGGCGAAGAATGCCGGTTTCACCAAGATCGGCGAGAAAGTGGTACAGCATCGCAAACGTGAGTTCGGTACCAGTAAGTTCGGTCTCAACCGCTTCGTCAACGGCTATCTGGATCTGATGACCTTGTGGTTCCTCAATAAGTTCGGCAAACAACCGATGCATTTCTTCGGTTTGGTGGGCAGTCTGATGTTCTTCATCGGTTTTGTGGCAGTTATCATCGTGGGCAGCATGAAGCTCTATGCCCTCTCTAACGGTGTACCCGCCATGTTGGTAGGTGTCAATCCATATTTCCACATAGCTATACTGATGATGATCCTCGGTTGCATGCTCTTCCTCGCAGGATTCTTGGCAGAGCTGGTTATCCGCAATTCGCCCTCACGTAACGACTACTTGATCAAAGAAGAGATCTAATGGCGCAAACTTTAACGGATCAAATAATAACGATTGAGCGTGCTTTGGGTGAGCGTATGATTGATCATGCGCTCATCATCTTACGTGCGTGGATGAATGAGTTAGGGGAGAATAACCCTTACGAACAGGCGTATAGTGACATCGAGGAGCAGTATAACAAACTTTTTACCGAATGGCTGACCTCCGATGATCCCAAAGGCGATGAGATCTTGGACGGTCTCACCGGAGACACGTATCGCTTGACCGATGCCGTTTACCTTGATATACGTCTCAAACGGGGCATTGCGCCCGAGATGCATGGTTTCAACAAACAGAGCCATCAGTCTATCTTGCAGTATTTTTCCTATTGTCCGCGTTTCACCGAAGAGGATTGGAAATGGTTTCGGGAGGTCAATAACGACTCGAACTACTCAGCAGTCGCTTTGTTGGCAGTCGCTTCCTTGGCGAAGAATATACGTGAGGCATTCAACGAACAAGCCCTCTTTGCCCTCATCGAAGGTATCAACGGCGCGAATGAAGTGGTCGCTGAGCAGTGTCTGGCGAATGTCATCATCTTGTTGGC
>JAFXWI010000027.1 GCA_017542915.1 Paludibacteraceae bacterium
CTCCGAATTATCCATCAGTCCTGTGATGGAGATCATGCCGCCGTAGTCGGGCTTGACGGGATTAGGGAACGCATAGGCGTTCTTCATGTTCTCGTTCGGTTCGCTGGCATCGCTCAGATACGAAGCAATACCTTTATCCGTTCCGACAAACACGTTTCCGGTCTCTGGAATGATAGCGATGGAGAGGATGTTATTGGACGGCAGCATGGAGTTGTCTTCCGTGAAATGCGCTGCTGTGATGGTGTCATCTTCGATGACATAGACACCGGATGTAGCGGTACCGATCCACATGCGGTTACCACCGTCCACAGCCATACAGTTGATCTGCTCGTCGCCTAACAAGTAGTCACCCAGACCCGTTCCGTCGTTTCTCGGAATGATGATACGATAGACGGCATTCGAGGTGAAGAAATTTGTCTCCGGCAGGATATTGAAGATACCGCTCTTGGTACCTATCCATATACGGTTGTTGTGGTCTTGCGCGAAACTGTAGAGAGCATCGGGTGAGATGATCTTGCCGTTCTGATCCATAAACGAGGAGCGCTTGACGCAGCGGTCGTCACTATTAATAGTGGGTGTTCCTCCATCGTCCATCAGGATCAGTCCCGGGGTGTAGCGCTGGTCTATGAACCATTTGTAACGGCTGTCGCGTTCATCGGTCCATATACCGGTCGGAGTAGTGAGTACCAGTTTCTTACCGCTCTCTCGTAGAGAGAGTGCTTTCCATACATGATTCGGTGTCATCACATGTACAGGCGAACCGGCTTCGGTAGCGTTCAGCACCCATAAGTTACCGCTCGCATCCATCATTGCACCGTCCGTTCGGGTAAAGAAATCAGGATTGAGTGAGCCGTCTTCTACCACCGGTTTGAGCGTGCTGTTGTTATATGTATGTATCTTGGTAGCTTTGTTGCCGACAAACTCTATGACTCCTGAGCCATACGTAGCCACATAGAAATGAGCTGCATCTTGCGGGTCGATAGCGATGCTGACAGGATCAATAATCCACTTGCTCAAAGGCTCTATAATGTCCGAATTGTCAATACTGAACCAGCTCTTTCCGTCGTAGATATTACATTGAGCAGGACGTCCGTAGCTACTTGCCCAACGGCCACCGATAGTGGAGTAAATACGCTCATGGGCAGCGCGGACAAAATAACCGAAGTTGCTGTTCGGACCATCGGGATAGAAGAAATCATCGCCCTTGGTGCTGAAACGAATCAGTCCTTTGTTCGTCTCCGCTGCCCAGTATTCGCCACGGGTATAAACGGCATCGTTGAGGCTGTAGCTATTACTGAGTCCGGTCATTTGGTAGTCGTTCTCGATAGCGTACAGTCCCTGTCCATCTATGTATGCCATCAGTTTGCCGTCCGACGCGTGCATCCAGAGAACGATAGTGTCCGTCTTGCTCTGCCATGTACCCTGATCATAGCAATAGAGCGCTTTGCCCAGCAGCACATGCGGTTTGTCGTTGAATGCGCAGGCTTGTGTCAGTTTGCTTGCCGGAAGCTGGCTCTTATGCCAGAAACTGTAGTCCACTAAGTTGTCTTGTATCGAAGCCTTGTACATACGCATACTGTCGCGTGAGAAAGCATACACACTATCGCCTATCTCCATGATTTGCTGTATGTCTACGGATGCGGCGTTGTTTTCGATATAATAGGTATCGCTGATCTCCGCCTTGCGGGCATTGATGGCGATGATACCGAAACTCGTACCGGCATAGACGCACTTCGAACCGATAGCTAAGCAGTTGATGCTGGGAGCGATAGACGACGCTTTCATCATCAGATCCGGCATCTGACGGATGTTGCCGTAGTCGTCCAACAGGTCAATACGCCCGTCTTCATAGGCGATGACGAGTTGACGAGAGTGCGCGTCATAAGCGATATGCGCTATCGTACTACCGTTCAGACCGTTTGCTTTCGTCATATAGCCGATCTGCTCATCCGAACGATCTACATAGAATAGCGAACCGTTTGCTAACGCATAGATGCGGGTAGAGGAGGGTGCTATCTCTTGCGGATTACGATAGGAGTAATGGAGTTTCCATTGCATCAGAGACCCTAAGCGGTAACCGTCTCGGTCTCTCGTACGGTCGCTGCTCTCCGGGATACCATCCGGATCGTATTGACATAAACCGCCACCTGTTCCCACATAGACAGATCCTATTCCGTCATAAGCCAACGAAAGGATAGCATTGGACGGCATGGTCGAGTTATCCATCGAGTAGTGGGCGATAATTGCCGTAGCGGATGGATTGACCACATACACGCCGGAGAGGTTCGTACCTATCCATATATTGCCCTCTCGGTCTTGACAGAACACGGAGACGGTTTGCTCACTAAGAGGATATTCGCCGTTCTCGTCCATGAGCTCGGGACGGATGATCAGATCCGATTGTGTGAAATCTGTCGTGGTGTCCACATAGGCGGCTCCTAAATCGGTAGCTAACCAGATGCGTCCTTCGCTGTCTTGGATCATGTCGGTGATCTTCTCGGGTGCGAAGGTCTTGCCGTTCTGGTCTATCCAACGGCTGCGTACTGTCGTCTGGTCGTCGGAGTTATCCCATCGTGTACCGCCGTCATTGAGCAGGCAAAGGAACGTGTTGTACCGCGCAGTACTCATCCATTTGTAGTTCGGATTGCGATGATCAATAATCAAGCCGCCGGGCGTGTGAAACTGCAGCGGTGAACCCTCGTTGAACACGGTCACAGCATGCCAATTGCCCTCTGCGTCAAGACATTGCAGCTGAGACGAGAGCGCAGCATCCATCATCCAGAGGTGGTTATCAGCATCGTATGTCGCATAGTCCAGACGCGTGTACGTATCCGGCGCATTGGGAATGACTGCCACTAAGGTGTTACCGTTGCCTGCTATGTGATGATTGACCAAACTGTCGTTGCGAAACTCGTACAAACCGGTTCCGTAACTTGTGACAAAATAATGGTTTATATCCTGCGGGTCAACTGCTGTATTCATGAAATCCAACGTGGGTTGACCGGTTTGACTCTGAATAGCATCGGTGGGGATATTCGTCCATTGTTCGCCGTCATACCGCATAACGATACCGGGATTGTAGCTTTGTGCAGACCATCGTCCTCCGGGAACTACCCATACTGTGCCGTTCTTAGCATTCAGACGGTAAGGCGTGTTCACTAATGGTCCTTGCGGCTTATAGGCGTTACGCTCAGTTGCTGTGATACGCACGATACCTTCTGCACCGCCTGCATACCAGTTAGCGCCTCCGTCTTGATAATACTTGCCCTTGAAGGGATCCGGAGTGATACGATCGGTTCGGCGTTCACGTTTCCAATAGGTATAATCAACGATATTGTCCCTCAGCGAAGCGCAGAACAGACTGTCCTCTGTAAACGCGTAGATACTATCCTGCGTCAGCAGCACATCTTCCACAGCCGTCTCCTCGCCTCCCGGACGAAGCCAGTAGCTGTCCACTAACTTATGCGCTCTCAGATCTAAGGTCTGTACGCCGTAGTGGGTAGAGAGATAGGCTATATGACCGGCGAAAGTGATGTTATGTATCGTCTTGCGCTGCGTCATATCCTTGTCGTACAACTCGCCGATATACCGTACGCCGTCCGAACTGAGGACGTCGATCTTACCGGTTCCGTAACCGATGATCAGTTGTTCGCCTTCCGCATCGTAACCGATACAGGTGATATCCGTTCCATGCAGACCGGACTGACGGTTATAGAGTTTCAACTGTTCACTCATCTTGTCCACGCTATACAGACTGCCGTCCGAAATAGCATAAACACGGTCTTGTGACATAGCTATCTGTGTCACGTTATTGTATGCGAAATGGGAGATCCATTTCTCTGCTGCACTGTTGCTGATCATCAACCAAGCCAGCAGTGCGGTGAATATAATTCGATTTGTTCTCATGCTATCTCATGTAGTGTTTGTACCAGCGCTTCCATAGCGCGGGCACGGTGACTGATGCTGTTCTTAACTTCGATGGGCAACTCGGCAAACGTGTGCTCGTACCCTTCGGGGATAAACAATGGGTCATATCCAAAACCGCCTTGACCTCGTTCCTCTGTGGCAATCTGCCCACGGACAACCCCTTTAACCTGAAGGTCTGAATGCTGTAATCCGTCCTCTGACTTCTTCAAAATCAGCGTCACGACGGTCTTGAATTGTGCGCCTCGGTTCGTTTTGCCCGCTAATTCGCGTAAGGCTTTCGCTCTATTAGCCGCAAAAATCTCTTTCTCACCCAAATCCTTTGTCCCATGTCCATTGTCCAAATACCATCTTGCGGTATAGACTCCCGGACGACCGTCCAGCGCATCGATCTCCAGACCCGTGTCATCGGCAAACACACCATCTATGTCCATTGTCCTTTGTCCATTGTCCATTGTCTCTTTTACATATTCCCACACAGTCTCTGCCTTGATTCGGCTGTTCTCCTCAAGGGTCGCGCCGTTCTCCTCAATCTCCTGCTCAAAACCGATCTCGCGGAGACTGAGAACCTCGATGCCACTTGGCATAATCGCGCGCACTTCTTCTAATTTATGCGCATTATTGGATGCAAAAACAAGTCTCATATTCTAAAATTTGCGCAAAGATACGAAAAACTTTGCATATATGCAAAAAATAATGAATTTTTACTGCATATTTATAAAAAATCCCGCTATACTCACGTACGGCGGGACCCCAAATACTTACAATTACATGAAAAAACCTCTACAGGCATACTATCGCTCAGATGCGATAGGTTTTATATATCTTCCGATAAATATCTTTTTATATAGTGCGCAAAAAAGCGTGAACTTTCGTTCGCACCATTTGATTGTCTGAGGGCTTCGACTACCTATCACTCAAATTTAACGCACTGAAAACTCACGCTGCATTCGTGAGCGTGCATAAACCTACTGAGTGATTTTATGATCTGCTGAAAGGTCGAAGTTCCAGACAATCATGTATGGCTTAGTACGCTTTTTGGTTGAATTTCTCAATTCAGCATGCAAAGGTACTACTTTTTTTTGATATATGCAAATAAATCCACCGAAAAATTCATTTTTTCTTTCATATGATAGTTTTTTGGCGAAAATTTTATTCAGAAGTTGTATAAGAAATCTCCCAAACCTATATAAAACAAAGAAGGTTGTCTCCCGACAACCCAATCTTTTTACTTAACCTTAAATCTAATACCATGAAAAACACAGTGCAAAAGTACTGCTTTTTCACGATATGACCAAATATTTTTCAAAAAAAATGTTATAAAACATGTTTTTGTAATGTGTAGTTAGCAAAATCCAAGAATCATTTCTAAAATACATTATTTTATGTAACTCTTTGAAAATTATGTATTCCTGTGGTCGTTTAGGTAAAAACCTATCAAACCTAAGTTTAATTTTTAATTCTTAATTTTTAATTTTCCAGTAGATCCGGTCTTCTTTCTTTGGTGTGCGCCAACGACTGCTCGTATTGCCATTCTTCTATTTTTGCCTGATGACCGCTCAGTAGTATCTCCGGCACTTTCCAGCCTTTGTACTCTGCCGGACGGGTATATACACCTGCTTCTAACAGTCCGTCTTGAAACGAATCGTTCAAAGCGCTCTCTACATCGCCTAATGCGCCCGGCAAGAGACGTACTATCGCATCCGTCATCATCGCCGCAGGCATCTCACCGCCCGTCAGCACAAAATCCCCGATGCTATACTCGCGCGTAATAAGATGATCGCGCACGCGTTGGTCCACACCTTTGTAGTGTCCGCAAAGGATGATGATGTTCTCCTTGAGCGAGAGGCTGTTGGCAGCTTTCTGGTCAAAACGCTCTCCGTCCGGTGCCGTGAAGATGATCTCGTCGTACTCCCTTTCGGATTTCAGATGCGTGATCAGACGGTCAATAGGCTCTACCTGAAGCACCATTCCTGCTCCGAAACCAAAGGCGTAGTCATCCACCTTGCGGTGTTTGTCCAACGTCCAATCTCGCAGATTATGCACGTATATCTCACAAAGACCCTTCGTCTTTGCTCGCTGTATGATGGAGTGGTTCAACGGTGATTCCAGCAACTCCGGACAACATGTGATAATATCTATTCTCATTGTTAATTCTCAATTCCGTTGCAAAGGTACTACAA
>JAFXWI010000028.1 GCA_017542915.1 Paludibacteraceae bacterium
CTTGAGGAGCACCTTATCGGTAGTCTCTAAGACCAGACCTTTCGGGTTAGCGGCGGATACAAGGGTCATATCTTCCGCCAACGGCATTCCGTTCTCAGCCGAGGTAACGGCTGTCGGGTTGCTGGTATAACGATAGTCGCCGACAGAAGCCACACCGGTCAAGGTGAAGTACGTACCCATCTTGACAGATACAGCAGCCTCACCGCCGAAATAACGTTTGTCGATGCCTGTGATCGCCTGATTGACGAACGTACGAGCATCATCGTCGTAGTAACCGTTGAGCTCGGTTCCGTTCCAAGACTGCGTAAAGAATCCGGTGATACGACCACGAACGATCGGATAGTTGAACTCGTACGTGAGATCCGCAGAAACGACTTTCTCGGATGCTGCGAAGAAGTCTTTGAGGTTCTTTGCCTTGTCGTGCTTGTAGATATTCTCTACCACGCGGTCGTGTATACGTTGCGAGATATAGGCATCGCGTGCGTACGGAGCACGGGTCTCAGCCAATGCGTTTACTTTGATACGGTTACGACCATTGATCTTATAGGTCACACCGAGTTTGAAGGCGGGATCGAGGAAATGGTGTTCTTCGCCGTATAACATATTACCGGCTTTTACTGACTTACCATTGGAGAGTTTGTTAAACGCATCGTGTCCCATGTATTTCCAATGGTTATCGGTGCCTTTTTCCTCATCTGTTCTCATAGCGAGAGTAGTGAGATACCATGCACGACCATTGAACATGTTGGTGGTTCGTTGCATAGCGGAGTAGTTGAGAGCCAGCGCATAGTAGAGATCCACTTCGTTGAAATTCCATTCGTTCTGGAACCAAGCCTTCATATAGCCCAAGTTCATTTGGTAATCGTAACCGAAATGGCGTTTTTTGTTCGTAATGAACTCGTCGTAACCTTCGCGAACCTCGTTTTTGCGAACAAGATCAATCTCTTCCTGTGTGAAGCCACCGTTGGAAGCCATCTCTTTGAGGTCACGCTCTGCGAAGGCGTCGATGTCGATCCACTGTTTAGCGCCGAGCAGGTCATCGATGGTCTTGTAGTGGATACCTTGTGAGAACTTACCCTCTACGCCCAAGGTCATCTTGAGATGGTCGTATTTGGTGTTCACGTAGTTGAAAGAAGCGGATGCCTCTTGCAGGTCGTTATGACGACGCTCCAAGAAATAACGAGCAGCTCCATTGGGGTTCGTGTGGTTGTTGGCGTAGTTAGCCGCATAGATATTATCCCAATTGATCTGGGTGGTGTTGTTATCACGCGCTTTCCAGAGATCTACGAGATGGTTGTATTGCTCCTTATTGATAGACGGACCGATGAGGTTACCATCGTTTCCTTCAAAAGCATTCGAAGCAGCAAACGGATTGCCGTTCATATCCTCGCCGATGAACAGACCCCACGGATAGTGGTTACCTTTCTCGTCGAAGAGCTGTCCGGCAGAAGTAGTCTCGTTCGGGTTCGCGATCTGACCGTCCCACATAGCGGAAGGCAGGTTGCGGTAGTAGTCAGGACGGGGATCCGGAGCGTTGTAGAAGTTGAGGGCAGAGTTGGAGTAGAGCGAGTAGTGGTAACCCACAGCCGCTTTGATCTTCTGCGCATCGTCGATCTTGAACTCAAAAGCGGCGATGAGGGTCGGGTCATAGGACTTGACGATGCGGCTGTTACGCACCTTGCCGTTCTGGTAGCCCCAATAGGGGTTGTAGTTGTTCGAACCGGTGAGGTCGTACACCTCCTGCGTCACGGCTGCGTTCTGACCACGCTCGGTGGGAGCACCAAAAGTAATCAGTTTGAGGCGTGCTCTATCCCAGATCTTCTCTGCGGAAACGAAGTAACCGAGTGAGTAGTACTTGATACCTTCTCCGATGATACCTTTGTTGTCGATATACGGAGAGAAGCGGTACGCGAGTTGTGCTACTACAGCCCATCCGTTCTTCATGACGCCGGAAGCGTACGTAGCGTTCAGACGCACTTTGTAGTTACGGTTCGTACCGGCAGCTCCGACTTTCCAACCCTGTGCATAACGGCTTGCTCCCATGAGGTAGTTGGTCGATTGACCGATACCACCGAAGGTGAAGTTGGTAGCCTCCATGGGGTTGAGTACCTCTTTGTAGCGGCTTGCATCGTTCAGACCTCCCATAGCGGAGTAGTTGAAGTTACCGCGTTCCTGCGAGTTAAAGGGCAGACCCTCGATGTAGTAGTTCTCAACGTTCGACTGATAACCACGTTTGCGGTAACGCGCTGTGGACCAAGCGAACGAGGTGGTGGAGTTGAAGACATCGGTAGAAGCCGAAGCCGATGAAGATTGTGCTTGTGAGCGTCCTTCATCGTCGCTCATCTCCTCTTCGGTCAGGTTGAGAAGGATCTCTCCCTGCGTCTGCGAGACGATGTCCTGCTGCAAGGTGATAGCAGCCAGCTCGTTCACCTGATCGGCTTTGAGGTTGATCAACTCCAGACCGGTTACGTAACCGTCTGCTTCAATAACCACCTCTTCGTCCATCGACTCCAAGTAGAGTAGTGAGAACTCACCGGAAGCGTTGGTCGTTGTAGAGATGTTCTGGTTTGCCAATGTGATCTTGGCTCCCACGATAGGAGTCTGAGTTGCCTCGTCGATCACACGACCCTTGAGCGATGTCTGTGCCAACGCAGCGATGCTGAGCGTCAGCATAAACACCAGTGATAAGAGTTTGTTTCTCATAACGATTGTTTGTTTATAGTATTAAATTTATTTTGTTTTTCGTAATAACGTAATTACGTGATTACGTAATCCTGATTTCCTTAGAACTCAGCGCTTTTCGGAGTACGAGGGAAGGGGATCACATCACGGATGTTCTGCATTCCGGTTACGAAGAGCATGAGACGCTCGAAGCCGAGTCCGAATCCGGCGTGCGGAGCCGAACCGAAACGACGGGTATCGAGGTACCACCACATATCTTTCATCGGGATATGACGACGCTCGATCTCTTCGTTGAGCAGGTCGAGTGACTCTTCACGCACCGAACCGCCGATGATCTCACCGATCTGCGGGAAGAGTACGTCGGTACCCTGAACGGTCTTTCCGTCCTCGTTGATCTTCATATAGAAGGCTTTGATTTCCTTCGGATAGTCGGTCATGATGACGGGTTTGCCGAAATGCTCCTCTACGAGGAAGCGCTCGTGCTCGGAAGCCAAGTCATCGCCCCAGTTGCAGGGGAACTCGAATTTCTTGCCGTTCTTGATCGCCTCTTGGAGGATGTTGATACCCTCTGTATAAGGCAGACGAACGAACTCGGTATCTACTACCGATTGCAGACGAGCGATGAGGCCTTTGTCCACGAACTGGTTGAGGAACTCGAGGTCATCCATACAATGGTCGAGCGCCCAACGAACGCAGAATTTGATGAAGTCCTCTTCGAGGTCCATGAGTTCGTCTTTCTGGATAAACGCCACTTCGGGTTCGATCATCCAGAACTCCGCCAAGTGACGCGGAGTGTTGCTGTTCTCGGCACGGAAGGTCGGACCGAAGGTGTAGATCTTACCGAGCGCCAAAGCTCCAAGTTCGCCTTCGAGCTGTCCGCTGACGGTCAGAGCTGCCATCTTGCCGAAGAAATCATCGGAATAGTCGATCTGTCCGTCGTCGGTTTTCTTGAGGTTATAGAGGTTCTTGGTCGTCACTTGGAACATCTGACCTGCTCCCTCACAGTCGGAAGCCGTGATGAGCGGCGTGTGGAAGTAGAAATAGCCGTGCTCGTGGAAATAGGTGTGGATCGCCATGGCCATGTTATGACGGATGCGGAAAACGGCTCCAAAAGTGTTGGTACGCGGACGGAGATGTGCGACTGTACGCAGGAACTCCATGCTCAGTCCTTTTTTCTGCAGCGGATATTTCTCGGGATCGGCGGTACCATATACCTCCAGATCGGTTAACTGGATCTCCACTGCCTGACCTGCTCCTTGGCTCTCCACGAGGATACCTGTAGCGGAGATACAGGAACCGGTAGTTACGGGTTTGAGACGCTCTTCGTCAAACTTGGCGAGATCGACGACGATCTGGATGTTCTTGATGGTCGAACCGTCATTGAGGGCAATAAACGATACTTGTTTGTTGCCGCGACGGCTACGGACCCATCCTCTCACATTGATCTCTGCGCCAAAGTCGGTGCGTTTTAAGGCGTCTATGATTACTGTTCTTTGCATGTATATAAATTAAAAATTAAAAATTCAAAATTAAAAATTAAAAAGCGGGCGCGATGTTCTCGCCTAAGCCGTTATAGGTAGCTCCGTCGGAGTTCATCTGTTGCCCGAAGGAGACGGCGCCTATGGAGCTGTTCATGCTCGACTGAATGGAGACACTCTCTCCGGATTGCGCCATCGGCATCATCTCATCGGCATCGATCGCTTCGTCCTCGTTCTGGAACTTCGCGTATTTACCGCGGAAACGCAGCCAGATGGAGTCGGTAGCACCATTACGGTGTTTAGCGACGATGATCTGTGCCAAACCGCGGAGGTCTTTACCGGTCTTGTCATCGTTATAGAGGTGGTAGTACTCGGGACGGTGGATGAAGCAGACCATATCGGCATCCTGCTCGATGGCACCGGACTCACGCAGGTCAGAGAGCTGCGGCGTCTTGCCTTCCACACCCTGACGGGACTCTACACCACGGTTGAGCTGCGAGAGGGCGATGATCGGTATATCCAGCTCTTTTGCCAAGGCTTTGAGGCTTCGGGAGATGATCGAGACCTCCTGCTCACGGCTGCCGAAGGACGAACCCTGTGCGTTCATGAGCTGCAGGTAGTCGATGATGATCAGCCGGATGCCGTGCTCGCGAACGAGCTTACGCGCTTTGGAGCGGAGCTCGAAGATCGAGAGAGAAGGGGTGTCGTCCAAGTAGAGCGGCGCACCTTTCATGATGTTGATCTTCGTGTTGAGACGACGAGCGTCTTCTTTGGTCATCTTACCGGTCTTGATCTTATCGCCTTCGAGTTCGCAGACGTTCATGATCAGACGATTGACCAACTGTACGTTACTCATCTCCAGCGAGAAGATAGCTACCGGAATCTTACGATCCACGGCTATGTTCTTTGCCATAGAGAGGACGAAAGCGGTCTTACCCATAGCAGGACGGGCAGCTATGATGACGAGGTCCGGTGTCTGCCAACCTGATGTGATCTTATCCAAAGCATGGAAGCCCGAGGGGATACCGGAGATGGAACCGTCGTTCTTGGAAGCTTTCTCCATACGGGCGAATGCTTCTTCGATGACCGGGTCTATCTGCGTGACGTCACGTTTCTGGGAGCGTTGGCTGATCTCGAAGATGCCTGCTTCGGCTTCCTGCATGAGTTCGTCGATATCTTGGGTCTCATCAAATCCTTTCTCTTCTATCTGTGCCGCCATGGCGATGAGGTCACGAGCGGTAGCTTTCTGCGCGATGATCTGCGCATGATAGCGTAAGTGTGCCGCAGACGCCACACGTCTGGTGAGGTCGGCTATATAGACAGCTCCACCGGCTTTCTCGAGTGTACCGAGGCTACGCATTTTCTCACCCACGGACAGAAGGTCGATGGGTTGATCTTTGCTGGCAAGCTCGCGGATCGCTTCATAGACCAGACGGTTCTGATCTTTGTAGAAGACCTCCGGACGGAGCAGGTCGGCTACGGAGCCGTACGCATCTTTCTCAATCATGAGCGCACCGAGCACGGAGTCTTCCAACTCCTGTGCCTGAGGGGGCAGTTTGCCCATCTCGTTCGCGCCCACTTTGATGATGGTGGTCTGCGGGGTTCGTTTGTTATTTTTGTTTGCTACTGCCATATGCAGTCAGTAAGTTATGTGCAGCGATGAAACTGCTTATCTCGTTGTTCAATACTTGTCGTTCCGCTACTTCGATGCGGTGCTCCATGGCTTCGTTCTTATAGAAGCCGTCAAGGAGGGCTTGGTTGATGGTCTCGTACATCCAGTATTTGGCTTGCTCGGTACGATGGGCGTCGAAATAGCCGTTCTGTTTGGTGAAGGCTATGTATTTCTCGATGTTCTCCCACACTTCCATGACGCCCGTATGATCGATAGAGGAGCAGCAGATCGCTTCGGGGCTCCAACCTGACTCAGAGGGCGGAAAGAGCATGAGAGCGTTCTTGAAGCTCACACGCGCGGCGCGCGCACGTTCTATATTATTACCGTCGCATTTGTTGATAGCTATACCGTCTGCCATCTCCATGATGCCGCGTTTGATACCCTGTAACTCATCGCCTGTTCCGGTCACTTGGAGGAGCAGGAAATAATCGACCATCGAGTGAGCCGCCGTCTCGGATTGTCCGACGCCGACGGTCTCCAAGAGGATCGTGTCGAACCCTGCTGCTTCGCAAAGGACGATTGTCTCGCGTGTCTTACGAGCCACACCGCCGAGTGAGCCGGCAGACGGACTCGGACGGATGAACGCGTTCGATTTGACGGACAGCTCGTTCATACGGGTCTTATCGCCGAGGATCGATCCTTTGCTGCGTTCGGAGGAGGGGTCTATAGCGAGTACCGCCAGTTTCTTACCGTGGTCGCAGAGCTCGCTGCCGAGTGCTTCGATGAAGGTCGATTTGCCTGCTCCGGGTACGCCGGTGATGCCCACACGGATAGAGTTGCCTGCAAAAGGCAGACAGAGCTCAATCACTTTCTGTGCGATCTCCTGATCTGCCAGCAGGTTGCTCTCAACGAGTGTGACAGCCTGACTGAGGATCGTCATGTCGCCGCGACGGATGCCCTCGAAATACTCTTCGGGGGTCAGTACTGTCTTCTTGCGGTGGAAAGTGGCATACGGATTGACGGAAGGCAGGTTTGGAACGCCTGCATTCACCGTCAGTCCTTTATATTCCGCACTATTCTCCGGATGTTCCATAGTTGTTAATTTTAGACCGCTTCGCTGAAGGAGTAAAGACCGCTTCGCTAAAGGACAAAAGACTTGTCACTTTCGGTCGGATCATTTTTGTCCATTGTCCATTGTCCTTTGTCCATTGTCCATTATTCTACGACCCAATAAACGGTTACTTGTTTCTTGGAGTGCTCGTAGTCATTGTTGATGATCTGCAGGTGACGGCTGTAAGCACCGGGCTCCAACTCTTTGGCGTTGATCTCTACCGTCACAGCGCCTTTCTTACCCGATTTGATGGGTTTCGGAGTTTTGATACGGAGGTTGCTATCATCACAATATACACGGTGTACCTCCAGCGGCTTAACACCGGTGTTCTTGATCGGGAACGAAGTTTTGAGGGTCTTGCCTGCAGCTACTTTACCGAGGTCGATCTCATTCGGGATCTCGATGATCGGAGCCTGCTGTTTGTCTTCGGGAGTGAGGGCGCTGAAGTCCTCAACGATCTCGGCTTTGATGATCAGTTTATAGGTCTCGCTGATCTCTTTCTTTCCGTCCACTACGACGTAAGCGTAAGCCTCTACCGGTCCGTAGAGCTTGGTGTTACGGGTGTCGATAGCGAAGATGAACTTACCGATCTCGTTGGGTTTCGGGGCAGCGAGAGAAGCTTGACTGATGAGATATGCGTCAGCGTCGTTGGTAGCGAGTTCAACAGCGTGCTCCTCTTTGGTGAGGTTAGCGTATTCGAGTTCGCCGTTCTTGGTCTCACCTTTCTTGATGACGCCGAGATCGAGGGTCTTGGTCTTCATGCTCAGCGCACCCACAGCTATGGTATAGCGGTTAACGGGTTTAGCCTGCTTCGGGATGACCTCACCTTTGATGAACACTTTCTTGGTAGCCTCGCTGGCATTGGAAGTGATGGTGACGGTTTTCTGGAAACGACCCGGACGTCCGTTGGGGTTATAGGTCACGGTGATGGAACCGCTCTGACCGGGCTCTACCGGCTCTTTGGTCCATGTCGGGGTGGTACATCCGCAGCTCGCACGTACGTTGCTCAGTACGAGCGGAGCCATTCCTTCGTTCTTGAAATTGAATACTACAGACACGCGTCCGTCCTCTTCGTGGATCTTACCGAAGTCATGTTCGGTTTTCTCGAAGGTGATTACCGGATTCTGTGCCATCATGGCTACTGCAACCAGAGCCATGCAGAGAGTACTAAAAATCTTTTTCATATGCTTTGTTTTTGTTGTTTTATAAAATGTGCAATTTTATGCCCGCTGCGCTGTTAGACCAACGACCAACGCTTTCGACTTTCGACTTTTGACTTTCGACTATCAATTTTCAATTGAAACTCGCTTGACCTCTTTGATGTCATCTATCTTACGGATCGCCTTGAGCAGGTCGTCGAGTTCGGAGCGGTCATAGACGTATATCTCCATCGTGCCTTTGAAGATACCATCTTCGCTGGAGATGTTGATGGCGCGCATGTTAATATGGAAATCCGTCGTGATGGTTTGCAGCACGTGGATGAACACGCCAAACTTATCTATACCTTTCAGTTCGATGGTCTCTACGAAGGACTGCAAACGGTGGGTGTTCCATGTCGCTGAGTAGATGCGCTTTCCGTAACTGGTCTTGAGCAGGTTCGCCTCCGGACAGTCGATCTTATGGATGTGCATCAGTCCGTTCTCGTCCATGTAACCTAAGACCTCGTCTCCGGGTATCGGTCGGCAGCAATTACTGAGCACGAATTTCTTACCTAACTCATCATCGTTCAGCACTACCGCGTTCACACCTTTCTTCTTAGGCTTATCTTTCGCTTCATCATTAGACGCCGCAGGCGTATCATTGAGCGGCTTAGCCGCGCTCATTTTATCATTCTTTCCAAGGAACGGTATATACGATCTCCAACCTCGTTTGGGGAAGACGATCTCGTGGATATTATCCAGACGGATAGCGCCCTGTCCGACCTCGGAGTAGAGTTGCGAAGGCTGCGTCAGGTTATAGAAGCTCAATAACCGTGCCAAAGCCATATCGTGGTTCGCCGAGAGCTCGCTGTCCATCCCGATCGCGTCTTCCACTAACCGCTCTCCGTGTTTGATGTATTTTCTCTCCTCGCGGCGGAAATAGAGGGTCAAGCCGTTACGCGCTTTGGCGGTTGTCACCATCTCGAACCATTCTTTCTGCGGATGCTGGCTGTTGGAGGTGAGGATCTCTATCTGGTCGCCGCCCTTGAGATGATAGGATAGGGGCACAAGCGTGTGGTTGACTTTCGCGCCTATACAGTGTTCGCCTATCTCCGAGTGCAGCATGAACGCAAAATCGAGTGCGGTGGAGCCTAAAGGCATCGTCTTGATCTCGCCCTTCGGGGTGAAGACGAAGACCTCTTGCGCAAACAGGTTCAGCTTGAAGGTACCAAGGAACTCCATCGCATCTTTCTCGGGATGCGCTAATATATCTTTGATCTCGCGGAGCCATTTGTCGAGCTCGCTGTCGTCGGATTCGCCTGTTTTGTATTTCCAGTGAGCGGCGTAACCCCGTTCGGCTATCTCGTTCATGCGGTCGGTACGTATCTGCACTTCGATCCATTCTCCGTTACCGCCCATGACGGTCACGTGCAATGCCTCATAGCCGTTCGCTTTCGGCGTCGAGATCCAATCCCGTATACGCTCGGGGTGAGGACGGTACAACTCCGTGATGGCGGAGTAGATCATCCAACACTGGTCTTTCTCGCTCATCGACTCGTTGGGCGTGAAGATGATTCGTACCGCCAACAGGTCGTACACATCTTCAAAGGCACATTGCTGCCTCATCATCTTCTTCCAGACCGAATAGACGGATTTGATGCGCGCTTTGATGGTGTATTGGTACCCCATGCTGGTCAGTCGCTCGCGGATAGGATCGGCAAACTGCTCAAAGCTCTCCATCTGATGCGCCTTTACGGCTTCTAACTTATCGTGTATCTCCTGCCATGTGTCGGGGTGCTCGTATTTGAAACTGAGGTCTTCGAGCTCCGTCTTGATGGGGAACAGACCCAGACGATGTGCCAAGGGAGCGTAGATATACTGGGTCTCTCCGGCGATCTTGTATTGCTTGTTCTTGGGCTGCGCACCAAGGGTACGCATGTTGTGTAGCCGATCGGCAATCTTCACGAGCACTACCCGTATATCATCGCTGATGGTCAGCAGCAGTTTGCGGAAGTTCTCCGCCTGCTCGGAGGCTTGTTCGCCAAACACACCGCCGCTGATCTTCGTCAGACCGCTCACTATCTGGGCAATCTTATCGCCGAACAATCCTGCTATATCCTCCACCGTGTAATCCGTATCCTCCACCACATCGTGCAGCAACGCCGAGCATATACTCGTGCTGCCTAATCCGATCTCCCGAACGCATATGCGCGCGACAGCAAGGGGGTGCATGATATACGGTTCTCCGCTCAAGCGGCGGACACCATAGTGCGCCTGATTCGCAAATTTGAACGCGTGCGTGATAAGCTCCACTTTCTGACGGTGTGGAGTATGGGCATAGTCGTCTAACAACGCCTCAAACTCGCGTTGGATCATCTGCTCTTCTTCCGGTGTAAATTCACTTTTTTGCATGCTCGTTGTGCGTAGTTAGTCAAAATCGGCTGCAAATTTACAACTTTTTTTGCATATATGCAAGAAAAAAAAGAAAAAGATACTATTTTAATGAAAAATGAGCTAAAAATGAGGGATAAATGAGGTAAAAAGGTCGTTAGTCGTTAGTCGTTAGTCGTTGGTCCAAAGTATGTTTTTGGAAGGAAGTAGTAGTTTGGTGTGCAAGTTCCGGCGATATAAAAAGTATATATACGTAGTATATATAGTATAAAGCGCCATTTTACCAAAATAAGGTCTGTATCCTTGGGGTATCCTTTGGGTATGTTGTGGGTATCCTTTGGCGCGATATCGTAGTTGAATCGAGAAAGGTGTGTGATTGCTCCGAATTGCACTCGAATAGTGATCGAATAGGGATTTAATGAATTTTCAAAAAATAATCATTTTTTCTTGCATATGTGCAAAAAAAGCAGTACCTTTGCGGCGAAAAACGATATATAACTATCATAAGTAACACTTTTTTGACATACAATATGGAGGACATACAATATGGAGCATACTGAGATATTGCAGGAGATAACTCCCTTGGAGGAACATGACTTTATGTTTGTGGCGGACAGACACAAAGCGGGATATGATTATCCTTTGCATCGGCATTACCTCTTTGAGATGAATTTTGTAGAACACGGAAAGGGTTGCGAACGTATTGTGGGAGACTCGGTGGAGACTATAGGAGACTATGACATGGTCCTGATTACTTCTCCGAACCTTGAGCATATGTGGGGGCAAGGAGTTTGCCAAAATACTGATATTCATGAAATTACCATTCAGTTTACGATTGATTTTCACAAGGAAAGGATCTTTGATACCAATCCGATGCAGTCCATCAAGAAGATGTTTATCCGTGCGGAAAGAGGACTCTCATTCCCTCTCTCGGCCATTATGACGGTGTATCCCCGACTCGTCAAATTGTCTCAGATCAAGGAAGGCTTCTATGCGATGACGGAACTGTTTCAGATTCTATATGAGTTATCCAAGTTCGATGATGCCCGTGAGTTATCCTCTTCGTCCTTTGCGCGCGTGCAGCCCAATACGGAGAGTCGGCGTGTTGCCAAAGTGAAAGACTATATTTCCACTCATTATATCGAAGAGATCCGCCTTGAGCAGCTGAGTTCTATGGTCAGTATGTCCCCCACTGCTTTTTCCCGCTTTTTCAAATTGCGTACAGGTAAGACCTTGGCGGAATATATCGTGGATATCAGGCTCGGTCACGCTGCCCGCAAACTGATTGATACGAACGAACCGGTATCCCAGATCGGTTTCTCCTGCGGTTTTAACACACTTACCAATTTTAATCGTCTTTTCAAGAAACGGAAAGGCTGTTCGCCTACTGAATTTCGTGAAAAATATGCTAAGAAAAAGATAATAGTGTAAAATCTGCTAAAAAAGTGTCAGTATATATCGAAAAATAGCAGTAATTTTGCAGCGTATTTCGCAAAGTACTGCTATGAGAAACAAAATCCTTATCTTTTCACTTCTGTTTGCTTGCATGAGTTGCAAGGCTCAGAATACACCTGAGGGGCAATCTCTTCCGGTAGTATCCTATACCTTATGTAACTCCAATGCTACTGTCGAAACGCAGCGGCTTTGGAGTGTTTTGTGTTCGGAGTATGGCAAACGGGCTATGAGCGGAGTGGTGGCTAATGTAGATTGGAACACGCGCGAGACGGAAAATGTATACGCGTGGACGGGTAAGTATCCCGCGCTTAATGTGTTTGACTTCATCAATATCCATGCTTCCAAAGATGTGAACAAGCAAGGTTGGCTTGATTACAGCGACCTTACCCCTGTCACGGATTGGTATAACGCCGGTGGAGTGGTGGGATGTATGTGGCATTGGCAAGTACCGGCGAACAACGGCACCAACTATACTTGTTCGCCGGGATCCGAACCCGGACAGACGAGCTTTGACCCATCGAAGATTAGCGACCCCTCTTCCGCCGAATATAAACGTATGGTCAAAGATATCGACCAAGTGGCGGGCTACCTCAAGAAAATGCAGAAACGCGGCATACCGGTTATCTGGCGTCCATTGCACGAAGCGTCCGGTAATTCTACTGAATTTGCCGGTGGCGGGGCTTGGTTCTGGTGGGGTGCCAAAGGACAGGAAGCTTACAAGGCCCTCTGGCGGTTCATGTACGACCGTATGGTCAACTATCACAAACTGAATAACCTCATCTGGGTGTGGAACTCACAGGTGGGTGACTGGGACTGGTACCCCGGGGATGATGTAGTGGACGTGGTGGGGCGTGATAGTTATTATGCGCTCCAATACCCATTGATGAAGGAGTTTAACGATTTGAAAGCGCATTTCCCTACTAAACTGATATGCCTTGCGGAATGTGGTAATGGTGATGAAGTGGATATGTCCCTCTGGTCGAAGATATGGAAGGAAGGCAGTCGTTGGAGTTGGTTTATGACTTGGTACGACTACAATTACAATGCCGGCACCTCGGAAGAGCACCAGTTTGCGGGTGAAGCATGGTGGAGGGATGCTTTTAATAGCGGTACGGTCATTGACCGCGAAGAGATGAAGAGATTGATGAAATGATGCAAATGAAGCAAATGATGCAAATGATGAAAGGTCATAGATTATTGGTGATAGTATTCTGCGCAGCGGTCTGTACGCTTTCCGCTACCGAACGGACGATCCTGTTGGGTCCGAAGACCATTGGTAAGGCTTGGCGCGATAATATTGTGCTTGACTCGCGTCTGTTTATGGACGCCAAGTCCGGCGATATCGTTACTGTCTATAACGACCGAGCCAAAGGCACGGCGCAAGGAGCTTTCCAAAATCCGTCCAATTGGCAGGGTGTTGCCCATGAATATGGCTATTTCGGTATTACCGGACCGTTCCGTATGACGCTGAGTGACGATATATTAAGGATTGCGCGTACGCACGGAATAGCCATCGGTGGACACGACTATCGTATCTTGCGTGTGACGTTGACAGATGCTGCCGATTTTGCGGAGACTATTGTTTGGAAGGGAGTTCCTGTAAAGATGAAAAATGACTGGAGCAGTAGTGCTGAGATCGCCGGAAAGTGCTTTGAACAACTGAATATCGGTGACGGTTTACGGCTACATATCAGCTCCGTGGAGGAAGGAGCAGCCTGTAAACTGATGGACTTTACTTGGAACGCACTTGATCCCTCTGTGGACGGAGTGCCCGTAGGAGGCGATAACTACACTTGGTCGGTATGGTCACGTGCCCCCTTACTCAAACTGCAATTAGCGGGCTATGGTTCCCAAACGGCTATGCGGATCGGAGGCAAGGGATACCGCTTGGACAGCATCGGTATAGTGAAACAGGTAGGGGAGGTGTCCGAAGACCTGACTAACGCCCAGCGGGCACCCAAAGAGTATGACCTGAACGCAGGTGAATTATTCCACGGAGAGAAATATTTCGCACCGGATTGGAGTGGAAACCTCTCTGTCAATGCGGCTCCTTTTCAGGAATGTACGGAGAACGATGTCCTCGTCATCTCCTATCGTTTGGACGAGGCGGCGGTGTCTGCCGGCACGAAGGCGCAACTGTCCATCCGTGATGCGCATTGGCAGGAGATCACAGGTGTACCCGAGCCCATATGGTATCCTTTGGATGGCACGGATGTGGTCTATATGTTTGACCCCGTAGCGTTAGATAGAGTCAAAACGCGCGGACTGATCCTCACCGGAGTGGGCTTTACATTAACTAAAATAGAAATCTTATCTGCTCAATAACATGAAATACGTATCTTTTGTACATCGTACGTTGACCCTTTGTACATTGATGTTTTCTCTTTGTACGTTTGCTCAAACCACCATCACCGGTCGTGTGATGGATGGCGCTTCCAATGAATCGGCTATCGGGGCTACTGTAATGGTCGTTGGCACAACGGTCGGTACGGTCTCTGACTTTGATGGTAATTTTACCCTTGAAGTGCCGGACGGAAAATTCATTTTGCAAGTATCCATGGTGGGCTTTAAGACCCAAGTAATAAACATCCGTGGCAAAAATCATATTGAAGTCACCCTTCAGGAAGATACCCAAGAGATGGATGAAGTCGTTGTGGTGGGCTATGGTACGATGAAAAAACGAGACCTCTCCGGTTCCGTTAGTCAGATTAAGTCCGAAGATCTGCTTGCCGGAGGAGGCACCGATGTCGCCGTCAGCTTAAGCGGCAAGATAGCCGGAGTGGATGTCAAAGAGTCCGATGGAGCACCGGGTAGTGGTGTCAGCATCACCGTGCGTGGAGCAAACTCCTTCACCACCTCTTCACAGCCGCTCTATATCGTGGATGGTGTACCTTTCGGTACGGATCCGAACGGCTTGCCTCAGTCCGGCGCTAATGACGGGCATAACCAGTCTCAAAACCCGCTCTCGATGATCAACCCCAATGATATAGAGAAGATAGAGGTGCTCAAAGACGCATCGGCTACAGCTATCTATGGCTCTCGTGGTGCCAACGGCGTGGTGATTATCACTACCCGGAAAGGACAGCAAGGGAAACCCAAGGTGGAACTGAATATCCGTGCCGGTATCCAACAGATTGCCCGTAAGGTGAAGATGCTGGATGCCTACCATTATGCCCTCTATCAAAACGAAGCCGCCGCCAATAGTCGTGCCTACGAAGGAGGAACGCAGCGCGATCCGTATAGAGGAGAGTGGGACTATCCGTATGTGGGGTCCGGCTATGTCTATTCGCAAGGTAAGTATAATCCCTCACCGGAGGACTTTCTCAACCCCGGTCTCCGCACCGATCAGTACGGTAATGTGGATGAAGTGGCGGGAACAGACTGGCAGGATCAGATCTATCGGCTCGGTTGGTCTCAAGAGTATAATGCATCCGTTAGTGGCGGAACGGATAAAGGGTACTATGCTTTCTCCGGCTCCTATGCCGACCAACGCGGTATCATCAAAAACACAGGTTACCAACGCTATACCCTCTCCATCAATACCGCTTGGCATATTACGAAATGGCTGGAGATAGGTACCTCGCAGCATTTTACGCATGCTAAGACCGATTTCCAGCGCACCAACTCCGAGAATACCGGTATTATCCGATCCTCCCTCATCTTCCCGCCTACCTACGGACCGCATCAGCAGACGGAACAACTGGATGAACTGAACTGGTTAGCTGCCAATCCCGTCAATTATATCAACGGAGCCAAAGACCAACTCAAGCAGATATCTTGGTTCTCATCCTCCTTTGTGGAATTCACTATCCGGCCTTGGCTCAAACTGCGGCAGAACCTCGGTTTGGGATATAACGACGGTCATCGTTCTACCTACTATGATCGTCATACACAGGAAGGCAAATCGCCTACCAACGGCAAAGCCGGTAAAGCCTCTAACATCTGGAAATCGCTCACGGCGGAGACCTTACTCACCTTTGATCACAAGTTCAACGACAACCACTACCTCAATGCGGTGCTCGGTGTCACCTTCGAGCGCGGCGAAGGTAGCAGCGAAAGTATGACCGCTACCAATTTTCCCAATGATCTGACCAAGGATGCGGATATGTCCCTTGCGCTCGACCGATCTGTTCTCCGCAGTAGTCATACGGTGCAGTCTCTCGAATCGTATCTGGCGCGCGTCAACTATACCCTCATGGGGCGCTATCTTTTCACTGCCTCGGCGCGTGTGGACGGATCTTCTTCCTTTGCCGCCAAGCATAAGTGGGCGCCTTTCTTCTCAGGCGCTTTCGCTTGGCGCATGATTGATGAGTCATGGATGCAGAATCAGGAGGTGCTCTCCAATTGGAAATGGCGTGTCTCCTATGGCCAGACCGGTAACCAAGCCATAGGTGCTTACCGAACCCTCACAGTCCTCGAAGCGGCGAACTATCCCTATACCGGCACCTTGGAGTCCGGCGAAGCGATGATAGACTGGAGAGGACCTACTAACCCTGACCTCAAATGGGAAACAACCGACCAAGTCAATGCTGGATTGGATGTCGGATTCCTCAATAACAGGATTAACCTCACTTTCGATTATTATTACAAACGTACGCGCGACCTGCTGCAGAACGTGACCATCCCTTCCTCCTCGGGTTTCAGCCAGATGATGGTCAACTCCGGACATGTCATCAACCAGGGATTTGAGTTCTCCTTGGGTGCCGAGGTCATTGATCTCAATGACTGGAAATGGCATATCGATGCCAACCTCTCCCTGAACCGTAACCGTATAGGCGGACTCAAAGGAGACCAGTACGCTACAGCCCTTTGGTCGAAAGCCGATCAGGTCTTTCTCCAGCGCAACGGGTGCCCAATAGGTACACTCTATGGGTATAAGGAAGAGGGTATAGACCCCGCTACCGGGGAAATCATCTATGCCGACCTCAATGGGGACGGTGCGGTAACCGAAGCCGACCGGACCATCATCGGAAACACGAATCCTGACTTTACCGGTTCGCTCACCTCGCGGCTGAGTTGGAAAGGGCTCTCCCTCTCGTTCATGCTGCAAGGTTCATATGGCAACGATATATTCAACTATAACCTCACCGATATCACCATGTCCAACATCGGTAATATCACTGAGGAGGCGTATAATCACCGTTGGACGGCAGATAATCCCAACGGCGCCCTTTGGCCTAAAGCCACAGCGGGATACAACCGTACATGGCTCATCTCCAACCGATACGTCGAAGATGGCTCGTTCCTGAAAATCAAATATATCACTCTTGCCTACGAGTGGTACAAACCTGCCAAATGGATAGAGAAAATACACGTGGACTTCACCGTCAATAACGTCTGGACGTTTACCAAATACTCGTGGTTTGAACCGGACGTCAACGCCGGTGGTACCAATGCTTCCTGTCCCGGAGTGGATAGCTATTCCTATCCTTCTGCCCGTTCATATGCACTCACTCTTAATTTCACCTTTTAATTGCACATGAGTATGAAAAATAGTCAAAAGTCGAAAGTCGAAAGTCGAAAGCCGCTTTTATCTTTGAGCGTTAGCGTTCTTTTATCTTTGAGCCTGCTCGCAGGCGGTCTTACTTCCTGCTCTTGGATAAAAGAAGACCCGAAAGATCTCGTCACCGATACGGTTCTTGGAGATAGCGAACAAGCTTGTGCGCAATGGGTGACAGGCGTCTATTCAAAGTGGATATACGATATGTTCTGTTGGGGCTATTTCCCGCGTATGTTGGAGTTTGATGCCGACTATATTAGCGGACCGGACTGGCTCTTCGGCACATTCGGAGCCGGAAATTTCCAAGGCGAACCCGACCTCACGGATGCGCTCTGGAAAGGCTGCTACGGACTGATCGGACGCGCCAATAATGCCCAGAGGCATATCTCCGAGATGAAGAATATCTCCGATGCTACCAAAAACAATGCCATCGGCGAACTGCAATTCCACAAGGCCTTCGCGTATTTCCTCTTGGTACGCGCTTACGGCGAAGTGCCTATCCAACCCGAGACCGAGACCTTTGACCGCAATCAACCCCGCAAACCCGTCGTCGAGGTATTCAATCATATCATCGGATTGCTGGAACCGGCTACCCGTATGCTCTATAAGAATACCGATCCCGATTACCGCCCCGGACATGTCTCTGCTGCCTCCGCTGCCGGGCTGCTTGCCAAAGTCTATGCTACCGAAGCCTCGTACGCCATGCCTGCCGGAACGGAGATCATCGTCCGAACCGGAGCTCCTTACACGACCGTCAGCGGTAACAAACGCTATGCGCCTCTTGAGGTACGCTCGTTCTACAAAAACGCTGTCGCGGGGTATGAGTCCCTTGATCCTATGCAACTCTATCAGCAGGCAGCCGATTGGGCAGAGGAGGTATTAGACGGGACATACGGGCATCATGAGCTCTCGTCTTATGACATGCTCTGGACGAAAGCGAACTGTAACGCCTCCGAGTTCCTCTTCTCCGTCAATACCGTCTCCGGCGATGCTACCTATAAGACCTCTGTCCACACCCAATATGAGGGCTACCTCACCGCGCCTAACTCGGACTTCATCCAGTCTGGCGGTTGGACCGGTTGTACGCGGCATTGGTACGATCTCTTTGACCACGATGACTATCGTATCACCAAAGGGGTGCGGCATCGGTGGCGTAACTATACCCAACAGGAGTCCAATTCCGGGTTCTTCTATCCGCTCGATGATGAATATAGCATCATGGCTACCGGACGAAACCTCGCAGGGGATTGGGTCAAAGACCCCTCCGGTATCTTTGCCGATGGCGTGAGCTATTACTATTCTACCGATGCCCAATGCCTCGCCTTCACTACCAAGTATGCCGATGTCACCGATCCCTCTATCGACCAAGCGGATGCCAACTGGCCCTTCCTGCGCCTCGCTGATGTCATACTGATCTATGCGGAGGCACTCAACGAACTCGATAAACCCGGCGATGCTCTCATCCAACTCAATAAGATACGTGATCGCTCCAATGCCGAACGCGCTTCTATGGGAGGTAGCAAAGCGCTTTCGTCTAAAGTAAAACGTCGTTCCGCTATCCTCGAAGAGCGTGCTAAAGAGTTTGCTTGCGAGGCAGACCGACGCTGGGATCTCATCCGCTGGGGGATCTACCTCGATGCCATGAACGCACTCGGCGGTACGGATGACTCCGGTGTTAATAAAAACCGCACATCCCGCAACCTCCTTTTCCCCCTCCCCGTGCAGGAACTCAATACCAACTCCGCCATCACATCCAACAACCCGGGATGGCAATAAAAATATGTCCATTAGGTCGGATTCCATCCGACAAAAAATATTAATTATTAAATTATTATCTATTATGAAAAAACATCTCCATTATGCCTTGTACTTGGTACTTTGTACCTTTGTACCTTTCATCTCCCTCTCCGCAGCGGAGACCACACTCTGGGAATCAACCTACACCGATGGTGTGGAAATCAACAGCGAGACCGTCGCTTCTTTCAAAGCCGGCGACATTCTCCGTATCTATCTCACAGTGCCCGAAGGTGGCGCCAACTTCAAGATCTGCTACAAAGGAGCACCCGATTGGTCGGAGACTACTATCCCGTCCCTCGACTCCCAGTGGCCGTGGGTCAACGGTGGCGAAGACCATTTCGACCTGACTTTCACGCAAGAAGACATTACAGCTTTCTCGGGAAAGAATATCTACATCTATCAGGGCGAAAGCAGCCTCATTAGCAAAGTCACATTGGTAACCGAAGACCAAGAACCCGAACCGACCGACCGCGTTGCAGAAACACTCTGGGAAGGTACGCAAGTACTGGGTGCAGAGGGAAATGACGGCTTTGGCATTGACGCTGCCCAACTACAAAACTTGGCACTCAACGACTCTATCGCTATCACCATTACCGACCTCACCGACTCCTACTGCCAGATCAATATCGCAGCCAACGACCCGTGGACTGCTATCCCGGGCACCAACTGGGAGTCGCTGACTGCAGCAGGCACTTATCGGTATGCTGTCGCTGATGCAGCCCTTGTGGCGAATATCAAAGCTTCCGGCCTGACCATTCAGGGTAAACTCTGTACCGTAACCAAACTCGAACTCCTGCCTTACCAAGAGCCGGGCGATGATCCCGAACCGCAACCGGAGACCAAAGAGTATGTGGATACGGATGTATGGACAGGAGATATTGCTATCTCGTGGAATCCTGAGGAATATGCAGGAGTAGAACTCGATACTTACAATGTACAACAAGATATGTTAGCTGGTCTTGCTAAAGACGACAGCATTAAGATTTACTATGCCGATGCTATCGAAGGAGCCCAGTTCGCCCTTACCTACAAAGCCGGCGAATCGTGGTCATGGACGGACCTCGCTATCTCGCAGCACAATGGTTTCTATGCCTACTATGTCGCTTCCGATGAGATTGCGCAGGACATCGCAGATCATGGTCTCGTCATCCGTGGTCAAGGCTATCACGCGACCCGTATCGTCATCGGCAAACCCAAGAGTGCAACAGGCTTTGAGGATGTACAAAGTGACAAGGTACAATGTACAAAGATCCTCCGCAACGGTCAAGTGCTGATTATCCGTGATAGCAAAGCATACAACATGCTCGGTCAATTAGTTGACTAATAGACTATATAATTAACTTTAAAA
>JAFXWI010000029.1 GCA_017542915.1 Paludibacteraceae bacterium
AGAAACTGGAGAAGATCGGTTTGGTTGAACTCCACGAGGCTGGTTTCATCTCCAAAACCCAACTCGTTAAGATCCTGGGTAATGGCGAACTGAAAGCTAAACTGACCGTGCAGGCTAACGCTTTCTCCAAGAAAGCTGAAGAGGCTATCCTCGCAGCCGGTGGCACTATCGAGAAAATTTAAGTAAACAATATGAAGTCTTGTGCAAGTCGAGTGAAAGTTTACTTTCGCAACTCGACGAAGCCAAGACTCCAGATTAAAACTTTAGTTTTAAGATGAAATTTATTGAAACATGTAAAAATATCTGGAAGATCGAGGACCTCCGCAATCGTCTGCTGACCACGGCTTTGTTCGTGCTCATCTACCGTTTCGGTTCGTTCGTCGTTCTCCCGGGTATTGACCCAACAGCCTTGACTGCTCTGCATAACCAGACAGCAGGTGGTCTGATGGCGCTCTTGGATATGTTCTCCGGTGGAGCCTTCTCCAATGCGTCGATCTTCGCCCTGGGTATTATGCCGTACATCTCTGCTTCGATCGTAATCCAACTGCTCTCTATCGCAGTGCCTTACTTCCAGAAGATGCAGAAAGAAGGCGAGTCCGGACGTCAGAAGATGAACCAGATCACGCGCTATCTGACTGTTGCCATCCTGCTCTTCCAGGGACCGAGTTACCTCGTTAACCTCTCCGTGCAGATGGCGCAAGCAGGTCAGCCGTTGGCTATCGGTTTCAACTGGTTCACTATCTCATCGACCATCCTCCTCTGCGCGGGCTCTATGTTCGTGATGTGGCTGGGTGAGCGTATCACCGACCGCGGTGTTGGAAACGGTATTTCCTTCATCATCTTGATCGGTATCATCGCGCGTCTCCCGGGTGCATTCGTGCAGGAGTTCTCCAGCCGTCTCAACGACGCCGGTGGTGGTCTGATCGTGTTCCTGCTTGAGGTCGTTATCCTCCTCCTCGTGTTTGCTTTCGCAATCATGCTGGTGCAGGGTACACGTCGTATTCCGGTGCAATACGCTAAACGTATCCAGGGTAATAAGCAATATGGCGGTGTTCGTCAGTACATTCCTCTCAAGGTCAATGCTGCTAACGTGATGCCGATCATCTTCGCGCAAGCTATCATGTTCATCCCTATCGCTATCGTAGGTTTCCGTGCTTCGGAGTCCAATGCCTTCGTACAAGCGTTCATGGATAACAACGGCTTCTGGTACAACTTCGTATTCGCACTGCTCATCATCGCTTTCACCTATTTCTACACCGCGATCATCATCAATCCGGTTCAGATGGCAGAGAACCTGAAGCTGAACAACGGATTCATTCCGGGTGTGAAACCGGGTAAGAAAACGGCTGAGTATATCGATACTATCATGAGTCGCATCACGTTGCCGGGCTCTATCCTGCTCGCTATCATCGCTATCCTGCCGGCGTTTGCACGTCTGTTCGGAGTTTCGATGGGCTTCGCACAGTTCTTCGGCGGTACGTCCCTGCTCATCATGGTAGGCGTTATATTGGATACTTTGCAGCAGATTGAGAGCCACCTCCTGATGCGTCACTATGACGGATTCTTCGAGTCCGGCATGCGTATCAAAGGCCGCTCCGGTGCTATGGCTTACTAATTTGTCAGCGACGTAGTTTTCGTAGAAAACTTAGTTTCCGTAGTTTACGAAAAATACGAAAAGTACGAAAAATACGAAAACAACGTAAAAGCATTTACATTAGATGATTTTCCTGAAGACTGACGAAGAAGTAGAGCTGATGCGGGCAAGCAACATCCTGCTTGGTAAGACCTATGCCGAAGTGGCAAAGGCTATCAAGCCGGGTGTTACTACCGCCCAACTGGATAAGATTGCCTACGAGTTCATCATGGACAATGGTGGACGACCCGCCTGCCTCGGTTACGAAGAGTATCCCGCTACCCTCTGTACTTCGGTCAACGAAGTGGTGGTACACGGCATCCCTTCGGACAAGGTCATCCTCAAAGAAGGCGACATCATCTCCATCGACTCGTCCATCGAACTCAACGGCTGGCACTCGGACAGCGCGTATACCTTCCCGGTGGGGGAGGTCTCACCCGAAGTAATGAAACTCCTTCGTACCACGAAAGAGGCACTTTACCTCGGTATTGAGCAGGCTGTCACGGGCAAACGCCTCGGCGATATCTCGTTCGCTATCCAGAACCACTGCGAGCGTGCTGGCTACGGCGTAGTACGCGAGTTCGTGGGACACGGTATCGGACGCGATATGCACGAGGAACCCGATGTGTGTAACTATGGTCGCCGCGGAAACGGCATCGTCCTCAAATCGGGTATGACGTTGGCCATTGAGCCGATGATCACACTCGGACGACGCAATGTCCTCATCGAGGACGACGGCTGGACCGCGCGCACCATCGACCGCAAACCCGCCGCACATTATGAATTATCCGTGTGCGTGCGCAATGGTAAAGCCGATATCTTATCCACCTTTGACTACATCCAGCAGGTTTTGGGAGACAGATTCATCTAAGTTTAACAAATAGTAAACCCATTAAGCTTATGGCAAAACAAGACAGCATCGAAGTAGATGGAACGGTAGTTGAGGCACTGTCCAACGCTATGTTCCGCGTACAACTCGAGAACGGACCGCTCATCATCGCGCATATCTCCGGCAAGATGCGTATGCATTACATCAAGATCCTCGCCGGTGACCGCGTCAAAGTTGAAATGAGTCCGTACGATCTCACGAAAGGACGTATCTCCTTCCGCTACAAGTAAATTAACTAACAAAAAGAAATGAAGCCTTGAGCAAGTCGAGCGAAAGCTTGCTTTCGCAGCTCGACGCAGCCAAGACTCCATAAGAAAAACC
>JAFXWI010000030.1 GCA_017542915.1 Paludibacteraceae bacterium
GGTGGGTAAGCAGGATCTTGGTCACTTGTTCGGGCTGGTAACCCAACGCTTTGAGGTTGTCGATATAGTCGCCGCAGGCATAGCCCGTGAAACCTAACGACTCTTCGGTGGGCACTTCCTCGGGGAAGCCTTTTGGAAAACCGGTGTCCACGAGAATGACGTCCTTGCCGGTGTCAATCAGGTAGTTCTGGAGACTGCCGCGATAGCGGATGTTATGGTCGAACTTGTCTTGTCCCTCTTCCCCTCCGAAAACGAAAGGTTGGGTATAGAATCCATCTTTACGGAATTTAACTGCTTTGATTTCCATAATGCTGTTCGTTTCTTATTCCTCTATTTTTACAAATTTCTCTTTCTTGCGTTTGCATCGCGGACAACGCCATGTATCCGGCAACTGCTAAAACGGTGTACCGGCAGGGATATTCTGTTTCGGGTCTCCTTTCTCCGGATCATACTTGTACTTACACGGACAGATGTATTTATCCATAATAGTTGATTTTTTATGTTTAAACAAAATGGGGGAAGAGCCGAGCCCTTCCCCCGACAAAGAAATTCATTTGCCTGCGATTGTGGCGCAGGGTTCTTAGTTAGCCGGAGCCCACTTGCAACGCACCGGTGAAACGATTGCACCTTCTTTCTTGAGTTCTGCAAACGCTTTGTCCACTTCCTTGCGGTCTGCGCCGAGTGCGGTGGTTACCTCGCCAGCCGAAACCGGCTTGCCTGCTGCACGCATGGCAGCTAAAACTTGCTCTTTCATAATAATTTGATGTTGTTTGGCGGCAGAGCCGCTGTTTGATGTTGTTAATTAGAACTTCAGTTCTTCTACCAGTTCCATGAGTTTGTAGAAACGGGCTGTGGCGTCCTTAACCTCCCACATGACTGCGTTCTCGCCGTGGTCGCCGAGAGCGGCTTTGAGGGAGGGCATGTGCGCCAGCATGGCTTCTTTCACCTCGGGACGGGGATCCTCCACGAGTTTGCACTCCACACGGAGTGTCTGACCCTTGAAGGCGCAGAACTCCGCCTTGCAGTTGTTTTTCAGCTGGTCTGTAGCGGCCGTGCGGGCAAAAGACATGAGGTACAGTTTGTCCTCAAAGAGTAACTGTGCGCCATAGACGCGTACACGTGGCTGGTCACCCTCAACGGTAGCCAAATAGAACGACTTGGCATTCTCCAAGAAGTCGAATACTTTTTTTGCGTTTGCCATAACTGTTTGGTTTTAAGGGGCTATTACATCATTTCAATGAGGAAATTCTCGTAACCCAGCTTGTCAATGTAGTTGAGGTACTGCTTCTCCCAAGCCATGTGCTCTACCTCGCCGTCAATCCATTTCTGGATGAGTTTCTGGGTGGGATAGTCATCTGCGAAAGCGTTAGCGAGTTCGCTGAGCTCCTTGATGGCGTTCTCGTTGTAGTCGGTCTCAATCTGCTGTTTGGGATCGTCATAGAACGGGAACTCGATGGTCTTCATAGCCTCCTGGAGGTCAGCCGGCTTGCAGCCAAGCTCTACCAGACGGTTCAGAACCTCTTCTGCCTCGTCCCACTCTTCCTCTGCTTCCTCTTTCCATTTGTCGGCGAGTTTGTTCCAACCGTTCAGACGGTCGTACGCCGAGAAAGCGAAATGTTGTTTACTGTTTCCAAACCATACTGCGCCCAGATATGCCAGGCCCTTCAGTGCTTCTTCTTTGCTCATAATTTTATTGATTTAAAAAGTTAATTATAATAGTTTCAAGATTTCCGCCTCTATGTCCTCGGGTTTGGTGGTCGGAGCGAAACGACCCACTACATTGCCCTCGCGGTCCACGAGGAACTTGGTGAAGTTCCAACGGATGTCGGAGTCCTTCTTGTAGGTCTTGCTGATGGTCTTGAGCATTTTCGCCGTAGTTTTTGCTTTCAGCCCCTCATATTTCTCCTCCGGTCATTCCCACTGCTAAGATGGCTAATAATTTCTTCATACAGGTATGATTTGTGTCGCTCGCGACTGAAATCGAGTACAAAGGTACAACAAATAATTTAATATCGCAAGCGACATATCTAAAAATAGTGCATTTTCTTAATGAGAGTATATTATTTATTAAAATAAATACCGTTCGGACTGAGATTGCTACTATAGAAGCTAAGCGGATATATAAAAACAACACACGCGCGTACTAATTAAGGTACGCGCGCATGTATGCGTAAATGGGACTATGATACTAGTTTACTAGGATCCTATGGCTATTATACCACACCGCTGAAGCCCATGAAAGCCATGGCGAGCAGACCTGCGGTCAGAAGCGCGATAGGAGTACCCTTCATTGCCTCCGGCACTTTCGCCAACGCGAGTTGCTCACGGATACCTGCAAAGAGGATCAGCGCGAGCGCAAAACCGATTGCTGTGGCGAAGGCATAAACGGTACCGGAGAGCAGGCCGTAGTCTGCGCCGAGCGGCAGTTTAGCCAAGAGCTTGTTCTGGTCAGCTACGATAAGAGCCACACCGAGAATACAGCAGTTGGTGGTGATCAGCGGCAGGAACACACCTAATGCCTGATAGAGCGCTGGAGACACTTTCTTCAGCATGATCTCGATCATCTGCACGAGGGCGGCGATGACGAGGATGAAGAGGATGGTCTGGAGGAACTCAACGCCCCAGAGGACGAGTAACTTCTGCAGCAGATACGTAACAACCGTAGCGAGCGTGAGCACGAACGTAACGGCGGCACCCATACCCAGCGCGGTGTCAATCTTCTTACTTACACCCAGGAACGGGCAGATGCCCAAGAACTGGCTCAATACAATATTGTTAACAAATATTGCAGAGATGAATATCAGAAAATATACCATAAAGCTATTTACAATTTAATCATTTACAATTTGGTCATTTACTTCTTCTGCAGTTTGTTGACAGCCGCCATGAGGTAGGCGAGGCAGATGAACGCACCCGGAGCGAGTACGAAGATCAGCGCTGCGAAATGGCTGCTATAGAGTTGGAAGCCGAAGACAGTACCTGCACCTAAGAACTCGCGGATGACGCCGAGCACGGTGAGCGAGAGTGTGAAGCCGAGACCCATTCCCAGTCCGTCCAATGCGGAGAGACCTACGGTGTTCTTAGCGGCAAAAGCCTCTGCACGGCCAAGTACGATACAGTTCACTACGATCAGCGGGATGAAGAGACCCAGCACATCGTAGATAGCCGGCAGGTAAGCCTGCATCACGAGTTGTACCATCGTCACGAAGGTAGCGATGACTACGATGAATGCCGGGATACGTACTTTATCCGGGATGAGATTCTTGAGGAGCGAGATTACTACGTTCGAGCACACGAGCACGAAGAGCGTAGCCAAGCCCATGGACATACCGTTAACGGCACTGGTGGTAGTAGCCAGCGTAGGGCACATACCGAGAACCAACGCAAAAGTAGGATTCTCCTTGAGAATACCGTTGGTCAATGTTTTCATTGCGTTACTCATAATTATTCCTCCTTTTCTGCGGGTTGTACTTCAGTTGCTTCAGCGGGTTGCTCTGCTGCCGGTTCTGCACCTTGCAGCTGGCTTGCGCCGGAAGCTGCATCAACAGCCCCTTCAGCAACAGCTGCGTACGCTTTGTTGACAGCTTTCAGGAATGCGCGGCTGGAGATGGTAGCAGCGGTGATAGCATCTACGTCTCCGCCATCTTTGTTGACAGCCAGTGCGCCGGCTTTCTTACCGATGATAGAGCGGTTGCCGACAGCATCTTTGAACCAGTGGTCGATATGCGCACCAAGACCCGGAGTCTCTGTTTGCTTGAGAACGACATAGTCGAGCACTTCGCCTTCTTTGCCTAAGCCCACCATGATTACTTGCGGGCCGTCGAAACCGACTTCTGAGGTCTCTACCGCAGTAGCTACCCATTCGTCGTTGATGAAGGCTTTGTAGATGGTCAGCCCCTCAGCCTGCTCGGGTTCTGCGATAGAGCAACCCTCCGGAAGCACAGCGAGGATAGCGGCCTGTTGTTTCTGAGCCTCTTGGTTAGCGATGGTGGCTTCGGTGACAGCGTAAACGCCTGCCAGAGCTCCGGCTGCTACCATTGAGATGATAACGAGGCTCAGCACCATGTTTTTGAATGTACTTTCTAACTTAGCCATAATGAACCTCCTTATTTTTTCTTCTCGCCGAAACGTTGCGGGCGAATCTTGTTCAACAATGGAACGCAAGCGTTCATGATCAGGATAGCGAACGACATACCTTCAGGGTAGTTACCCCACGTACGGATGACCATCACGATGAATCCGATACCGATACCGAAGATGATCTTTCCCCACGCGCTCATTGGGCTGGTGACATAGTCGGTAGCCATGAAGAAGGCACCGAGCATCAGACCACCGGTGAGTAACTCGTACGCTACGTAATGGCAGGTGTCCATACCTTCAGGCAGTGCGCCTACCAAACCGGTGCATGCTGCGAAGAGCGCTACGGTAGCGATGATCGATACCGGAATATGCCACGTGATGACCTTTGTGCAGATAAGGAACAGACCACCCAAGATCAATGCTAAAGCGCACACCTCACCGAGCGAACCGCCCATGGCACCAAGAAAAGCATCCTTGAGTGCAGGCAACTGATCTACCACACTGCCGTCACCGGTCTTCACGATGTGCTTCAGATAATAGAGCGGGGTAGCACCTGTCTCTGCATCCAGATAGCTCGTTGCAAAACCCTTAGCAACAGGCCAAGTGGTCATCTGTGCAGGGAACGAGATCAACAGGAAAACACGACCTACGAGGGCGGGGTTGAAGGGGTTCTGACCCAGACCGCCGAACGTCATCTTACCCACACCGATAGCTACAACTGCACCGATGAGTACAATCCACCAATCCAGACTTGATGGGAGGTTGAAGGCGAGGAGCAGACCCGTCAGGACTGCAGAGAGATCGCCTATCGTTTGTTTTTGCTCTTTGAGCATGAAACGGCTGATACACCACTCTGTCAGCACGCAAGCGCATACCGAGATAGCAGCCGTGATGAGCGCTCCAACGCCAAACTCAATCACCGACACTACGTAAGCAGGCAGCAATGCGAGAATGACCAAGAGCATATTCCGGCGGATACTGTCACCGCTATGCGCATGAGGTGCCGGAGCTACAATAAAATTCTTCATTTTATTTAATATTTTATATTTGACATTTGAGATTTACTTTTTCGCAGCAGCGGCACGTTCGCGAAGGATCGCACCTACTTTCGCTTTTGCGGGACGGATGCCGTCGAGCAGACGACGATGAGCAGGGCAGGTAAAGACGCAGCATCCGCAGTCGATACAATCCATCACATCGTGCTTCTCGCACTCTTCCCACATCTCCAACTGGCTCAAACGCTGGAGCAAGAACGGCTCCAGACCCATCGGACATGCCTGAACACACTTACCGCAACGGATACAGTTGTCTTCCTCGGGACGGATGCTCTCAGCCTCAGGCAGGAAGAGCAGACCGCTCAGACGTTTGTTAGCGGGCATCTCCTCGATATGATCCATCGCGCGACCCATCATCGGACCACCGCCGATGATCTTACCCGTGTCAACAGGTACACCACCTGCCAAAGCAATCACTTGCTCGATCGGCGTACCGAAACGAACGGAGTAGTTACCCGGTTTGGATACGCTCTTACCCGTTACGGTCATCACACGACTGATGAGCGGTTTATTTTTCTGTACTGCCTCATATACGGCATAGATGGTAGCTACGTTGTCCACTACGGCACCCACCTCGATAGGCAGTGCACCGCTCGGTACCTGACGACCGATACATGCGTCGATGAGCTGTTTCTCACCACCCTGCGGATAACGCAACTTCAGCGGCATAACCTCAATACCTAATTTGCTTTGCGCTAGTTTGGTCATGTGCTCGATCGCATCTTTTTTGTTGTTCTCAATACCGATGATAGCACGCTCAACACCTAACGCTTTCTTGAGGATCTCGATACCTACGATGATCTCCTCACCGTGCTCTAACATCAACTGATGGTCGCAAGTTAAGTATGGCTCGCACTCTACGCCGTTGACGATGAGCACTTCCGCTTTCTTACCCGGAGGCGGCAGCAGTTTGACGTGGGTCGGGAAACATGCACCACCCAGACCTACGATACCGGCTGCAGCCACTTTGTCAATGATAGCCTTCGGCTCCAAGGTGCAGGAACGGATGATCTCCGGTGTACGGTCGATCTCCGGCAACCACTCGTCACCTTCTACATCAATGAAGATGGCTTGTCCCGGAGCACCCCACGCATCTTTCCAATCACCGATCTTAGCGACAATACCGCTCACCGGCGAACAGATATTCGCACTCACGAATCCGCCTGCTTTAGCAAGCAGTTCGCCTACTTTTACTTTGTCTCCTGCATTCACTACAGCCTGAGCCGGTGCACCGATATGCTGTACAAGCGGAATAATCGCCTGTTTGGGCAGTGGGCACTCTGTGATAGGCTGATGAGCAGAGAATTGTTTGTTGTCATGCGGATGAACTCCGCCTATCTTAAATGTTCTCATAAGCTAACTAATTAACGTTTTTCGTAGAAAAACCATTTTAACTCTTTAACTCGTTTAACGTCTTCCAAGCGCAAGCGGGAATACCGCTCTCGGCGTAGCCAATGCTTTGATCTTGGCAGCGATAGCCGGGTCAAAGCCCTTCTTCTCGCCGTCGGCAGGCTGTCCGCTGACATCTGCTGCCTCATCCGCCGCAGGGCTCAGGATCTTCTTTACCTCGTCCATAGTAGGATCGCCTCCCACAGGACACGCTAAACCGTCTGTACTACCGGCCTTGACGCACGCTTCTGCGAAGTTACGACATCCGGCAAATCCGCATCCACCGCAGTTGGCGCCGGGTAATACGGCTGCCACTAAATCAATGCGCGGATCCTCCTCTACTTTGAAGAACTGGCTCACGAAATAGAGCAGAATAGCTGCTACTAACGCCGTGACACCCAGCACTCCCATAGAAATCAGAATTAGATTCATGATGGTTGTTTAATTTTTGATGTTTGTTATTAATAATTTGTTATTTTATAAGTCGTTTTACCTTTTCCTTGCGGTAAAAGAGAACTGCTTCTGCAAACGATGCTTGAACACACTCAGCCCGATGTAATAGAGCGCAATGCCGCAGAGCGAGAGAGTTCCGACTACCGCCTCGCTGAGCGTGGTGGTCAGATCCAAAACCGCTATCACCGTCAGCATGACGAAAAACGGCAGTATATACGCTAACAACACCGCTCTCCATGCTAACCGCTCACGTACCTCCACTTCGACTTGGTCTCCGGGCTGCATCGGCTCTAACATGATAGCGTCCAACTCCTTCTCCTGACTCTCGGAAGACATGCACATATTACGTGCTTTGCAAGCCGAGCAGGCACTCGTCTGCACGATCGTCACGTGGGCGATCTCATCGCTCACGCTCGTCACAATTCCTGTATGTCTGATCAATTCGTCCATAAAAAGCGCACAAAGGTACAAAAACTTTTTCATATACGCAAGTGCGCGCGCATTTTATTTTATAAAAAGTGTCATTTTCTGTAAAAAAGCGCTTTTTTCTTCGTTTCTATTTTTTATTTTCAAATATTTTGAGTAATTTTGTGCGCTATTTGGTGTATTGTACGTAGAAATACCCAAATGGTAAATGACCAAATGGTAAATGTTTTTATGCCAAGAACATCGAATAAAAATACAACTATCGCAGCTGACCGTCCGGCGGAGAGAGCTATCCGCGTAGAGAAGACTAACTGGTGGGAGGCGGTTCAGCAATTCATTCAGGATCGCCGTACGCGGATGATCCTCGGCGTGCTGCTTTTGACCTTTGCGGTCATCGCCTTGCTCGCCTATATCAGTTTCCTTTTTACCGGCACGTATGATCAATCGGTATTGGCGATGGATCATGCGGATCGTTTGGCAAACCGCGAGACGGTGCGCAATCTGCTCGGTCTCCCGGGTGCCCATTTGGCGCAGTTCATGATTGACGGCAGTTTCGGTTTTGTGAGCATTCTGCTGGTCTTCATGATCACGATCTATGCGCTTCGTCTGATGCATGTGCTCAAGGATATCCATGCCGTCAAACTCTTCTGCGGCGGCTCTTTCTGGGTGTTGTGGGGTGCTATCGTGCTTGGTTTTGCGCAACAGATGATTCATCTGGGTGTCTTCCGTTGGGGCGGTAAGTTCGGCTCATGGGCTGCCGAGTGGCTCTCCAGCTATGTGGCTACGACGGGTACGTTATTGCTTCTCTTTGCGGCGTTGGTGATCTTCCTGATTGTGACCGACCCGCGTTTCGTCGATCATTGCAAGGCTTTCGGCGAATGGTGCAAAAATTTGTTTACTAGGAAACCTGGGATTCCTAGCGATTCTAGCGATTCTAGTGAATCTAGTGAATCTAGTGAATCTAGTGAATCTAGTGAACCTGGCTCAGAGATCACCATTGACCTCCCCGTGACGGAAGAGGAACCGCAACCGGAGCCGGAGATAGAACTGAAGCCGGAGACCCCGGATAATGAAGTGACCTTCACCATCGAGCAGATCCAAGAGGAGCCGGAGGCACCGGAGGAAGAACCGCTGCCGGATGATGGAGGACCGATGGACGGTACGCTGAGCGATCTGATGGAGAAAGAAGCGCAGCAGGAGGCTACTGACGAGAAGGATGACCAGCTGGAGATTCAGGACGTCAAGGAAGACGAACTCTATACCAAAGATCCCGATAAACTCTTGGAGAAACTCGGTCCGTACGATCCGCGTAAGGACTTGGAGTTCTTTAAGTTCCCGCCGCTGAACCTGCTCAAGGTGTATGACAACGAGGCGGCACCGGTGATCAACGAAGACGAACAGCGTGCTAACGGTGCGCGTATCGTCACTACGCTTCGGAACTACGGCATCGAGATCGAGTCCATCAAAGCGACCGTCGGACCGACCGTCACGCTCTATGAGATCGTACCGAAAGCCGGTATCCGTGTGGCGAAGATCCAAGCGCTGGAGAACGATATCATGATGTCCCTTTCAGCCACCGGTATTCGTATCATCGCACCTATGCCCGGCAAGGGAACGATCGGTATTGAGGTGCCGAACGAGAAGCCGCAGACCGTCTCTATGCACTCGGTCATCGCGTCCAAACGCTTCCAAGACGAGCAGAAAATGAAACTGCCGATCGCTTACGGACGTACGATCACCAACGAGGTCTTTATGTTCGACCTCGCCAAAACGCCTCACTTGCTCGTTGCCGGTGCTACCGGAACGGGTAAATCCGTGGCTATCAATGCGATCATCACTTCGCTCCTCTATAAGAAACACCCTGCCGAGTTGAAACTCGTCATGGTGGATCCGAAGATGGTGGAGTTCGCGCCCTATAAACCGCTTATCAAACATTACTTGGCAGCTATGCCGGATACCGATCCCGAGCAGATTGTCATCACCGAGTGTGACCGTGTCATCAACACCCTCAACTCGCTGGTCATCGAGATGGAGAACCGCTATAAGCTGCTCATGGATGCCGGAGTGCGTAACTTGGAGGACTATAACGACAAGTTCGTTCGTCGTCGTCTCAACCCGAATAAGTTAGTGGCGGACAGCCTGCATCACCGGTATCTGCCTTATATCGTCATCATCATCGACGAGTACGGCGATTTCATCATGCAGGCAGGCAAACAGGTGGAGACGCCTATTGCGCGTATCACCCAAAAAGCGCGTGCGGTCGGAATGCACATGATCTTGGCTACCCAGCGTCCGTCGGTGAACATCGTCACCGGTGTCATCAAAGCGAATATCCCGACCCGTATCGCCTTGCGTACGCAGTCTGTTATTGACTCGCGTACTGTCCTCGATGCCAAGGGCGCCGAGCAACTCATCGGACGCGGTGACTCGCTCTATGCCGGAAACGCTTCCGTCACACGTATCCAGTGTGCGTTTGTGGATACACCCGAGGTGGATGCTATCGTCGAGCATATATCTAAACAGCAGCGTTATACCGAGCCGTACCAATTACCTGAATATGTAGGCGAAGGTGGTGAAGGCGAGGCATTGGCACCGGGCTCTGTGGATATGAAACGTCTGGATCCGATGTTCGCCGATGTAGCACGCTATGTAGTTACCAAACAGGAGGGTTCGACCTCTCGTCTGCAACGTGCGTTCGAGATCGGCTATAACCGTGCCGGTAAACTCTCCGACCAACTCGAAGCCGCCGGTATCGTTGGACCGAACAAAGGACCGAAGGGACGAGACGTCCTCATCCAAGATCTCAGCCAGCTCGACCAACTGTTGGAAGAACTGGGCGTTAAGTAGCCAAATCAGACTGGCGAGACACTAACGAGAGAGAATCGAACTGAGAGTATTACGAGGGAAAAAGGAGTTAAATGCTATGAAACTAATGCTAATCATACTAACCATCCTTTCGTCTTTCCTGACGAACTTGGAGACGAAGACCTTGCAGTCGGCCTTTACCGTCACGGTAGCCGAAGAGGTCAATGCGCCGATGAATTTCCTCGGTGAGATCATCATGCAGGGCGATAAGTTCCGCTTGACGATGATGGCAATCGAGGCGGCGTATGACGGTAAGACGATGTATATGTACAATCCCGATGTGGATGAACTGACGCTCTCGAACCCTGACGAACAGGAACTGCTGCAAGCGAACCCCTTCCTGTACGCAAAAGCACTCGTTGATGTGTGTAACATCGTGGAGAAAGCCAGCGGAGATAACACCCTTATTACGCTGACCCCGAAAGATCAGTCGATCGGCATCAACCGTTTTGTGCTCAAACTGCGCACGGCGGATCTTATGCCGCTCTCTATTGAACTGAAAGAGGGCAAAAAAATGACGACGCTCAAACTCAAAGAGCCGAAGTTCGTTTCTGCCTCGCAGAAATGGGAGATCACTCCCGATAAGAATACGTATATCAACGATTTGAGAATATAATTTTTAATTCTTAATTTTTAATTTTAAATTAATGAAAGTTAAGTGTCTTATCATCGGTTCCGGACCGGCAGGTTATACGGCAGCTATTTATGCGAGCCGTGCTAACTTGGCGCCGGTACTCATCGAAGGTCCGCAACTTGGCGGACAGCTTACGACCACTACCGAGGTGGAGAATTTCCCGGGTTATCCCGATGGTGTTGAACCCTTCACGATGATGGATGATATGCGTCGTCAAGCCGAGCGCTTCGGTACGACCTTTATCTCCGGCATCGTGACGAAAGTGGAGTTTAGTCTAACAGGCGAAGCCGGTCACCCACACAAAGTGTGGGTCGAAGACACAGACTTGTACGAAGCCGACGCAGTCATCATCGCCACCGGTGCTTCCGCTAAATACCTTGGTATAGAGTCCGAACGTACCTACAAAGGTCGTGGTGTCAGTGCGTGTGCTACCTGTGACGGTTTCTTCTATCGCAAGAAGACCGTTGCTGTGGTGGGCGGAGGAGATACCGCGTGCGAGGAAGCCAACTACCTTGCCGGACTCTGCGAGAAAGTATATATGATCGTGCGCAAGCCTTTCCTGCGTGCCTCTCAGATCATGCAGCAGCGTGTGCTCAATAACCCGAAGATCGAGGTGCTCTTTGAGCATAACACCCTCCAACTGACGGGTGAAGGCAAAGTGCAGGGAGCAGACCTCATCTACCGCAAAGGCGAACCCGATGAAGCCCTCAAGCATATAGACATCGATGGTTTCTTCCTTGCTATCGGTCATCATCCGAATACCGACTTGTTCAAGGACTTCATCGCCCGCGATGCCGAAGGCTACATCATTACCGAAGGACACAGCACACAGTGCTATAAATGTCAAATGTCAAATCTCAAATGTCAAATCCTCCCCGGAGTCTTCGCTGCCGGTGACTGTGCGGATCCCTATTTCCGTCAGGCGATAGTAGCTGCCGGTTCCGGTGCTAAAGCCGCTATCGAAGCAGACAAATATATCAAGAGCTTATAGCAAACAAAAATTAATCAATAAACATTAAACATTCAACATTAAACATTAAAAATCTATGTGGTTAAAAGATTCATCTATCGGCCGTAAATTCGTTATGGCTTTGAGTGGAGCAGCGTTGGTTTTCTTCCTGCTTTTCCACGGATGTATGAACCTTGCGCTGGTATTCAGCGAAGAAGCTTACAATGCTATCTGCCGTTTCTTGGGTGCTAACTGGTACGCAGTAATCGGTTCGTTGGGTATTGCCTTCTTGGTGTTGGTACATTTCTGCTATGGTCTGTATCTGACTATTCAGAACCGTGCGGCGCGTGGTAACGACCGTTATGCGGTAACGGGTAAGAAACAGGGTGTTACTTGGGAGTCGGAGAACATGCTCGTCCTGGGTCTCATCATCCTCGGTTTCCTTTGCTTGCACCTGTACAATTTCTGGTACAAGATGCAGTTTGCTGAGTTGACCGGTATTCAGACCGGTGCGTTTGATCCGCAGAACGGTGCTGCTTATGTGAAGTCGCTCTTCACCGAGCCTGTTTGGGGACAGATCTATTGCGTGCTCTACCTCCTTTGGCTCGTAGTGCTTTGGCTCCACCTCAATCACGGTGTGGGTTCCGCAATGACTTCTATGGGATTCAACAACCTCAAGTGGCAGAAACGTATCGAAGTCCTCAGCACTGTTGTGGCTACGCTCGTAGTACTGCCCTTCGCAGTAGTTGTGCTCTACTATTTAGGCATGGGAATCGGCATGCTTTGCTAATGGGTAAATGGTAAATGATTAAATGGTAAATGATCTTATGGCTAAGAAAGAAGATATTATCGAAACTGCTAAGAAAGCAGTTAAGAAAGTAGCCGTCGAGGCAGTAGATGCTGCTTTGGACGTAGCGGAAGCAGTCGTAAACAAGGCTGCTGAGACCATCAAAGAGGCTACTACGCCGATTATTACGCCGGAAATGGCGAAGATCCCTGCGGGTCCTCTGGAGCTCAAATGGACAAACTATAAGAACCACCAGAAGCTCGTTAACCCTGCTAACAAACGTCGTCTCGACGTCATTGTGATCGGTACCGGTCTTGCAGGAGCTTCGGCTGCGGCTTCTCTCGCAGAGATGGGCTTTAACGTCCTCAACTTCTGTATCCAGGATTCTCCGCGTCGTGCGCACTCGATTGCTGCACAGGGTGGTATCAACGCGGCTAAGAACTACCAGAACGACGGTGACTCCGTCTATCGTCTCTATTACGATACTATCAAAGGTGGTGACTACCGTGCTCGTGAGGCGAACGTCTATCGTCTGGCAGAGGTAAGTAACAATATCATCGACCAGTGTGTAGCACAGGGTGTTCCTTTCGCACGCGAATACGGAGGTCTGCTGGACAACCGTTCGTTCGGTGGTGCACAGGTATCCCGTACCTTCTACGCAA
>JAFXWI010000031.1 GCA_017542915.1 Paludibacteraceae bacterium
AGCTACTGCAGAGGCTTTGAAGAAAGCTCTCGAAGAGGTAGGTGCTGAGGTAGAACTCAAGTAATACCCCACTGACCAACCACCTAAAGTAGGGTGGAATAGGTTTAGATCCACACACAAATGTGGGTCTAAACCTTTTCTGCTCAATAGGACAGAATGATTAATAAACTGCAATATTTGGTAATTATTTAGGGGTAAAGATTAAATAAAGTTAAATATAAAACCCGCCGATTTAGATTTAAATTATTCATTACCAACAGTTTAATTCTGTTAAACAATTTTCAACCATCTAAAATAATGGCTACAACAAAAAAACAGCAGAGAGTCAATTTCAGTCGTATGCAAAAGCATATGCCGTATCCTGACTTTCTGGAGATTCAGTTGAAGTCCTTCGAGGATTTTGTTCAGATGGATAGTACACCTGAGCAACGTCGTAAAGAGGGACTCTTTAGGGTATTCTCGGAGAACTTCCCGATTCAGGATACCCGAAATAGTTTTACTTTGGCTTTCTTGGACTACAGCGTCGATCGTCCTCGTTACACCATCGAAGAGTGTATCAAACGCGGTCTGACCTATTCCGTGCCTTTGAAAGCTAAACTGCGCCTCAGTTGTGAGGATCCGGATCACGAGGATTTCGATACCGTCGTTTCCGATGTGTATCTGGGTACTATCCCTTACATGACTCCGAAAGGAACCTTCGTCATCAATGGTGCTGAGCGTGTAGTAGTAAGTCAGCTGCACCGTTCACCGGGTGTGTTCTTCGGAACATCGATGCACTCCAACGGTACCAAGCTCTATTCGGCTCGTATCATCCCCTTCCGCGGATCGTGGATCGAGTTCGCTACCGACATCAACAAGGTCATGTATGCATACATCGACCGTAAGAAGAAATTGCCGGTAACAACTCTTCTCCGTGCTATCGGATTTGAGTCCGATAAGGACATCCTCAACTGCTTCGACCTTGCCGAAGAGGTAAAGGTAAACCGTGAGGCGCTGGAGGCTTGTATGGGTCGTAAGTTAGCAGGTTACGTGATGAAACCGACTATCGAGGATTTCGTAGATGAGGATACCGGTGAGGTATCGTCCATCGAGCGTAACCAGATCGTCGTTGAGCGTGAGGAAGAACTGACTCCCGAGGTAATCGACATCATCATGGAGTCCGGTTCGAAATCCGTTCTGCTCCACAAAGATCAGGAGCGTGAGAACGATTTCTCCATCATCTTCAACACCCTGCAGAAAGACCCGGCTAAGACCGAGAAAGAGGCAGTGCTGTATATCTACCGTCAGTTGCGTAACGCCGAGCCGGCAGATGATGCTACGGCACGAGAGATGATCCAGAACCTCTTCTTCTCTCAGAAACGTTATGACCTGGGTGAGGTAGGACGTTACCGTATCAACCGAAAGTTGAATATGTCCATTCCTGACGACACCCGTGTGTTGACCAAAGAGGACATCATCGAGATCATCAAGTACCTCGTCATGCTCATCAACAGCAACGCAGAAGTAGATGATATCGACCACCTCTCCAACCGTCGTGTTCGTACCGTAGGTGAGCAGCTCTTCAACCAGTTCGGTATCGGTCTGGCTCGTATGGCTCGTACTGTTCGTGAGCGTATGAACGTTCGCGACAACGAGGTCTTCACCCCGACCGACCTGATCAATGCGAAGTCGATCTCTTCGATCATCAATAGCTATTTCGGAACGAACGCGCTGTCTCAGTTCATGGATCAGCAGAACCCGTTGGCTGAGATCACGCACAAGCGTCGTATGTCTGCGCTGGGTCCCGGTGGCCTGTCCCGTGACCGTGCAGGTTTCGAGGTGCGAGACGTACACTATACTCACTACGGTCGTCTCTGTCCTATTGAGACACCGGAAGGACCGAACATCGGTCTGATCTCGTCCATGTGTATCTATGCGAAGATCAACAACCTCGGATTCATCGAGACGCCGTACCGTAAGGTCGAGAACAGCGTGGTGAACCTCAAAAACGAGGATGTGATCTATCTCTCTGCCGAGGACGAGGAGAATCAGGTAGTTGCTCAGGGTAACGCACCGCTCCGTGAGGACGGTAGCTTCATCCGCAGCAAGGTTAAGACCCGTCTGGGTGCCGAGTTCCCGGTAGTAGCTCCGAGTGAGGTGAACCTCATGGACGTAGCTCCGTGTCAGATCGCTTCTGTAGCTGCTGCACTCATTCCGTTCTTGGAGCACGATGATGCACACCGTGCGTTGATGGGATCGAACATGATGCGTCAGGCAGTACCTCTGTTGACTTCCGAAGCACCGATCGTAGGTACCGGTATCGAGGAGCAATTGGTTACCGATAGCCGTACGCAGATCGTAGCGGAAGGTAAGGGTACCGTGACGTACGTGGATGCAGACATCATCCGCATCGAGTACGAGCGTACCGAAGAGGAAGAGGCTGTTAGCTTCGACTCGCCGATCAAAGAGTACAAGATGCCGAAGTTCGAGAAAACGAACCAGAATACCACTATCGACCTGCACCCGATCGTTCGTAAGGGCGACAAGGTAGAGAAAGGTCAGATCCTCACAGAGGGCTATGCAACTGCAGGTGGTGAGTTGGCGCTTGGTAAGAACCTCAAGGTAGCTTACATCCCTTGGAAAGGTTACAACTACGAGGATGCTATCGTGCTCAGCGAGCGTATTGTACGCGAAGATATGTACACCTCCGTACACGTAGTAGAGCAGCTGCTCGAGGTACGTGATACCAAGCGTGGTATGGAGGAGTTCACTGCCGATATCCCGAATATCTCTGAGGATGCTACCAAAGATCTGGACGAGAACGGTATCATTCGTATCGGTGCTCACATCCAACCGGGTGATATCCTGATCGGTAAGATCACTCCGAAGGGTGAGACGGATCCGTCTCCGGAAGAGAAACTGCTCAAGGCGATCTTCGGTGACAAAGCAGGTGATGTGAAGGATGCTTCTTTGAAAGCTTCTCCGTCGCTGGATGGTGTGATCATCGATAAGAAACTGTACTGCCGTGCGAACAAAGACCGCAAGCAGAAGATGGAGGATAAAGAGACTCTGCAGAAGATGGATCTCAAGTTCCGCGAGAAAGCAGAGGAACTCCGTGATCTTCTCATCGACAAGCTCTATAACCTGCTCAATGGTCGTCAGGCTGTTTCCGTCAAGGATATCCTCGGTACGGAACTCATCGCTAAGGGTCAGCATTTCAGCAAGGAGCGTCTGAACGAGATCGATTTCTTCTCCGTGCTCCTCGAAGGTTGGACTGCAGATGAGCATAAGAACGAACTCGTAGCACAGTGCGTCATCAACTATATTGCTAAATATAAGGAGATGGATGCTCAGCTCAAGCGCGAGAAATTCAACCTCACCATCGGTGATGAGCTGCCGAACGGCATCATCCAGATGGCTAAAGTCTATATCTGTAAGAAGCGTAAGATCCGCGTAGGTGATAAGATGGCAGGTCGTCACGGTAACAAAGGTATCGTTTCGAAGATCGTGCGTGTAGAAGACATGCCGTTCCTCGCAGATGGTACGCCGGTAGATATCGTCCTCAACCCGATGGGTGTGCCTTCCCGTATGAACATCGGTCAGATCTTCGAGGCTGTACTCGGCTGGGCCGGCGCTGAATTAGGCGTTAAGTTCTCGACTCCGATCTTCGATGGTTGTACGATGGAGCAACTGGATGAGTGGACCGACAAAGCCGGTCTGCCTCGTGCCGGTAAGACACAGCTCTATGATGGTGAGACCGGTGAGCCGTTCGACCAGATGGCAACCGTCGGTGTGACTTACTTCATGAAGCTCGGTCACATGGTGGACGATAAGATGCACGCCCGTTCGATCGGTCCGTACAGCTTGATTACCCAGCAACCTCTTGGAGGTAAGGCTCAGTTCGGTGGTCAGCGTTTCGGAGAGATGGAGGTTTGGGCACTGGAGGCACACGGTGCCGCTCATGTGCTCCAAGAGATCCTTACCATCAAGTCTGATGATGTCACCGGTCGTGCACGTACCTACGAGGCTATCGTCAAAGGTGAACCCTTCCCGACACCGGGTCTGCCCGAGTCGCTTAACGTGCTCCTGCACGAATTGCAAGGTCTTGCACTCAGTATTAACATGGAATAAGATTGGAGGACTAAAATGGCTTTTAAACAAGATAATAATAAGAAAACCGGTTTTACTAAGATCACTATCGGTCTGGCTTCCCCGGACGAGATCATGCAGATCTCTTCGGGTGAGGTACTCAAACCGGAAACGATTAACTATCGTACCTACAAACCCGAACGTGATGGTTTGTTCTGTGAGCGTATCTTCGGTCCTACCAAAGACTACGAGTGTCACTGCGGTAAATACAAACGTATCCGCTATAAAGGTATCGTCTGCGAGCGTTGCGGCGTAGAGGTAACCGAGAAGAAAGTACGTCGTGAGCGTATGGGTCACATCAAACTCGTTGTACCCGTTGCTCATATCTGGTACCTCCGTTCGCTGCCTTCTAAGATGGCAGCTCTGCTCGGTATCCCGACCAAGAAACTGGAGTCGGTCATCTACTACGAGAAATACCTCGTCGTTCGTGCCGGAGCTCTCGAAGGTCAGGAGATCGGCGAGAAGCACGAGACAGACAAGAACCGTCTGCCTATCGAGAACTGCATGCTGCTCGATGAAGATCAGTATATGCAAGTGATGGCAATCATCCCGGAAGGCAATGACCTGTTAGAGGATACCGATCCGAACAAGGTAATTGTTAAGATGGGTGCTGAAGCAGTCTATGACCTGCTCTGCAACCTCAATCTCGATGAACTCAGCTATGAGCTGCGTGCTACAGCAGACAAATCGACCTCTGTACAGCGTCGTCAAGAGGCACTCAAACGTCTGCAGGTAGTAGAGGCATTCCGTGCATCGAACGGTAAGAACCGTCCGGAGTGGATGATTCTTCAGGCGCTGCCTGTGACTCCTCCGGAGCTTCGTCCGCTCGTTCCGCTGGACGGTGGTCGTTTTGCGACCTCTGACCTCAACGACCTCTATCGTCGCGTCATCATCCGTAACAACCGTCTCAAACGTCTGGTTGAGATCAAGGCTCCGGATGTGATCCTGCGTAACGAGAAACGTATGTTGCAGGAGGCAGTGGACTCGCTCTTCGATAACAGCCGTAAGACTACGGCAATGAAGTCCGAGGCTAACCGTCCGTTGAAGTCTCTCTCTGACTCGCTCAAGGGTAAACAAGGACGTTTCCGTCAGAACTTGCTCGGTAAACGTGTGGACTACTCCGCTCGTTCGGTTATCGTGGTAGGTCCGGAGCTGAAGATGCATGAGTGCGGTCTGCCGAAAGAGATGGCTGCCGAACTCTATAAACCGTTTATCATCCGTAAACTCATTGAGCGCGGTATCGTGAAGACCGTTAAGTCGGCTAAGAAGATCATCGATCGCCGTGAGCCGGTTATCTATGAGATCCTTGAGCACGTGATGGAAGGACACCCCGTTCTGCTGAACCGTGCTCCGACACTGCACCGTCACGGTATCTTGGCGTTCCAGCCGAAGATGATCGAGGGTAAGGCTATTCAGTTGCACCCACTGTCCTGCGCCGGATTTAACGCCGACTTCGATGGTGACCAGATGGCTGTTCACTTGCCGTTGAGCAATGAGGCTATCTTGGAGGCACAGCTCCTGATGTTGGGATCCCATAACATCCTTGACCCCGCAAACGGAAACCCGATTACCGTACCTTCGCAGGATATGATCCTTGGTCTGTACTATATTACTAAGGAACGTGCAGGCGTGAAGGGCGAAGGTCTCGCTTTCTACTCGGAAGAGGAGGCTATCGTAGCTCTGAACGAAGGTCGTGTAGATATCCACGCTAAGGTCAAAGTGCGTATTAACGGTGTACTCGTTGAGACGACTCCGGGTCGTGTGATCGTTAACCAATACGTACCGAAAGAGCTCGGATTCCAGAATGTGCTCATGAAGAAAGGTGCTGTTAAGTCCATCATCTCGCAGGTGATCAAGACCTGTGGTGTGGCTCGCGCAGCACAGTTCCTCGACGATATTAAGGACTTGGGTTACTACCGTGCATTCCGTGGTGGTTTGTCCTTCAACCTCAATGATATTATTATCCCGGAGGAGAAGCAAGCCCTCATTGACAAGGGTAACGAGATAGTGGATCAGATCACCGAGCTCTATAACGAAGGTGAGGTTTCCGATGATCAGCGTTACCGTCAGGTAGTTGATACTTGGAAGCAGATCGACAGCGAGATGACCACGATTCTGATGGATCACATGAAGAGTGCTGACCAAGGCTTCAACTCCGTTTACATGATGATGGATTCCGGTGCCCGTGGTAACCAACAGCAGATCAAACAGTTGGCAGGTATCCGTGGTATCATGGGTAAGCCGTTGAAGGCCGGTTCTACCGACACCCGTACCGATATCGAGAACCCTGTCCTCGCAAACTTCAAAGAGGGAATGTCCGTGTTGGAGTACTTCATCTCTACCCACGGTGCCCGTAAGGGTCTTGCCGATACCGCTTTGAAGACTGCCGATGCCGGTTATCTGACCCGTCGTTTGGTCGATGTATCGCACGACGTGATCATCAATGAGGAAGACTGTGGTACCCTCCGTGGTTTGACCGCACGCGCTATCAAAGATGCCAATGGTCATACGATCGCTTCTCTGACTCTCCGTATCCTAGGTCGTGTATCGGTTCACGACATCCTCGACAACGAAGGCAAGCTCATCGTAGCTGCCGGAGAGGAGATCCGCGAGCCGCAATGCGAAGCTATCGAGGCTGCAGGTATTGAAGAGGTAGAGATCCGTTCAGTTCTCACCTGCGAATCCAAACACGGTGTATGTGCTAAGTGTTACGGACGTAACCTTGCATCCCGTAAGATGGTTCAGAAGGGTGAAGCAGTCGGTGTCATCGCAGCACAGGCTATTGGTGAGCCGGGTACTCAGCTGACCCTCCGTACCTTCCACTCCGGTGGTTTGGCAGGTGGTGCTGCTGCACAAGGTACATACGAACTCACCCGTGAAGGTATTGTGGAGATCGAAGATCTGCGTACCATCACAACGGCTGCCGGAGATGTGATCGTCGTTAGCCGTCAGAACGCTATGACCCTCAAAGATGAGAAGACCGGCGTTGTACTCTCTAACTTCGATATCCCGTACGCAGCTAAGCTGTTCATTACTCCGGGTGAGAAATACGACAAGGGTACGGTAGTATGCGAATGGGATCCGTATAAGACTCCGTTGGTAATCGAACAAGACGGTTTCATCAAATACGAAGATGTCATCGAGGGTGTAACCTCTAAGACGGAGATTGATGAGCAGACCGGTAAGCGTGAGGTTTCTATTACCGATACCAAGGATAAGACCAAGATGCCGCAGGCTCATATCGTAGATAAAGAAGGAAATATCCTCCGTACCTATAACTTGCCTGTGAAAGCATCCCTTATCTTCACCGACGGTGCAGCCGTTAAGATCGGAGATACCTTGTTCTCCATGGCTCGTGCTACCAACAGTGGTGGTGATATCACCTCCGGTCTGCCGCGTATCACGGAGCTGTTTGAGGCTCGTAACCCGTCTAACCCTGCTGTTGTAGCCGAGATTGATGGTGAGATCTCCTTCGGTAAGATCAAACGTGGTAACCGTGAGTTGTTCATCACCTCTAAACTCGGTGAGCAGAAAGCATATCTCATTCCGCTGTCCAAACAGATTTTGGTACAAGAGGGTGACTATGTTCGTGCAGGTGTGGCTCTCTCGGACGGTTCTATCACACCGGAAGACATCCTTGCTATTCAGGGACCGACAGCCGTACAGGACTACATCGTCAACGAGGCACAAGCGGTTTACCGTATGCAGGGTGTGGAGATCAACGATAAGCACTTCGAGATCATCGTACGTCAGATGATGCGTAAGGTAGAGATCCTCGAACCGGGTGACACCCGTTACTTGGAAGGCGATATTGTTGACAAACTCGACTTCTTGGAGGAGAACGACCGTATCTGGGGTCGTAAGGTAGTTACCAATGCCGGTGACTCCGAGTCGCTCCATGAGGGTCAGATCGTGACCGCACGTCGTCTCCACGATGAGAACTCTTCGCTCCGTCGCCGCGATAAGAAACTCGTTCAGGCACGTGATGCAGAGTGTGCTACGGCTCGTCAGATCCTGCAGGGTATTACCCGTGCCGCTCTCGGTACCAAATCGTTCATGTCCGCCGCTTCCTTCCAAGAGACGACTAAGGTGCTCAACGAAGCCGCTGTTCGCGGTCGCGTAGATTACCTCGAAGGCATGAAAGAGAACGTGATCTGCGGTAACCTCATCCCTGCCGGTACCGGTTTGCGTGAGTTCTCCAAGATCGTAGTTCATAACGCAGAGGAGTATGCCGCTATGCAGGCTGCACGCGAGGCTGGTGAAGGACTCGAAGAAGAGGAAAATTAAACCGTCATAAAGACCGTAAGACCGATGACGAATGATCGTCGGTTATAGACAGAAAAATCGCTCGCTTAGGGCGGTTTTTCTGTCTATAAGGTGGGGCATTTAAGGTGTGGCGATTTAGCGATAAATAGACAGATTTTGGACTGCTTTTTGGACGATGGACCGATTTTTTGCCTTATTTTTAGAAAAAACTTGCATATGTGCAAAAAAAGCAGTACCTTTGCAGCCGTTTTACGGCTGGAACTCTTAAATGATCCGGCGAAACACAGCAAACAGATGTTATGAATGAATTTTTAGAAAAAGAAGAAGCAATACTGAAGATGATCAAGACCGTTTATGATCCTGAGATACCGGTTAATATTTACGACTTGGGACTCATCTACGGTATCGATATCAAGGACGATGGTGTTTGTGATATCACGATGACGCTGACTGCACCGTCTTGCCCGGCGGGTGATTTCCTCGTAGAGGACATCCGTCAGAAAGTGGGTTCCGTGGACGGTATCAAGGATGTGAACGTGAATATTGTCTTTGAACCTGAATGGACCAAGGATATGATGTCCGAGGAAGCCAAGCTTGAGCTCGGTTTTCTTTGAAAACCTCGCGTTAAACAGTTAAATACTTAAAAAGGTTTTGATTGCATCAAAACGTTAAATCGTTATGATTTATTTTTTATCAGACGCACATTTAGGCAGCTTGGCGATCGAGAGAGGCTGGGCTCATCAGAAAAAACTCATTGACCTATTGGAGGAGATGAGTAAAGATGCCGTTTCTATCTATATGCTCGGTGATATGTTTGATTTCTGGATGGAGTATTTTATCCATGACAAGAGCAAGCGGCAGTTCCATCCTTTCTGTAAGGAGATACGCAAGTTGACCAAGAAAGGTATCCATGTGCATATGTTTACCGGCAACCATGATCTTTGGACGTTCGGAGGCTTGAGCAAGCTGACCGGCGCGGAGATCAGTTATACGCCGGTGACGATTAACAGGTACGGTAAGACGCTGTACCTCGCTCATGGAGACGGTTTGCTTCCGTCCGATTGGGAGACGTATTACCCGAGTCGTGTGCGTAGCAAAATCAAACATTTCATGTTCTTGCGCAAGGTCTTCAGTTCGGAGACGATGCAGTTCCTGTTCCGCATGTTGCCTCCTTCATGGGGCAATGCTTTCGGGTATAACTGGGCAAAGAAAAGCCGTCTGAAGGAATTGGCAAACCCTTGTCCGTACAAGGGAGAGCATAAAGAAGAATTGGTGCTTTTTGCCAAAGATCAAGAGAAACAAGGTAACCACCGTGACTACTATATCTTCGGGCATCGTCATATAGAATTGGATCTTCAGTTGGAAACAGGTGCCCGCGTGGTGATCTTAGGCGACTGTTTCAAGCAGTGGACGTATGCCAAATTGGATCATAAGGGTCATCTAACTATGCATAATTATGAGCCGGAGACAGGAGCAACTGAAAGCCTTTGAGCGGCTGTTGGACATCATGGACGACCTGCGGGAGAAATGTCCGTGGGATCGCAAGCAGACTTTTGACAGTCTGCGTCAGAATACTATCGAAGAGACGTATGAGTTAGCGACTGCTATCAGCCGTCATGACATGAACGAGATCAGTAAGGAGCTCGGAGATGTGTTGCTGCATGTTGTCTTCTATGCCAAGATGGGTTCGGAGGATAAGAATAACTTCTCCGAACTGCCGGATGCGAATGCGCCGAGTGAGCGTTTCGATATAGCGGATGTCTGCAACCGGCTTTGTGACAAACTCGTCTTCCGTCATCCGCACGTGTATGGCGAAGCAGCAGCACAGAATGCGGAAGAAGTGTCGAAGCTCTGGGAGCAGGTGAAACTGAAAGAGAAGGGTGGTAATAAAACCGTCTTGGGCGGTATTCCGGATAGTTTGCCATCTTTGGTAAAAGCGTATCGTATTCAGGACAAGGTCGCGAATGTGGGCTTTGATTGGAGAGAACGGGAAGACGTCTGGGCGAAGGTGAAAGAGGAGATTGCGGAGTTTGAGGCGGAAGTGCGCAAATGTCCTGATGGTCAAACGGTCAATGATCAAATGACAGCGGAATTCGGGGATTTGATGTTTGCGCTCATCAATGCTGCGCGGTTATATAAGATCAAGCCGGATAATGCGTTGGAGCAGACGAATCTGAAGTTCATTCGCCGATTCAATTATATCGAGCAACGCGCCAAAGAGCAAGGCAAAGAACTGAAAGAAATGAGCCTTGAGGAGATGGACGAACTTTGGAACGAAGCCAAAGAAAACGAAAAAAGCTGACAACCGTTATCTGACAGCTGACAGCTTTTTGTGCGGCATAAAAGACTCGAACTTTCACTCCTCTCGGAACCAGATCCTAAGTCTGGCGCGTCTACCAATTCCGCCAATGCCGCGGTGCGAGCGTAGCGAGCACCCATCACATTTTTTAAGCGGCTGCAAAATTACTGCTTTTTTTTGAATTATGCAAGAAAATTCGCAAACTTTTTATCATATTTTGTCAAATGGCGTCAAAATTGTGCATAGATGGACGCCTTCACCCGTTGCATATGTGGGTGTGATGGTCGGAGCCGGTACGCGCGATGAGCTGCCGGAAGAGAACGGAATGGCCCATTATATCGAGCATTGCGTGTTCAAAGGAACGACTCATCATTCAGCTCGCGCTATTATTCATGCTATCGAAGGTATAGGAGGAGAGATCAACGCCTATACGACCAAAGAGGAAACGACATTTTATGCCGCTATCCTCTGTGAGCATGTGCAACTGACGCTGCATCTGATTGCGGAGATGATCCTTCATCCGGCTTTCAAGAAAGAGGAGACGGACAAGGAGAGGATGGTCATTTTGGATGAGATAGAGAGTTATAACGACAGCCCTTCTGAACTTATATACGATGATTTCGAGAGCCTTGTGTTTGAAGGCAGTCCTTTGGCGATGCCTATATTGGGAACAAGAAAAACGCTTCGTCATATTTCTTCGAAGCCGGACTATGCGTTGCAATGGATGAAGGAGCATTATAGGCCGGAGAGAATGGTGGTTTTTTGTCAGGGAAACATCAAACCGGAACGGATTTTTAAGCTTGCGGAAAAGGAGTTTGGAAGCCTCGCAACGTCGTTATCTCTCGAAAACGGACCGACAACGGATCGAGATTGGACCGATATCGGACCGAAAATGCCCCGAAAAATGAGTTTCAAAAAACACACGCATCAGATCCATGCGATGCTTGGCGGACGAGCGTACGAGATTGGACATGAGAACCAATTGACGATGTTTTTGCTCAATAATATCCTTGGCGGAGGGAGTCTCAACAGCAGGCTTAATCTGAGTTTGCGTGAGAGTAAGGGACTTGTCTATACGGTAGAATCGACCTATACGCCGCTTAGTGACACCGGTTATTGGTGCGTCTATTGGGCGTGCGATCCGGAGGACTTTGAGCAGAGTAAGGGCTTAGTATGTAAGGAATTGGACAAATTATGCAACACACCTCTGACAGAGAGTGCGTTGCGTCACGCGCTTGCGCAGCTTAGGGGACAATTGGCTATTTCTGCACAGAATCAGGAGAATAGCGCCATCGCGATGGCTAAATCTATGCTCTATAGGGGTAACTCGCCGTCTTGGCAGGAAACGATGGAAAAAATAGAACATATTAGCACAATGCAACTCCAAAAGGTAGCAAAAGAGTTGCTAAGTACGGATTACACTTACATTTTGACATATGAATAAGCTTAGAATTATCTTTTTTTGTACATATTCTGGTCGTTTTTGCTAAACAAACGTAACAAATTCAAGAAAAATAAGAAAAAAAAGCATTTTTATTGCAAAAAGTTTGGCTGTTTGAAAAAAAAGCAGTATCTTTGCGCACTTTTTCGTCCATGCGCGTCATGCGTATACCTTATTATATGCATATACGCGTATGTGCGCAGAGGAAAAAGCGATAAGTTTAACGGGAAAATAATTAACAAACAAACTTATAATGAAGCGAATTTACTTTTTGATGGTCTGCATGTGCTTGCTGCCGATGAGCTTGCTGGCGCAGATGAAGGTAACGGGTACGGTCTTTGACGAGAACGGCGATGGTGCTATTGGTGCTAACGTCGTAGTTGAAGGCACGACTGTCGGTACCGTGACAGACTTTGATGGCCAGTTCGAATTGACAGTACCTGAGGGGAAGAAAGTTCTGGTTATCTCGTATTTGGGTTACAAGACTGTGACAGTTAATGCAAAACCCAACATGAAAGTGACGCTGGAGCCCGAGTCCCAGCAGATTCAGGAAGTGGTGGTAACCGGTATGGTAAAGCAAGACAAGCGTTTGTTTACCGGTGCGACGACTAAACTGGAGGCTGAGGAGACGATGCTCTCCGGTGTAGCGGATATCAGCCGCTCTCTGGAAGGTAAAGCTGCCGGTGTCAGTGTGCAGAACGTAAGTGGTACGTTTGGTACTGCTCCGAAGATCCGTGTCCGTGGTGCTACCTCTATCTATGGTGCGTCCAAACCGCTTTGGGTTGTTGATGGTGTCGTGTTGGAGGATGCTGTGGAGATGAGCGCTGATGATCTTTCGTCAGGAGATGCCAAGACGCTGATTGCCAGTGCGATCGCAGGTATCAACGCGGAGGATATCGAGAGCTTCCAGATCTTGAAGGACGGTTCCGCTACCTCTATCTATGGTGCGCGTGCAATGGCCGGTGTCATCGTTGTGACAACCAAGAAAGGTCAGGCAGGTAAGTCCCGTTTGCAGTACACGAGCGAGATCACGTATCGTATGATTCCTTCGTACAGAGACTATAACGTTTGTAACTCCCAAGAGCAGATGGGTATCTATCAGGAGTTGGAGCGTAAGGGTTGGTTAGAGTACTCTTCGTTGCAGACCGCAAAGAACTACGGTGTATATGGCAAGATGTATGATCTGATCACTTCCGGTCAGTTGGATAACACTACCGCAGCTAAGAATGCTTATCTGCGTGAGGCTGAGTTCCGCAATACGGATTGGTTCAAAGAGCTCTTTAACCAGACCGTAATGCACAATCACTCGCTTTCCTTCTCGGCAGGTACTGAGCGTGCCCGCGTATATGCATCGCTTTCTGCAATGCACGATCCGGGATGGTATAAATCGAGCCAGATTGCCCGTTTCACCGGTACAGCGAATGCGAACTTCGACCTTCTGCCCGCCAACAGCAAGCAGAAGTTGACAGCTGGTATCAACTTTATGGGTAGTTACCGTAAACAGAAAGCTCCGGGAACTATCTCCTCGAATACCGACCCGATCACCGGTGCGGTAAGCCGTGAGTTTGATATCAACCCGTTCTCGTACGCGATGAACACTTCGCGTTCGATGTCGGCTGATGAGACTTATCGTCGTAACTACTGCGATTTCAATATCAAAGATGAGTTGAAGCAGAACTATATCGACATCAAGGTAACGGATGTGAAGTTCCAAGGTGAGTTGAACTACAAGCCGATTCGTGGTCTTGAGTTCAGTGCATTGGGTGCTATTCGTTACCAGAAGAGTCGTCAGGAGCACAATATCATGGATGATAGTAACCAAGCACGTGCTTATCGTGCGGGTATTGATCCGGAGAATAACACGATCCGTGAGGCGAACTCGTTCCTCTATGATGATCCGGATGATCCTTTGGCATTGCCGCAAACGGTATTGCCGGTGGGCGGTATCTATGACCTGACCGAGTACTCGCTGATGTCGTATGACTTCCGTGGTACGGTACAGTACAACCGGGATCTCGGTCGCAACGGAGACCATATTATCAGTTTGTTCGGTGGTGCAGAGTTGAACTCTACCGACCGTCAGTACACTTGGTTCCGAGGCTGGGGTTATCAGTACAACAACGGTGGTGTTCCTTATTCTGATTACAAATTGTTCAAACAGAGCCAAGAGGAGAATGCTGCTTATTTCAGCAATGAGTTCTCGTACTACCGCAACCTCGCTTTCTTCGGCATGGCGACCTATTCGTACAAAGGACGTTACACAGTCAATGGAACGATTCGTTACGAGGGTACGAATAAATTAGGTAAGAGTCGTAGCGCACGTTGGTTGCCGACTTGGAACGTTTCTGCAGCATGGAATGCGCATGAGGAGCGTTGGTGGGCAGAGACCTTCGATAAATGGTGGACGTACGCCAGCATCAAGGCAAGTTACTCTCTGACCGCAGACCGTGGTCCGTTCTGGGTAACGAACTCGCTGGCAGTCTTCCAGAGCTATCGTCCGTACCGTCCGAGCACGAATGCATCGGAAACGGGTATCGAGCTCTACGACTTGGAGAACTCGGAGTTGACGTATGAGAAGAAACATGAGTTGAACATCGGTGTTGCTTTCGGTTTCATAGATAACCGCATTAACTTGGAGTTTGATTGGTATCGCCGTAATAACTTCGACCTGATCGGTTTGGTTCAGACGATGGGTATCGGAGGCCAAGTAACCAAGTATGCCAACGATGCTACGATGCGTTCGCAAGGTGTTGAGTTCACCCTCTCTACCGTGAACGTGAAAGCAGGTGATTTCAAATGGACAACCGACTGGATCTTCGGATGGTCGAAGAATAAGATTACCAAACTGGATTCCCGTCCGCGTATCTATGAGCTCGTTTCGGGTTCTATCAACTCACGTCGTCAGGACTATCCGGTGGGTGCTATGTTCTCTATTCCGTTTGCCGGTCTGACTGAGGAAGGTCTGCCGATGTTCTACATGAACAAAGAGCGCACACTGATCGCCGGTCCGGATAACTACGATCTGATTAACTTCCAAGAGTATGAGGATATTGATTATCTGAAATACGAGGGTGTTGTAGATCCGACCATCACCGGTTCGTTCGGTAATACGTTCTCTTGGAAAGGTTTGAAACTCAATATCTTCTTTACCTATAGCTTTGGTAATGTGCTCCGTCTGGATCCGCTTTGCTACGTATATAGCAGCCAGTACAGCGACATGACGGCGAACATGAAGGAGATGAAGAACCGTTGGATTGTACCGGGTGACGAGGCAACGACTACTATTCCGGCAATTGCTACGAAGCGTCAGTACGCAGAGATCAACGACTTGAGTTGGGCTTACTCCGCTTACAACTACTCGACAGAGCGTGTAGCAAAGGGTGATTTCATCCGTTTGAAGGAGTTGTCTGTCAGCTACGACCTGCCTGCTAAGGTGTTTGAAGGTCAGAAAGCCGTTTCGAGCTTTGGCGTGAAGGTAACCGCAACTAACCTCTGGTTAGCATATGCAGATAAGAAATTGAACGGTCGTGATCCGGAGTTCTATAATGCCGGTGGTGTAAGTTCTCCGAACCCGCGCCAATTCACGCTGACGCTTAAATTAGGATTCTAACGATTAATACGAAGCAGATATGAAAACGAAACATACTATAGTTATCTCGGCGCTGACGATTGTGTCTTTGTTGATGACGGGTTGCCATTTTCTGGACAAGAACCCGGATATGCGTGCGACGATAGATACCAAAAGAAAAGTACAGTTGCTGCTCGTCAGCGCTTATACACCGGCTAACTTCGGTCCGCTTTGCGAGTTCTCGTCTGATCAGGTGGTAGATAACAATGCACCTGATAAAGCCGGGCACGTACAGCATCGTAATCCGCTGGATAAGATGTACAATGAGATTTTTGCATGGGAAGCCATTAAAACCGATGGTGGGCAGGATTCTCCCGAGTATATATGGGAGGGTTGCTATACCGCAATCGCTACCTGTAACCAAGCTTTGAAAGCTATTGAGGAGCTGGAGGCTAAGGGCATCAATATGAATGCAGAGAAAGGTGAGGCTTTGCTTAGCCGTGCTTACCACCATTTCATTTTGGCGAATGTGTTCTGTCAGGCCTGGAGAGATGATAATTACAACAAGCAGGCATTGGGTATTCCATATACTACGGAACCTGAGACCGAGGTGAAACCGCAATACGAGCGTGGTACGCTCTATGATACGTATGCTGCCATCGAGCGTGACTTGGAGGCAGGTTTGCCGCTGATCGAGGATAGTTATTATTCCGTACCGGCATACCATTTCAATACGAAAGCCGCACATGCTTTTGCTGCCCGTTTCTACCTCTATACTCGTAAATGGAACAAGGTCGTTGAACATGCTGACGCGGTATTGGGAACCAGCGATGAAGGAACTTTGGCTTGTCTATACGATTCTAAATGGGGTCGTGATTTAGGTGATCCGGAGCAAGAACAGTTATACTGGATTGATCCGGCAGGTAAATATAACCTCTTGCTGAATACAACTATGTCGCAGGCATCCTATACGATTATTCCTTCTTATAGCCGTTACCAGCATAATGGAACCGCCAGTGAGCAATCGACTCAAGCATCGGGTCCGTGCTGGTCAGGTAGTTTCCCCGGCTTCCCGATGTGGACGTATGGTCAGGAGCACGGTTCGTTCTGCGCTAAGTTCCTTTGGTTGTTCGAGTACACGGACAAGGTGAACGGTTACGGTTATTTGCATGGTGTGACGCGTGCGTTCTGCACGAACGAGACCTTGCTTTGCCGTGCTGAAGCAAAAGCGTATTTGAATGATTTCAATGGTGCAGCCAATGACCTGCGTATGTGGGCTCAGGGCTATAACTCCAACGGTCGTATGGATACGTTAGCAGGCGGAAATGTAAACTTGACTGCGGCAAAGATCCGTTCGTTCTATGGTTCCAATGCAGCCAGCTACTATGTACCGGAATTGCATAATACGGATTTAAGTCCTGAGTTTACGATTAGCGCAAATCAGAAGCCGTTTATCTATTGCGCATTGCATTTCCGTCGTTTGGAGACGATTCATGACGGTCTGCGTTGGTTTGACTTGAAGCGCTACGGTATTGAGATTACTCACCAGCGTGGTACAGATCCGCTCCGTACGCTGGTATGGAACGATGACCGTCGTGCATTCCAGTTGCCGCAGAAGGTGCTGATTGCCGGAATGACTCCGAACCCGCGCGTTCATAAAGGTGATTTCGTAAGCTCCGAGTCTGTGGGCGTAGCTGCTCCTAATGAGGAGGGACACTTGAGCACCATCGTATTCCCGGAAAGCAAGGCGGGGATCACAGTATATACAAATGACGAAAATAACTAAACGAGTATGAAAAAGGTTCACTATATATTCCTTGTATGCCTCGTGGCATTAGGAATGGCGTCCTGTAAGGACAATCAGTTCACGGATACGATTTATGTGGATCCGGTAGAGAAGACAGACGTGAGTACGCGTGCGTTTGATGAGTGGCTTTTGGAGCATTTTACCAAGCCGTACAACGTTGAGTTTATTTATCGTTTGGACGATAACTCTACTGATCCGAGTTACAATATCGTGCCTGTCAGCCTTGGTATGGCGGATACAGTTGCGCACGTTGCGTTGTACCTCTGGTATGATGTATATGATCAGGTAGTGGGTAAGGAGTTCCTTCCGACGTATGGTCCGAAGATGCTGCAGTTGATCGGTTCTGCGATGATCAATGCTGCCCAAGGAACTGAGAAACTCGGTTACGCGGAGGGAGGAAACAAGATCACGCTGCTGAAGATCAATGCAATGGAGACGGATAATATGGAGCAGATGAACGAGTATATCTTCAAGACGATGCACCATGAGTTCTCACATATTCTGCACCAACAGCGGGCTTATCCGATTGAGTTCAGTCTGATCAATCCGGGTGATTACGATCCGAACCGTTGGCAGGATCGTACGAATGCAGAAGCTTTGAAACTCGGTTTTATCACTCCTTATGCCAGCAGTCAGGCGCGTGAGGACTTTGTGGAGACGATTGCTAACTATATCGTTAAATCGGATGCCGAATGGTCCAACAGTATAAAGATTGCCGGTGAAGATGGCGCTGCCATCATCAACCTGAAATTGGATATGTGCCGTACTTATCTGCAAGATAGATGGGGCATTGATTTAGAGGCGCTTCATAGAGAGGTGCAGACTCGTCAAGAGAATCTGGACTGGGACAAGGTAATGCATTTGGAATTTTTGAATAAATAAGATAAACAGGAAAAGAGATGAAAGCAAAATATCTATTCATAGCAGTAGCGGTAGTGAGCTTATTTAGTGCTTGTAACCGTGATGAGAAGAGCCTGTTCGATCAGTCGGCAGCTGAGCGTTCTCAGTTGGCGTTGGACAATGCTCAGAAGATGCTTGTGGCTCATGATTCTTGGGAGATGCTTTATTTCGCTAACCGTGAGTCTCGCGGTTACAACATAGTAGTAAAGTTCTTTTCCAATGGTAAGGTAATAGCAACTGCACAGAATGCGCTGACAACCAAGAACCAGTTGTTGACGGACTCCAGTACGTGGGTATTGCGTAATGACTACGGACCTATTATCTCGTTTGATACGTATAATAAGGTATTGCACGCGTGGGCTGATCCGCAGGAAGATGGTGACGGATACTTGGGCGACTATGAGTTTTTGATCTTGGAAGCTAATGCAAATCGCATTATGCTGAAGGGTAAGAAACACTCTGCTTATATCATCCTGCGTCCGATGCCGAAGATGGAGATTGCCGATTATTTCAAGACTTGTAATTCGCAGTTGTCGAAATACTTCGGGAACGACGCTATTATGACCTTGTATCAGGGCGGTAATGCATATTATCTGCATAATGGAGCGTCAGGTATCTTTACCTTGACGGCGGTTGGTAAGCCGGTTCCGGAGGTAGATCCGGTTATCTATCCGATTTGTCCGACGCTGGACGGTTTTGTCGTTTGCTATGCATTCAACAGCACGCTGTATATGGATCGCGGTGTAGCGATGGAGCATCTGTTCACGCTGTCGGGAGACAAATTTGTCGGTGAGGGCGGTTCTACCATCAGCGCGGGTGATTTGAGCACGCTGTTTATGACCTATATCTCGAACAACAAAGGTTGGAAGGCTGATTTGACGGCTTCTACGGGTACGTTTGCTGATGCAGCATCTGCTTTCACAGCGGCGCTTGTTGCTCAATCGAAAGATAGCAAGGCTAAACTGAGCAGTGTAGCTATTACGTACAGCGGAACAGAGCTGATCGGTAAGTATGTATTGCGTGTCAAATTTGAGTACAAGAAGAATGGTCAGGGTACGAAGCAGAATATAACGACGGATTATGTCATCGCTCTTAAGTCTCAGAATGGAAATATAGGTCTGACTTATCTTGAACCGGCAAGCGATCTGGCAGCAACTTGGTACAATCAGTTCCCGGAAATGGGTGCTTTGATCAATACGGTAATGAATACGTTTACGCTGTCTGCTGTAGATCAACTGAATCCGACGAAAGGTTTGAGCCTCAATACCTCTGCTACATCGATTGTAGTGAGCGGTAATGGTAATTTGAAATAAAATAAATGGGAGTAGCAATACTCCCGAAGTTTCACTTTAAATATAAAAAAAGTATGAAAAAGTTTTTACTTATCGGTGCATTGGCTGTATCTTATTTGGCAAATGCGTATGGCTTTGATGTGACTAAATTTGAGAAAGTCCAAGTTCGTAACAAAGCAGTTTCTTCTTTGGAATTGACGAAGCAGACAGCAGCTGAGTCTTATCAGCTGATGGATATTCAGTCTCTTATGGAAGCTCGTAAGCAACAGAAAGATGCTTCTTATGATCTTATTGACGAGTATTATGCTCTCGGAGCTTTCCATCTGGGAATATATGAAGGAACCGGTTCTTATAAATTAGGTCTCTTCATTCTCCCGTATATGGATTCGGTTGTTTATCAAAATGCCTATGGACATGCGGATTGGTTGGAGAATGGTGACACAGTTGCAAAAGCCGCTGACTCATATATTACCGGCTATGGAATTAGTAGTACTTATTATATTCCTGAGGTGGCAGATCATACCTTCAACCCGTCGAAAGATTGGGGGCCATCTTACAAAGACACGACATTTCAAGTAAAGGGCTCAAAGTACGCAAGTACAGCAAATGCTCAATATGTATTCTCTGCTGTTCCGAGTAAGTTTATGGGTGGCGGAACCGAAAATGCAAATATGACTCTTTGTGCTATGTGGGCAGATCCGGCACTTGATCCGGATGATGATAACCCCGACGGAAATGATTTATGGAGGGTCGGTGGTCGTCTGACCGGTGATGTGTATCTGAATGGAACGGGTGTTCACTTGGATTCCGCCAACCGTAGCGTGACGGCTGATACGCTTGGTATCATCGTGGACAACCGCGGTTTGATGAAGATTGAGCAGATCCTTTGGCCGATTTACAACGATGGTAAAGCTGATGCTGTTAATAAATTCATCCCGGATGGTGCTCAATTGCGCGTAAATATCTTCCCAATTAAAGGTAATACTATTTATGTAGATGATACTATCGCAAGCGCTGTGATGACTAACGCAGACTATGTTAGCGCTGGAACAGGTTATGAGTGGCTTGGTACATTGCATACCAAATTCTATGAGGAAGATATGTGGGGAAGTTTGGTTCAGACTCCGATCTGGATTGATGGTGATTTCTATGTTCAGTTGACCAACTTCAACGAGACCGGTTGTGATTTCGGTATCTTTTCGGACTTCTATAATTCGAATACCGCTACTACCGTTTACCAGCAAGATGGCAAGTTTAGCTTCCGTGCCAGCCGTGGTGGCGGTGGTAAATATGGTCAGAACCTTGGTGTATCTTTCGACGCTTATTTCCCGACGCTGATCAGTGGTGAAGAGAGCAATATTATGTATGTTCCGAATGAGGGAGGCTATGCATATCATAGTGATCCTGATACTATTGGTACGATACTCTATGCCAATGTTCACCCCGAAGATTGGGAGTTTGAGATTGAAGAGGATTGGTTGCAGGTAGCAGAAGTTGATACTGCTTACTATGCACAATATCGTGCAGGTATTATATATCTTCAGGCAGAAGCTCTTCCTGATGGTGTTACCAGCCGTTCGGCTCTTGTAAACGTGATCGCTGATGGTGCCGTTCAAACCTTCATTGTTTATCAAGGTGTTGGTCAGGGTATTGAGAATACCAAGGCTGATGCGATCTTCGACAATAAGAACTATGACGTTTTGGGTCGTGAGATCAAAGATCAGAACTTCAAGGGTGTAGTGATCCGTAACGGTCAGAAGAAGCTCGTTAAGTAATACGAGGTGATCGATCGTGATAGCTAAGCAGCCTGCCTTTTGGCGGGCTGCTTTTTTTTGTGTATGGTCTTGTGTATGATTGTGTATATGAGCGGAAAAGGTGGAGTATTTGGGTGAAGTTGGTTGATGTTATGGATTTATCCACCATTTTGCCCCACTTTTTATTAAAATGTTAATAATCTATGTAAGATGTACAAAATAAGGGTGTTTGCGTGCAATTGATGTTGTTGAAATCCTGTTAATAAAACAATTGATAAATTTTTTTGTGGGGAAATGTGGTGGATGTGAAATATTTTTTGTAACTTTGCACTCGCATTCGGCAAATGGATCGCAATACCCAAACCGCTCCGCTAATTGGGAGGTGCGACCATTGCCTCTGCTCTCCCCACCGAATGCACTGCGTTGGCATTCGTCGGGGACCCCAGTAATAAGATGTGAAAGAAAAATAGTATTATGCAGACATTTATTGGAAATATAGAAGGACGGTTGGATGAGAAGGGACGTATATTCGTGCCGGCTGTTTATCGTAAGATATTAGCTGAGGCTGAGAGTAAGCGGATCGTCATGCGTAGAGATACGGACAACGAATGTCTGATGTTTTATCCCGAGGCGGTATGGAATGAGAAAGTAGAGGCATTGCGTCAGGCATTGGACGAGTGGGATCCGGAGGATCAGCTGATTTTGATGCAGTTTATGGCAGATGCGGAATATTTGGAACCCGATGGTCAGGGCCGCATCCTGTTGCAAAGGAAAAATTTGGAGACTATAGGTGCGCAACAGGATGTGCTCTTTGTCGGGATGCTGAACCGTTTTGCACTTTGGGCTCCTGAGAAATTTGCGGAGAAACGTTTGAGCCAAAGCGAATTGGCAGCAAGACTGCGTGCAAAAATGAGTAAGAAGGAAGCCTGACGTTCACAGAGGTGATGAGATGATAAGTCGAATTACCTACTAATCACCTACTAATCACCTACTAATTTCCTACTACAATACCGAAGGGAAGAGTTAAGAGTTAAAAGATAAAAGATAAATGGAGAATGTGTACCACATACCGGCAATGCTGAAAGAGACGATCGAGGGTTTGGCAATCAAGCCGAACGGGGTGTATGTGGATGTTACTTTCGGTGGAGGAGGACACAGCCGTGCAATTCTTGGTGAATTGAACGGAATTATAAATGAAAAATTAAAAATTAAAAATGAGGTTAACAGCGGCAAGTATGCCGCTGAACAGGACAAAGAGGAAAGAGGCGGGCGGCTATACTCTTTTGATCAGGATATAGAGGCATATGAAAATGCGATCAAAGGAGAGGGGGAAGATCGCGCATTCATGCACGATGCAAAATGGACGTTTGTGCATAGTAATTTCCGGTATTTACGGAACTGGATGGATTACTACGGAGTAACGGAGATTGATGGATTGTTGGCGGATTTGGGCGTTAGTTTTCATCATTTTGATTGTCCGGAGAGAGGATTCAGTTTTCGGTTTAGCGCGCCGTTGGATATGCGGATGAACCAGACTGCCAAACGGACGGCGGCAGATATAGTGAATACTTACAGCGAGGAGGAATTAGCAAAAGTTTTTTGGTTATACGGCGAATTAAAGAACGGGAGGAGCATCGCAAGGAATATATGCAAGGCTCGTTCTCAGAAGCCGATTTTACGGACGGAGGAGCTGGTGGAAGCAGCGATGGGACTCCCGCTCGCGAAACTCACGGGCACAGAACACCGTGAGGCGCAAGGAGAAGAAGAGGGAAATCCGCCAAGATTGGCGGATGTAAGAGAGTTGGATATACCAGCACAGTACAAGAAGGATCTGGCACGGCTGTTTCAGGCGTTACGAATAGAGGTGAACGATGAGATGGGGGCACTGAGGGAGATGTTGGTGGCAGCGAGGGATCTGTTGAAACCCGGAGGAAGGATAGCGATCTTGACGTACCATTCGTTGGAGGATCGGTTGGTGAAGAATTTCCTGCGAAGCGGCAACTTGGAGGGGACGATAGAAAAGGATTTTTATGGAAATAACCTGAGTCCGTTTGAGGTGATCGAGAAAGGTCGTGAGGCGAGTGAGGAAGAGGTGGAACGCAATCCGCGGGCACGGAGCGCCAAGTTGAGGGTTGCGGAAAAGAGGTGAAAGGCTCCGACCCCCCCCATGGAGGGGGAGGGAAAAGCGGACGATGACATCGTCCTGACTATATTGACAGATGCCGAAGAAGGGGAAGAACGGAAGAGAGAGAAGGAATAGAGAAAAATAGATCGTGCATTCATGCACGATGCAAAATATGGCAGATGCACATGATATACAGAGTTGGCTGAACGGCGATAAGCTGCGGAGTCAGAAGATCAGGGAACAATATCCGTTGATCGGATTGATTGTGGCGTTGGTGTTTGTGTATATCTTTGCAGGGTATCAGGCTGCCAAACAACAACACCGTCTGACGGACACGAAGAAAGAGATGTTAGACGCTAAGTTCCGCTATATGACCATCAGCGCGGAGTTGACGAACTTGACGAGACAGAGTACGGTGGTTGAGGTGCTGAAAGAAAACGGAAGTGAGCTACGGGAGAATAACGTAGCGCCGGTGAAGATAGAATAAGAACCCCACCCAGACTTTGTTCTACGGGCGTCCACTGGACGTCCGATCGGGCAAAGCCCTTCACCCCACAAGGGGAGGGGAAGCCGGATGACATCCGGCGGAATGGACGACGAAAACAAGGCTGGGCTAATGACCCGAGGACAGAACGAAGAGATAAACACGGCGGAATACCGCCGTGAACAGGACATCATAAGATGAGTGACGAGCAAAGAAATACGGTATGGCGATTTGCGATGATATTTATTGTCATCTTTATCGGCTTTGTGGCTGTGCTCGGGAAGATTGTGTATATACAGGCGGTAGAGCGGGACGAATGGTTGAAAGTGGCAGAGAAACAAGTGCCGACGAACCGTCCGATCAAAGCGACCAGAGGCAATATATTGGATTGCAACGGTCGATTGTTGGCAAGCAGTATGCCGCAATACTATGTATATATGGATACACGCGTGCCCGCGTTGCACGACAAAGGCGGTGAGCTTTTTCAGAAACATATTGACTCTTTAGCGTTAGATTTGGCGGCAGTGGTGGGAGAGAAGAGTGCTGCGGAGTACAAGACGCGGATCGTGGATGCGTACCGTCATGGAGAGAAAAGGCTGAGGGTGTGCGACCATCGGATCAATTATTTGCAGCGTCAGGCTTTGGAACAGAACAAACTCATTAAGAAAGGTAAGTATAAGAGCGGTATTTTCTTTGAGGACCAGCATAGACGGATCAAACCTTATGGGATCTTGGCGAGCCGAACAATCGGCGGCATCTATGGTGAAGGCGGCAACGGGAAGTCGGGTTTGGAGAAAGGTTTTGACAAAGAGTTGCGCGGCGAGGACGGAATGAGCAGTATTCAGCGTATCGGCGGACGAAATGAGTCGGTGACGGTGGAGGAAGCGAAAGACGGTCTGGACGTGGTGACCACTATTGATGCGAACCTGCAGGACATCGTGGAGAACGCGTTGCTCGTCAAGACGGCTGAAAGGAATGCGAAATGGGGTTGCGCTATCCTGATGGAGACGCAGACCGGATATATTCGTGCGATTGCGAACATAGACCGAGACGAGAACGGTGAGTATTTAGAGGCGCAGAATCATGCTGTACAGCGTGTGGAGCCGGGATCGACGTTTAAGACGATCGCTTTGGTGGCAGCCTTGGACGACGGGAAGATCGATATAGATGATACGGTGACGGTGAGTCGTCAGCCTTGGAAATACTTCTCGGTGAAACACACGGACGCTCACCCGATGGACACGATGCTGACCGTTCGGTCGGCTTTGGCGGTGTCGAGTAACATCGCTTTGGCGAAACTGATCACACGCAGTTATGAAGGATCGGCGAAGAAATTCGTGAGAAGGATAGAGAAAATGGGTCTGTTAGACAGCGTGTATTGCGAGATCCCGGGAGCCGATAAAGTGCGAATCGATGTGCCGAGAGACACGGTGACGCTGAGTAAGATGAGTTACGGGTACTCGGTGGAGATGAGCCCGATGCAGATTTTGATGTTTTATAACGCGATTGCCAACAACGGAAGGATGATGCGACCGATGTTGGTGACGAGTATTCAGCAGAACGGCGAGGAGGTGAAGCGTTTTAGGCCGGAGACGGTGGAGAGCTCGATCTGCGGAAGCCGGACGCTGAGAGATATTCAAGGAGCGCTGCACGATGTGGTGTGGGATGACCATTTGGGAACGGCAGCGAAGAAGAAATGGAGCCGTAAGGCACAATCGAACTTGGTGTCTATTGCCGGAAAGACAGGAACGGCTCAGTTGATTATCCCCGGGCATGGTTATTCGGGCAAACACCACCGAATGACGTTTGTGGGCTATTTCCCGGAGGAGAATCCGCGGTACACTTGTATCTGTATGATTGAAGATCCGCAATACCCGTACGATGCGGGAATGGATTGCGGCAGTACGGTGAGGGTGATTGCGGAGAAGACGATGGCTTACACAGGATGCTATGTTTGGAGAGATGGGGTAAGACATCTCGAAAAACGCAATTAAAAATTAAAAATTAAGAATTAAGAATTATATGCTTTTATCCGAGTTATTGACAGCGATTGAGCCGATAGAGGTGATCGGTTCGACAGAGAAAGAGATCAAGGGTCTGCATTTTGACAGCCGTAAGGTGGGTCAAGGCGATCTGTTCGTTGCGCAAGTGGGAACGGCAGTAGATGGACACACGTTCATTGAGGGTTGTGTGGAGAAAGGCGCGACTGCGGTCGTTCTGAGTGATCGTGCATTCATGCACGATGCGAAGGACGTGACCTATATTTTGGTTGAGAACACGGATAAGGCGTTGGGATTGTTGGCAAGTAAGTGGTTTGGTGAGCCGAGTAAGGCGTTGACGCTTGTGGGCGTGACGGGAACGAACGGCAAGACAACTATTGCGACCCTGCTGTACAAACTCGTGCGTGCTTTGGGACACAAGGCTGGATTGCTTTCGACCGTGGTCAATTATATCGAGGATGAGGCGGTTCCTGCAACCCACACGACGCCGGACGCGATCGAGTTGAACGGACTCTTGAGAAGGATGGTGGATGCAGGTTGTGAGTACGCGTTTATGGAAGTGAGTTCGCACGCGATTGCTCAAGAACGTATCGCCGGTTTGGACTTTGACGGGGCGCTGTTTACTAACCTGACGAGGGATCATATAGATTACCATAAGACCTTTGACAACTACCGCGATACGAAAAAACGGCTGTTTGACGGATTGAAGAAGACAGCTTTCGCGGTGACGAACAAAGATGACAAGAACGGACTCGTCATGACGCAGAACTGCAAGGCGGAAGTGAAGACTTATTCGACCCGCTCGTTGGCGGACTACAAGGCGCAGATCTTGGAAGAGGGTTTTGAAGGGATGATGCTGAATATCAATGGGAAAGAGGTGTTTGTGCCGTTGGTGGGACGATTCAATGTCAGCAATCTGCTGTGTATCTACGGCGCGGCTTTGTGTCTTGGCTTTGAGGAGTTGGAGGTGCTGCGTGTTCTGAGTACGTTGAAACCCGTGAACGGTCGTTTTGAGACGATCCGCAGCCCTAAAGGGTGGACGGCGATAGTCGATTATGCCCACACGCCGGACGCTGTTGATAATGTGATAAGTACCATAAGGGAGATCATAGATGGCCAAAACGGGACAGAGCCTGTCGAAAGTCGAAAGCCAAGATTGATTACCGTAATCGGTTGCGGCGGTAATCGGGACAAGGGCAAACGACCGATGATGGCGCAGATCGCAAAGAAGGGTAGTGAGCAGTTGATCTTGACGAGCGATAACCCGCGTGACGAGGAACCGGCTGATATTCTGAACGATATGAAAGCCGGGCTGACGGAAGAGGAGTTGCGAAGCACCTTGGTGATCGAAGATCGCGCTGCGGCAATCCAGACGGCTTGTACGTTAGCGCAAGCAGGAGACGTGATACTCGTTGCCGGTAAGGGCCATGAAGACTATCAGATTATCAAGGGCGTGAAACACCATTTTGATGACCACGAACAAGTGCGGAAACACTTGTAAATTAAAAATTAAAAATTAAAAATGAAGAATTACGAATTATTGTCATGCTATATTCATTCTTTACATCTTTAGGACAGTTTCCGGGATACCGATTGTTCTCGTACATTTCTTTTAGGGCGATTATTGCCGGTATTATCGCACTGCTGATCAGTGTGTGGTTCGGCAATTGGTTTATCAACTACATGAAGCGTCATAATATCTCCGAGACGCAGCGTGACGAGAAGACTGATCCGTTCAATGTGGCAAAGAAAGGGGTGCCGACGATGGGCGGATTGATTGTCATTGCTGCCATCTTGGTGCCGTGTCTGCTGCTCGGCAAATTGACCAACGTGTATATGATCTTGATGCTGATCACAACGCTGCTGATGGGGGCGTTGGGTTTTGCGGACGACTATATCAAGACGTTTAAGAAGAATAAAGACGGTCTCAACGGCTGGATCAAGATAGCAGGGCAGGTGAGTTTGGGTCTGATCGTGGGTCTGACGCTGCGTTTCTGCCCGGCAGTGAGCATGAATGAGGTGGTGACGAGCAAGATTGAGAATAACGTGGTGGTGTTTGAGAAGACACCGGAACTCAAGTCCACACAGACGACGATTCCTTTTGTGAAGCATCATAACTTCAACTATGCCGACCTGTTTTCATGGACAGGCGAGCAGAACAAATACCGCTTCGGGTGGATTTTCTTTGTGCTGCTGACGGTGTTTGTGGTGGCGGCAGTAAGCAACGGAGCTAACCTGAACGATGGTATGGACGGAATGTGTGCGGGTAACTCGGCGATCATCGGAATAGCCTTGCTGATACTCGCTTATACGAGCGGTAGTGTCGTTTGGGCGCAGTATTTCGATGTGATGTACATCCCCGGCAGCGAAGAGTTGGTGGTTTTCTTGGCTTCGTTCGTCGGTGCGTTGGTGGGTTATCTGTGGTTTAACGGATTCCCGGCTCAGGTGTTCATGGGCGATACCGGCAGTCTGACGGTGGGCGGTATTATCGGAGTGTGTGCGATGGTGATTCATAAGGAGCTGTTGGTGCCGGTGTTGTGCGGTGTGTTCCTCATGGAGAGCGTGAGTGTGATTGTTCAGACGCAGACCTATAAGTTCTTTAAGAAGCGCGGACAACATGTGCGTGTATGGAAAAGAACCCCGTTGCATGATCATTTCCGCACCTCTGTGGAGCAGGTACTCAAGAACGATCCGACCTGTGTGTTCGTTTTCAAGGGCAGTAAGAACCTGCATCATGAGAACAAGATCGTGCTGCGGTTTTGTATCGTGACGCTGATTCTGGCGGCGATCACTATATTGACATTGAAGATAAGGTAACGACCGCAGGCAAAGCCTGCTAAAAGAATAAAGACCGTTTCACTAAAAGACAAAAGACAAAAATGAGTAAGCGAATAGTTGTATTGGGTGCAGGGGAGAGCGGCTCGGGAGCTGCTATTCTGGCGAAGGAGAAAGGTTTTGACGTGTTCGTGAGTGATTGCGGGACGATCAGTGAACCGTATCGCGCGCTGTTGGATCAGAACGGTGTGCAGTGGGAGGACGGAAAGCATAGCGAGGAGTTGATACTCAATGCGGATGAGGTGGTGAAATCGCCGGGTATTCCGTTGACAGCTCCGCTGATTCAGAAGTTGCAGGCACAAGGAACTCCGATCATCTCGGAGATTGAGTTTGCAGCGCGTTACACGAACGCGAAGATGATCTGTATCACCGGTTCGAACGGCAAGACAACCACTACTTCGCTCATCTATTATATCCTGCGCAATGCCGGGCTGAACGTCGGTTTGGCGGGAAACATCGGTAACTCGCTGGCATTGCAGGTGGCGCATGAGGACCATGACTACTATGTGATTGAGTTGAGTTCGTTCCAGTTGGATAACATGTACGATTTCAAGGCGGACGTAGCGATCTTGCTCAATATCACGCCGGATCACTTGGATCGGTACGACTATAAGTTCCAAAACTATATCGATGCGAAATTCCGTATCACGCGCAATCAGACCAAAGAGGATAGTTTTATTTACTGGGCGGAAGATCCGGTTATTGATCGCGAGATGAAGAAGATTCAGCTCGGTGCAACGCTCTATCCGTATGGCTTCAGTGTGCCTAATCCGCTGCCGTTGGGCGAAGAGGAGTTGGCGCTCAAAGGGCGGCATAATGTGCTCAATTCTATGGCAGCAACGATAGCAGCGAAGGTAGTGGGTATCAAGAAAGAGGTGATCCGCGAGAGTTTGAAAACATTCCAAGGGGTGGAGCATCGTCTGCAATACGTAGCGACCGTGCGAGGTGTCAGGTGGATCAATGACAGCAAGGCAACGAACGTCAACAGCTGTTGGTACGCCTTGGAGTCCATGACGACGCCGACCGTGCTGATCTTAGGCGGCAAGGACAAAGGCAAC
>JAFXWI010000032.1 GCA_017542915.1 Paludibacteraceae bacterium
GAAATGATGAAAAAATGCATGGCAAACTTGACAAAGTTGACCAAGTAGGAGCCGAAGTTTGTCAAGATGGTCAACTTTGCCATGCAAAAATTTACATGGCACAATTGGCACAATTGGCACAATTGAGGTGAAGAGTGCCAAGAGTGCCAAAGCAAAAAATATAACCGGCATACGATGCCGGGGCAAGGGACAAAGAGAAAAGAACAATAACATGAAATAAACCACAGCCCAATGCCAAAGGGCTTAAAACAGAGGCAAAAAGATCTTTGATTTGTTGAAAAAGACTGAAAAAATGTAGGAAAGTCTTGCATATGTCGTAAAAAAGCAGTACCTTTGCAGCGTCAAAGGTAAAACAACAACGATATATGGAAGATGTAGTATTAAAAATGCCGACCACAGACGTTGCGCTGATAATGCAGTTTGCAAGTCGTATGGGGTGGACTATAGAGAGTCGTCGCAACCCTGTTGCACGTTTCATTGAGGCGTGCTCCAGAAACAATGCCGCGCTGACCGATGAAGAAATCCAAGCAGAGGTAAATGCCGTTCGATATAACAAGTAATATTAGACTTTAGGTGTAATATTCCTACATTTATAAATTCAGTCTGACACGTTACGAAAGTTTCGTGTCAGTTTTTATTGTAGTCTTTTTCAATATAATCAAGAGTGCCAAAAGTGCCAAAGCAAAAACTATAACCGGCATACGATGCCGGGGAAATGGACGAAGAGAAAAGAATAATAACATAAAAAACACAATAAACCTAAGTGAAAACACAAAAAAACCTATAAATCATGAAACACATTAACTTTTTTAACAACTTATTTAGTCGGGTGAAAGAGCACTCATCCCCGACAGTCAACCGACGGTCAACCGACGGTCAAAGCCAACGTCAGTACTCTATCGGTTTGATGAAGTATGCAGCAATAATCACCCCTGCCATCCGTTACGTAGCCACCCTTCTCGTGGTTCTTATGGTTGGTTTCGGTCAGATGTGGGCGGTAGAAACCTCTATGCCGACATCCGGTTCGTATTCGACTAACACTAAATATGCCTTTTCTAACTCGGCGGTTACGGGAAGTAGTTTTTATTTAGCACAACGAGGTTCTATAAGTAGATCTTCAGATTATGGATGGCAACCAAATAATACCGGTATAGCATTACAGGTGAGTTCTCCGGTGTCATTGACATTTACGATTAAAAGTAATACAACATCATCCCGTACTATAACCGGACAAGCTTATGCTGTGACAGATCCATTTTTCAATATCTATAAGAATACAACTGCAGGCTCGCAAACATTGGAGGATTATGTTAAAGCAGTTAATGCTAAGTCTGCCGGTTCTCGCTCATCTGAAGAAGCAGCAATCGCGGCCGTAAGTGCGTTTGCTGCTATTACTGGTAGTGCGGACGCGAATAAAAAATTATTAATATGTGAGAATCCGGGCGCGTTCTCTGAGGCGGTGGCTCACGGTGCTGCTATTTCTCATGCCTGCCCGACAACAAAGGGAGAAACCAACACATTTACCGTGAGTTTATCGGCTGCAGGTAAATATGTAATTTATCTAACCTCAAGTGGCGGTAGTGTTGGTATTACAACAATCAATATTGTTCCAAGAAAAACAATATACATGGTTCCGGGAGACTGGAATGGTGATACCCCAAAGTTCTTTGTACATTCTTGGGGTGATTTCAATGATGATGTCTTAATGACTCTTGCAAACTGCGAAACAAATGTTTTTAAGGCTGATATACCGACTAACAATACTAATTTGCTATTCACTCGTCAAGATCCGAGTACAACGAGCATTGTATATATGGATAAAACTGGAAACTGGAATCAATCTGCGAATTATACGATAGGCTCGGATAATCAATTTACATTTAGTGGCACTTGGTCAGATGGTGAGGGTAAAAGTACGTTTAATAAAGGTACTTATTCCGCACCTACATTTACCGTAACGTATAATGATAATGGCGGCACATCCGGTAGCGTGCCGGTGGATGCCTCCAGCCCTTATGCATGTAGTAGCAGCGCAACGGTATTGGGCAATACAGGTAGTCTAGCTAAAACGGGAAAAGCATTTAGTGGTTGGAATACAAAGTCTAATGGCTCCGGTACTCCATATGCACCTGGGGCAAACATTCTAAACATTAGTGATGATATTATTTTATATGCCCAATGGGTAACGGCTTATTCGGTATCGTATGATGCCAACGGAGGTTCCGGTTCTGCTCCAAGCGATGCAACACCCTATGCTAATGGTGCAACAGTTACCGTATTAGACAAAAACACCCTGACTAAATCAGGTTATGTCTTTGCCGGTTGGAACACGAAGTCCGATGGTTCGGGTACATGGTATGACCCATCCGAAACATTCTCGATGGGAACAAAGGATGTTACACTTTATGCCCAATGGGCGGAGTGCGTGAGTACAATTGACTTCGGTGCATCTGCCGCAATTACAGAGACTTTAGCTCAAGCAAAGAGTGATTTAGATGAGGCTAATTATTTGTATTTGTTAGGAGGAGACACTCGCTATGATAATTCATCAGGTTATCTTGGTTTGAAATTGAAGCGTACTGGAGACTGGATAGGTTTTGGCGTTGCTGCTGGATATAAAGTAACTATTACAACACAGACCGTTGGCGCTTCTTCACATACGGTTACTGCTGATTTCTCGTCTATGACTGCACTTTCTGGCAGTACGGATAATGTTTATGCTGCTGATCCTTCGAATGCGCGGTTCTTCCGAATAAAATCAAATGATGGCTCTAAAGCTGTAGTAATAAATAAAATTACCATTGAACAAGCTTGCTCTGATCCTGAATTGGCATATGGTACATCAACGGTGACGAAGAAATACGGCGATGCTGCATTTACTAATACGCTGACCAATAGTCACAGTGTGACGGTAAGTTACGCATCCAGCAACACGGACGTAGCAACAGTGAACAGCATTACCGGTGAAGTGACCATTAAGGCTGCTGGAACGACCACTATTACCGCTTCTTCTTCAGCGCAGACGGTTAGTGAAGTAAAATATTGTGCGGATGAGGCTTCTTATACCTTGAATGTTGGACCGGCTGTGTCTGTCGGACCGACCGCAGTCGCCGGCAATTACGGTTTTCGTTATTCTATCGGTGAGACGATAGATTTGACGGCAACGGCTACCGGAGGCAGCAGTTATACTTATCAATGGCAAAAGTATGTAGGCACAACATGGACAGATCTTGCTGACGGAGTAGATGCAACGGATGGCGGAACCTTCTCCGGTGTAACTACATCGCGTCTGCAGATTAGCGGATGTACGACAGGGAATGTCGGCTCGTACCGTTGTAATGTGACGGCAGGTGGCCAAACGAACGCTAATGATGGTTACCGTGTACGTGTTTATACGCTCTATGGAGACTATTTTGGAGGTACGCTTCATGATCATGCTATTACTTGGACGGGTGAATATACCGGAACAGTTACATTGAGTCTATCGGCGAAAAGAACCTATACGTTTAAGATAACGGATAACGATGGTAAATGGTATGGTCTTGGAGCGGATAACTACGTAATTCAACCGGTATCTTCTTTAGGGTGCGGAACAGATGTAAAGAATCAAAATATTCGTTTGTTTACAGCACCGGCAGGTGATTATGTTGTAACTATAGATATTACGAGTGCGCAGATAGGTGATGGTTCGGAATTTGTTGGTGTATCCATCGCTTATCCATCCGTAACGCACCCTAACGAAGGATATGTTTATTTAACCAAATACCCATGGAGACCTTATTTGCATTATTGGTATAGTGACGCTGTTGTACTTACCGATGCGGGAGGGGATCCTCAATTAGGAGAAGATCAATATACGACTATCTGCGGTAATGATTATTGGTGTATCCCTGTTATAGAGACTTATTGTAATTTTATAGCGAGGGATGCAAGAATAAGTCCGACAAATACAACCGGGGACCAGAATACGAATGGCCTTCACCCCGGACAAAATATATATAACGATGGTACATGGAAATGGCAAAGTATTAAGAAAACGATTACTTTTGATGCGAATGGTGGTTCCGGCTCGATGGATGATATAACGGGAATTTGTCCGGGAGAAGATAAAACATTACCTACCAATACATTTACTCGTGAAAGCTGGGAGTTTACCGGTTGGAATACGAATAAGTATGGAACAGGTACTCCTTATGATGATGAGGCAACGATTGAAGATATCGACGCTGACATTACACTCTATGCACAATGGGAGAAGACGGTATACTTAGAAGCTACAGGCGATTATACATGGTGGTATAATCCAGATGGAAGTAGCAATCCAGCGTGGTTCGCAATTTATTATTTTGATAGTGAAGCAACTCCCAATAATGGATGGGTAACCATGGAATTAGCGTCATGCGAAACTTCCGTATATAAAGCAACTATCCCAGGCAACCATTTTGATAAGTTGATTTTTGTTCGTAAAACGGCTGATAAGACAGAATCATGGACTGGCGTACACAATCAAACAGTTAATATAGCTTATCCAACAACCAATCCTAAATTCACCATTACAGGTCAGATGTCATGCTCGTGTGATGATAATGGCAAATTAACCGGCTCATGGGGCAGTTATAGTATCCCGACCTTTACAATTAGTTATGCAAAGGGTTCTGTGCCTTCAGGTGGTGGTTCTATTACGGGAAGCAAGGATAATGAGAGTAAGACATGTGCTATTGATTTCACATTGCCGAGTTCTGCTATATTCACTACTACCGGTTATACACAGACCGGTTGGGCAACGAGTAATGGCGGTCCGAAAGCATATGAGTTGGGTGGCACTTATGAAGATAATGCTGCCCAAGCGTTCTATCCGTTCTGGACAGTTCAGAGTTTTACCCTGACTTGGGATTTGGTTGGTGGTACGGTAACTGTAGCTGGTACGGGTGCTGAAGTAGATGATACCGGAACTCCAAGCAGTTCGGTTAACTACGGAGCTGCAATTACGAAACCGACCGTAACCAAGACCGGTTATGACTTTGCCGGTTGGGATGAAACTCCGGCTTCAACTATGCCGGCAGCAAACACTACTTATACAGCTACCTGGACAGCGCAGACGTATACAATCTCCTACAAGGATCAAGGTAATGTGACCTATACGGGAAGCAACCTCGCTTCGCTGCCGACGTCGCATACCTATGGAGTTGCAACTGCTTTAGTAGCTGGCGTGAAAACAGGCTACACTTTCGTAGGATGGTTCACAGACGCAGACTGTACTGTTTCTGCCGGTATGTCCATCGGCACAACGGCTATTACCGCAGACATTACACTCTATGCAAAGTGGACGGCAAAGCAAACAACAATCACTATTGATGCTAACATGGCTAATCATGGAAGCACCGCTCCGTCGAGTTTTACGGCGACATATGATCAAGCGCTGCCTTCATTCACAGCAGCTACCGGTGCGGCAGGTTATTCCTTAAAGGGTTATTATACAGACGCAACAGGCGGTACGAAAGTTATTGATGCGGATGGTACGTTCAGTGCTAATAGCGGTACTTGGAATCGTACGGACGGTGCGACGCTGACGCTTTATGCACAATATGAGGATGCCAGTTATGGTGTGACGCATACTTTGAGTAATGTGACTAAGTCCAGTGGAGGAACTACCGCTACTCATGGAACTGATTATACGGCAGTGTTTGCCGCAGCTGGCGATTATGAATTGCCGGCTTCTATTACTGTGACGATTGGTGGATCTACCAAGACGGATGGTACTGAATATACATGGACTCAAGGAACGGGAACGGTAGAAATTACCGGCTCGTATATCACAGGCGCGATTGTTATAACCGTGACGGGCGAGGAAGAAGGTGATTGTACACCGAGTAGATTAGCGAAGGTGACACTAGCAAGCGGTAAAGATAATGTTTCGGTAACTGACTCTGCTTGTACTGATTCTCATAATTTGGAAAAAACAGGAAAAATCGGTAGTAGTGGCTATCTCCTGATAACGCCTTCAACTGCTCTTAAGTCAGGCGATGTAGTGACTGTAACGATTGGTGTTGGCGATTATTGTACATCACGCTTGTATATGCGTTATGGTGGCACAAGTTCTACAGATACGATAAGTGTTCTGACTAATCAGACTAGTGGTAGTGATGCAACGGTTAGTTTTACGCTGACCAAAGATTCGGCAAGGATATCTTTCACACGTGCGACAGGAAGAACATCTGATAATACTGCGCAGAACCACGTTTTGAAATCGGTTATCATTTCTCGTCCGTGTGCAGAAACTACTTATGAGTTGACTTGGAATACCAACGGCGGTAGTGAGCTGGTATGTACGGGTACATGTACCAGCGGTGATTTGGAGCCGGGTACGACTTTGGTAGCTCCGACTGATCCGACGTTGAGTAACTATACCTTCGACGGCTGGAAGACCGCAAATGACGGAACAGGTAGTGCTGCTGCGGCTACGATGCCTTCTGCGGATACAGAATATTTTGCTGCATGGAAACAGATCGTGACGCTGAAGACGGGTGCGCAAGGTAGCGGAGCAGACAAGACACCTTATGTATATATTAATGGTGCTACAGTGAATGGATTTTCAGCTCACACGGCAACAGGTTATACGCTGCAAGGTTATTATTCTGCTCCTTCGGGAGGAACGAAAGTGTTGAATGACGATGGTTCGTTTGCCGGTTCGGCTGTAACGGATTATATCACTGCGGGCAAGTGGTCGCGTACCGGCGCCGCTCCGACACTCTTTGCACAATGGCGTGCGGCTGCAGGCAAGACGTGCTATACTTGGGATGCAGCAGAAACAACTCCTGAGACAGGAACGAACAACTATGGCGGGTTGTATCTGACGGCAAGTACTGTAGCAAATAATCAAAAGGTTAGTAGTACATTGACAGATACGGTATTTAATGTTAGTGATAACGGTAAGAGTTTAAAGGGCCACATCAACGGTGCAGTAATCGACTCGTTGATATTCTCTGCGTCCACAAGTGATTCGAAATATACAACTTTTGTGGCATCTTTCTGCTCTACTCAGACCTTTGATACGGCTAAGATTATCAAAGTAGGAGGCTATCATTGTACGGTATATAACGTACCGGTGAACACAGCCGACTGTACGCAGATTAAGATTAAGGCACCTACCGGAACGAAGTCATTTGTGCTGAGTCGTAACTTTATGAGTGACAAACTGACCTCGTCAGCATCTTTGAGCAATAGTGGTAAGCGTTACTTGTATTACATCAAAGCTTGTTCGGCGAGCGGCGGAACGCACACAATCAGTTATGACGCAGGTGGAGGTACGGGAACGATGGCTTCGAACACCGGAATTACAGATGATGGTAGCCAAACGCTGACAACAAATAGTTTCACCGCTCCGGCAAACTATAGTTTTGCAGGATGGGTGGCAGACGGAGCTGTAACTATCGGCGGAAGTACGGTAACTGCGGGCACGCTGATCGCTAATGGCGCATTGCTGACCAATATTACTACAGATATTGCGCTGACGGCTAAGTGGAGTCAGACGATCACGCTGGATGATAATGATGCGAACCATGGAGCAACGGGTGACGGTAGTGCAACGGTTTATTACAATGCAACATCGTTGGCATCGATCTCGCATACCACTGCTGCGAGCGGATATAAGTTGGCCGGTTACTATACGGAGGCTACGAGCGGCACGAAAGTGCTGAACTCGGATGGATCGTTCGCCGGCGATGACATAACGGACTGGATTGATGACGGCAAGTGGACGCAGAGTACGACCTCTACGCCGACACTGTATGCACAGTATGAGGCAAGTGGTTCGATAAAGTGGAACCTGCAAGTGAACTCGGCAGACGCTCCGATTGTAACCTCGTCGAAGAACTCCAGCTACACGCAGATCTCGACGTCGAATATGAGTAATCTGACCAATTCCGGTTTAACCGTTACGGCTTCTAAGAAATCAGAATTGACATCGTTGATTTCTACTCCAGATACCAAGGACGATGATTGTATGTATGTGACCTTCAAAGTGGCTACCGGATATAAGTTCACACCGAGTCTCATCAAGGCTATTATCCAACCGGTAGGAAATGGCGAACATAAGGCAGTAGAATTCTCCTTGGCAGATGAGAGTAGCCATACTTTGGCAAACGCCAGTGCAACGAAGTGTGACGGAACTTCTGATGGAAAGAAGACAACGGTAACATTAGCAGGAGACGGAACCTACTTTACCGGAACCGTTACGCTAAAGATCTTTGTATATAAGCATGCGGATGGAACCAATTCGACGGCTCAATACCGTCTCGGTACGCCGATTCAGATCGACGGTGAGATAGCGGAGGCTTGTACGATGCCGAGTTACACGAGCGTAAGTTATTCGCAGACAGAGTATGTTCAGCCCGCTTCGGCTTCGGCTATCAGCGTAGTGGGCGCCTCTGGCGATCCGTCGTACCAGTGGAAATATAACTCTACCGGAGATCGTACGTCGGGCACCAACTGCGGTACAGAAGCTTCGGTGACTCCTTCTACGGAAAGCACAGGAACGTTGTATTATTGGTGCGAATTGACAAACGCTTGCGGTACGGTAAAGACCCCGGCGGTAGCAATTACAGTTTCAGCATCTAAGAGCACGGCAACGGTTACATGGACCGATCCAAGTACGCCGAACTACGGCGGTGGCGGATACACGATCAAGGCAACGGTAAATGAGGCATGGAATGGTAATGCATCAGACCTTATTATAACCGCGCCTGCAGGCATACGCATATACGATAAGACTTCCGGAACGGATGGTAGTGGCAAGAAGTATGTACAAGTGAAGTTCGATGTACAGACGGCATTAGACCGCAGCACCTATGAGGATAAGATTCCGTTCACTGTATCGGCAGATGCAACAGCAACGTATAATGCGATCAGCATTGACCATAACCTAAGCTACAGCGCTTGTAGCGGAGGCGGCGGTTCTGCAACAGAAGAGTTGATGGCGGTAGATGCTTCTCATATCGACAACTCGACCTGGAAAGGCGGTTGGGTATATGACGGCATCGGTATGATGCGTTATGGTCATGGTAGTAGCGACATTAGTGCCGGTACGAAAGATGCAAACCTCAAGGACTTGAGTTATACTATGGCCAGTGGCGATATTACCAAGTATTATAAGAGTGCCTCTAACCATTTTGGATTCTATACAGAGAAGGCTATCACGGGTATACGCTTGTACGTATATACGTCGAATGACAATGTGACGGTAAACAATGTATATGTAGCCAATTCTGCGTATACGTCGGGTACTCCATCTTCAGGCGCTGTAAGTTTCGAAGCTGAGTACAACGATGAAAATGATGCGTTGCGTACGGGTACGCATAGCGGTAGTGCTTGGGTAGATATTACGTTTGACAAAGAAGTAGCGGCCGAGAAGTACGGTCAGATCAACTTGAGCAATAATGTCAATATCGCCGGTATGGCGTTTATCAGCGCAAGCGGAAGTGGCGCAACGCTGACAACAACGTTGGCGTTCGCGACGACCGGAACGATAGCCAAGACGCAGTCGGCTGCTAACTTCACCAATGCGGCAAGTGTGACGGCTTATAGCGAGACCTTAGGCGCTATAACCTACAGTTCGAGCAACACGGATTGTGCGACCGTTGACTCAAAGACGGGTGAAGTAACGATCACTGCTTCGGGCGCAAGCGATCAGTCCACAACGATTACGGCTACTTTGGCCGCAAGCGGATGTTATAAGGGCGCTACAACGACCTATACCATCACCGTAGCAGGTGTAAGTTGTACGGTTAATCATGGTACGCTGGCTTCGGATGTGACGACCAAGTGTTCGACGGCAGATGCAACGCTGACCTTGACCGGCTTTGATAGCGGCGCAACGGTACAGTGGTACAAAGGCGAGAGCACGATCAGTGATGGTGTTACTTACCATATCACGACCGAAGGCACTACCAGTACGATGGTGACTAAAGAGGTCGGAACATATAGTGTAATTGTAACGAAAGATGAATGTAGCGATCGTTCGAACAGCATCACTATCAGCAATTACAGCGCTGAAGTGGCAGCTACGAAGATCGTCGATAAATGGTATATCAAGCATGGTCGTGTAACGCCGGATATCGCACTTTGGGCGCTGGATGAGGGAACGCATCTGAGCAGCGTAGCATGGTTGCCGTCAAATGCAACGGGCTTGACCGCTGCAGATGACTTCTATGAGAGCGATGGTATCGTTTACCTGAAAGGAACAGAGCCGAGTTCGAATGAAAGCAGCGATGTAGAATACACGTTGACGCTGACGGTTAAGGATGAGTGTGAGAACACGACGGCATTGAGTACATCGGATAAGCAGATCACGCTTACCCACCAGAAGAATACGGACAAGCATGTGTTGGCATTCGTGGTAACGGGTACAGAGAAGGGCGGCTGGACAGCTGGTATTTCGGCAGACCAGACCACGAGCGTAGAGTTGTATAACGAGATCGCTAAGAACTTCGACGTACAGGCAACGAACATCTATTCGACCGATGATGAGCAGAAACTGAAAGAGTACTATTCGCAGTTTGATATTCTCTGCATCACCGACTATCCGAATACCAAAACAACGGGTACGAATAAGAAGAGCTACGTGGATGCCATTGGTTCGTTGATTGATATCCGACCGATCTTGACGATGGAGGCATGGGTCAGCGGTTTGACCAACTGGAAGTCGAAAGGTATCAGCGGTACGCCGAAGAGCCCGACGACACGTCAGTACTCGATGCTGCTGCAATGTAAAGACCATGAGATCTTCTCCGGAACGAATCCGACCACAGTCGGTTCGGGTGACGAGACGATGTACCGTATCGACATGGTGGATAAAACGCAAGAAGAGTATGCAACATTAGATGCTACTTATGGCGAGGGCGTACACCAAAAGGATGAGGGTTATCAGTATGGTAAGAAACCGGCTCTTCAGGGCTTTACCTATGACGCATCAATGAGCAGCTTGCTGCCGATCGGACGTATCGATGACGGTGCCGACAATGATCTCGAAGTCGGTGTAGAACGTCAGGAGGTTATGGAGGCACGTCTGTTGGTTCTTGGTATCAACAGCTATGCGATGGAGCGTTTGGAGGATGACGGTCAGACGATTGTAATCAACGCGCTCAAGTACCTGATGAAGAAAGACGCAGAGGACATCAGCGACTGCTCCAACTACTTCCTCGGAGGAGCAGAAGGCGATGAGACCAACTGGTTCAATCTTGAGAACTGGAGCGGTAGTACGCTTCCTGATAGAACGCAGGAGGTTCGTATCGTAGCTCCGTGTATAATCGGCGGTAATATAGCACGAGCAGCGAGTGTAAAGATCATTACGGGCGGTAAGTTCAACCATGGTTCGCAGACGGCAAACGGTAGCCTGACGATTAATCCGACCGGTTCGCTGATCGTGGACGGCAAGATTTATGCCGCTACCGCTCCGAATTTCTTCGAGAAACGGACTACAGAACCGGAGAACCTGATTGTTAAGGCAGACGCAGATCATACCGGTACGCTGATCTTTGACAACGAGGACGGTGAGACGCAGGCGACGATCGAGATGTACAGCAAATCCTACTGGGAAACTGTTGAAGGAAAATATAAGAAATACTGGTCGTATGTAGGTATGCCGATCAAGGATGTTCATATTCCGGACTACTTCTACGGTGCGTTCACATACTACTACAACGAGACGGCCGGTTGGGAGAGGCGCTTCGATAATGATATCATGCAGCCGTTCGAGGGTATCGGTCTGTCCATGCAAACGGGACATATGGAGACCTTCAAGGGTACGATGGTATCTACCGAGAATGTTGATATCAAGTTGACCAGTACAACGGGATATGGAGATGGTGATAACTTGATTGGTAACAGTTGGACAGCCCCGATTCAGATCGCGAACTTTGATGCTTCAGACTTCGGTGATGCGTTAGCAACAATATATATCTTCAATACCGGTCGAGAGGGTAACACCTATGTGGATGCGACTGTAGAGAATAAGGGTGTAGCCAAAGCCGGACAATGGTTAGGCGTTCCTATTAGTGTGGCCGGTTTGGAGGAATATACCGGTCTGAAGGTCGTTCCGGCTATGAATGCCTTCCTCGTTTATAACGATGAAGGAGCTGGTACAACAACTACCATGCATTTGGATTACGAGAAGTTGGTACGCGACGGAGCGTCTTCGAATACGCAAATCAATGAACCGATGCGTGCGCCTAAGCAAGACGGACGTAGGAAGAAGAAAGATGTGGAGGGCTTGATGCGAATCCGTGTAGCCGGAGAGAAGACAAATACCGATGTATGGATGATGCAAGATCCGCGCTTTAGTGAGGCATTTGATAATGGTTGGGAAGCATACTATACTACTTGCGACGACCGTTCTGCACAACTATATGCACGTAGTTCAACCGGTAAGATGTCTTTCCTGGCACTGCCTGATTTAGACGGAACGGTAATTGGATTTGCTCCTTCGCGCGACGGAAACGACTACACGTTTACGTTCAAGTACAGAGGTGAGGATGAGTATTATCTCAATGACCTGAAGTTGCAGCAGTCCGTGCTGATCAATGCAGATAACACGTATGACTTCATCTATGAGAAGGGCGACGCTAACCGCTTCTATGTGAGCCGTACGCCGCTGCAGGCTCCGCAGACGCCGACGGGTATAGGCAATACGGAAGGCACCTCAACGCAGAGCGTAAAGGCCATCAAGGTCATCTACAACGATAAGTTGTATATCATCCGCGGCGGACGTGTATATGGCGCTGATGGTTCATTAGTAAAGTAAAATGGAGATGAGAAATACATTAAAAACTTGCGATATGAAGAAAACAATTATGATACTAATCATTATGGCGGCAGCGCTAATGGCGTTGCCGACCATGGCGCAGCAGAATTGGAGAAACCAACAATCGGTTTTTGGGCAGCAATATCAACAACGGTCTATTACCACGCAGACAGGTGGCTACCACTCCGGCACCTATAACTCCGGCACTTACCGCGCCGGCACGTTCCATTCTACGGGAAGTACCATGATGCGTACGGGTAGTTCGTATTCTTCCAGACCAACTATTAATCAGTACGGTTCCGCAGTATCGAATGGAGGTCCACGCAGATCTAGTATCAAAGGAGGTAGTGGTCCTCATAGAGGACTTATTAACCACGGTGGAGGAGATGATCCAGACCCGGGCGAAGGCGGCGGCGGAGGTGGTGGAGGAGATCCTGATCCCGGCAGCGGAAGCGGAGGTATTGGTACACCTCCTGATGATGACGGCACTCCTCCTAACGGTTTTCCCCTCGGCGATGCGGTTCTGCCCTTGCTCTTTATGTCCCTTGCGTTCTGCGGCTACCTCTATCTCCGCCGTAAACGTTCCGCAGCTTAATGGCTGAGTGGATGAGAGGATTAGAGGATGAGAGGATTAGAGGATTAGAGGATTAGAGGATGAGGGGATTAGAGGATTAGAGGATTAGAGGAAATCGAAAATCCTCTTTTCTCGCTTTTAGACGCACAAAACCTGCAAATATGCGCGGAATGGTATAAAAAAGCAGAAATATTGAAAAAAATCGGCATAACTCTTGCGCATGTCGATTTTTTTGTGTAATTTTGCGGCGTATTTGAACACTTTGGGCGTATTGTGCCCTTTCGTGTAAGGCGGTTTGGAACTCCCGAAACATTCGCAACGTTTTATTTTACCAGTCCAAACAGCATCAATGATTCCGTAGCAGTTAAGCTGCTTTTGCGGAAATTGGTGTTGTCTTTTGCTGTATACGTTTGCAGCGTTCGGGGTCTTTGACATAGTGATATACTAAAAAAAATAGGCAAAAATGAAAGATTTTTGTGCAAAGGTTTGCGTATGTCAGAAATTTATTGTACTTTTGCAGCGTCAAAAGTAATGAGCAACGAAACTATGGCACAAGAAACATTAAAAAGTCTCATCGCTGTCATAATGACACTATCTGTGCGAGAGCAAGAACAAGTGATTGCAGAGCTGCAAGCTAATGTGCGGCAGATAAACCATGTAGATGAGTCTATCCGTCAGCAACTGATTGCAAATGCAGAAGAAGGCATCGCTGAGATTCAACGTGGCGAGTACTATACGAATGACGATGTGCTTGAGAGAATGAACCAACGTTTGGAGCATAAATACGCAGTTGCTGTATGAGTTTCGCCGATTGCTAATTGGTCATTTGACTAAAATCATCTATCGAGAATCCGAGGAGCGTATTGAGATTGCAGATGTTTGGGATACGCGTAAGAGCCCCGAAGAACTTGTAGCGCGTTTCAAGGAATAATCTCCTAACACATATTTCTTTTTTGCTTGACATGAGAGAGATCTCGTGTCTTGCTTTTTTCTGTATATCAGTATGATTAAAAGTACCAATAGTGCAAAGCAAAAAAAGAAGATAAAAAGAAATTCATAGTTCGAACTAGGTCGAACTAGGTCGAGCTAAGAAGACCTAGGTAGCCCTATGACATCCTAGGAAAACAAACAACCATGAGCAATAGAGACACACATTATTTCGTACAGAGCGTGCCGAACTACAAAGACCTGCTGTTTTTTCGCAAGTCGGTAGCGCTGTATGATGTGACTTTTGCTTTTTGTGAGCGCTACCTGACGAAAGGCGATCGGACTATTGATCAGATGATCCAAGCCGCACGTAGCGGGAAACAGAATATCATCGAGGGCTCGGAGGCCGCTCCGACATCGAGTGAGACGGAGATCAAGTTGCTCAATGTCGCTCGTGCGAGCCTGAAAGAGTTACAAGCCGATTATGAGGACTACTTGCGCGCAAGAAAGAAGGCGATGTGGGATGAGAAACATGCGCGGTATGAGAGACTGCGGAAGTTCTGTCGAGAGACGAATGACAGTGAGGTATACGTGGCTCAGGTCGAGAAGATGAATGATGAGGAGATAGCGAACATGGCGATCACGATGTGTCACCAAGTAGATGTGATGATGACGAAGTATATCGAGGTCAAGGAGCGTGAGTTTGTGGAGAAAGGCGGCATCCGCGAGGCGATGACCCGAGCCAGAGTCCAGTATAGGAATAAGCACCCGGAGAGATAGGTGGGACTAGGCAGAACTGGGTAGAACTGGGTAGAACTAAGAAGACCTAGGTAGGAATAGGTAGAACTAGGATAAAAAAACAGAAATGGCAGAAGAAAATCGATGACAGGTAATAAGTCCGAGAAAAGTCTGTAAAAAGTCTGTTTTGATAAGGACATCTGGTCAAAAAAGAGCCCAAAGAAAGTTTATCTATCGAAGTTGACTCGAGAATGGATCGAGATTGGACCGATGTTGACTCGAGAACGGACCGATAAAGATATGGCGGAAAAGTGCAAAAGTGTCAAAAGTGCCAAGAGTGTCATGCAAAAAATATAACCAGCATACGATGCCGGGGAAATGGACGAAGAGAAAAGAACAATAACATAAAAAACACACAACCATGAAAAAAACGATCATAGCTAATTTCGGAGAAGGAGATACGGAAAAAACCGGATCTGTTTTGTCCGTTGTGTCTCAATAACCAATGGGCACCCGAAATAGCTAATTTGATTGAGAGTTGGTGCTAAATAGAAAAACGAATAATGATATAAAAAATAATACACAATGAAAAATTTAAACTTAATCAAAAGGCTATGGACAGATAGCCATGAAAAACAAAAACCGCAGCGGTTCGCCCGCTATGCGGCAATGCTCATCATGCTCCTCACCCTCGGTGTCGGACAGATGTGGGGACAGGCGTTTAGGACTGTGGGACAGCACCAGACGACCATGCAGAGCCAGCAGATAATGAGCAGCGGTTCGGCATACACGGGGACCTTGTATGAGCCGTTTGGTAATACCACACCATCGGAGGCAAATCAGCCGGCAAAGGCACCTGGAGGACCGCGCAGGGCATTCGATATCACCGGCGACTACGGAGGATCGGGAGAATCGCCTGTAGGAGAGCCTTGGATCTTGCTTCTTTTTGCTTTGGGATTCATGGGAATTATCTTTATTCGAAAACGGAAATTAAATCAAACAACCGAAATGAAAAACACTAATAAATTTATTGCAACTCTCGCACTTCTGTTTACTCTTGGAGTGGGACAGATGTGGGCAGGAGCAGGATTCTGGTCTGAAGGCGCATGGAATCTTAAGCTATACGCACCGTCAACCTATAACTCCGACACATGGATAGGCGGAGATGGTGGTAAAAATGCTTATATTGACGGCAATGTTGCTGAGTTAGGAACGATAACAAGTTTCTATCTTAAAGGCTACTGGTTCAAAACATGGAAAGATGATGGTTCTGGAAATGTTTGCACCTCAGGAGCATATATGAAGTATTGTATCCATCACGAATCAGTATCTGAATCTTCTGCCACTTGGCATACAGAAACAGAATATGGGTCATCAGGTACAACTATCAAAAAAGATTGTGACCAAAATCTGTTATCCGATGCTACTCTCAATGGTAACTATGTGATGGAGTTTCTTTTTGCATGCCAAATAAATAAATCTAGTTCTTCAGGATGCGGAAACTGGGAATACCTGAAAAATACTCATGGCAGTTATAGTGGACAAAACTACAAAATCACTTTTTCTTACTATCCGAACACTGCTGTAACATTCGGTCAAAGTGCCGGTGGTACTGCGAATTTGACGGTAGGTGGTTCAAGTAAAAGTTCTGGTGATGAGATAACGAAAGGTTCTACCCTTAACTTTACGGTATCGAAAAATACCGGTTATCAATTTGATGGTTGGTATACCAATTCTTCATTCACGGGAGATCCTGTTAGTACAAATGAGTCATATAGTGTTACTGCCTCTGGCAACACGATGGAGTTATATGCTAAGTTCTCGAAGATAGATTATACACTTCGCTATACGGCAAATCCGACGAATTGCTCTTCATATACCGATTTGTCGTCAGCTACCTATAACTATCAAGATAATGTAACATTGAGTATCGTTCCGGATGCTACGCATACTGTTGCAAGTGTTGTTACCAGCCCTTCAAAGACAGTTACAAAAACGAACAATAACTATTCGTTTAGCATGCCGGCATCGAACACGACAGTGACAGTTACTATGGCGGTTACTAATGTTGTTGTGACATTCGATTTAACAAATGGAGGTACCTGCGGAACAGCAAGTAAGAATTGTACTTATGGTAGTACATATGGCACGTTGCCGACTCCGGTAAAGAATGGTTACCATTTCAGAGGATGGTACACAGAAGCAGAAGGCGGTACTCGCGTTTGGGATTCTGATTTCGTTACTGATTTGGATGGCGCTATTACCCTCTATGCACAATATGACACGCCGGTAATAGAATCGGTATACTGTAGCCCATGGTCTGTGATGCCTGGAGATGAGGTGTCGGTAGAAGTGAGATACCAAGTAAGTACGGCTCCAGAAGGAGATTATACGATTTGCTATCTGTTGTCGACCGGTGAGGGAGATGTGATTGCTGAGCAACCGGAATTCATAACTGCTCCTTCTACGAATACGGCTACTTTTATTGCTCCGAAGACAACAGGTTGGTATGCTGTAGATGTGTATCTATTTGATGGCGCAGACCATAACTGTGCTAATCTGGTAGCACCGATTGCATCGAAAGTAGCGACTACCACGATGTTCTGGATTGTAGCCGCCAATAAGGTTACGGTTAAATACCAATGTAATGGTGTGGATCTGTTGCCGTCAACAGTAGTTCAAGTCCCTGATGTGCTGTCCAAGGCAGTATCGGTGACTGCACCTGAAATTGATGGTTTGACATTCTCCGGTTGGTCACACGATTCGCATATCACAGCACGTAATGAAACGGATGATAGCAGTAACCCGATTATTATTACGGCAAATGATGAGACGACATTAACGGCCACCTATAGTCAAAGCGGATACGTATACTTCAAGAATATCCATAATTGGGAGAATGTATATTTCTACCGGTATAATGACCGTGCTTACAATGGTACCAATAATATGGGGGACTGGGGTATAGGTAATCATGACAATTCATCTTCTTGGACGCACTATTGCGTTGAGGGTCCTGTAGCTATGCAGAAAGTGGCGGGTTCGGATGATGTGTATTATTGCAAGCCGTCCAGTACGCCTACCACCGGACAAGGATACGCCTTTACCGATCAACCTTCTACAGAAGACTTCTTCGGAAAGTCCAAGACCTATGATCATATCAATGTGTTGAGATGTGTTGGTCAAGATTTCTCTAATGTTAACCACATGATTGTACCAGATCCGGATGAAAACGGTACTGATCCCGGTGGTAACTATAGCGGATATGTTACCTATTTTACCAAATACTGCGAAGCTCCTTCGTTAGCAAGCTGGAATTGGTACATGGCAGGTGATTGGAACTGGAGTGAACATTTTCCGCTCAAATCTAAAAAGATAGGTGAGTTAACATTCCAAACATCACGCTATTTCGACGCTGCCGGAGCAGATCGGTACATCTGCCTATTCAATCATGAAGGTTGGCATTATGGCAACTATGGAGCACAAATTTATGGTTCAACGGAATCTACATCGATCACAACAGGAGTGAATATGAATATGGGGCTTAATACCAACGCGCCTGGTGAGTATATCTTTACGGTAACTTACAGTCATAACAATCAATCTGGTGGTTTTCCTGGAAAGATAGACTTGGTTGTAACGTACCCAGTTGAGGTTGGAGATTATCGTTTGATTTATACCGGAGGTACAAAACCGCATCCGGGGAATGTGATTAAGAGTCGTGAGAATGGTGAGGACTTGAGCGATATGTATGTTGCCACCAGCAATGCTGATAAGATTAAAATCCAAACATGTACTGCTATTGGAAATACCAATGTAACATGGGGTACTCCGGCAAATGCAACTTATGCAGATGGAGTTGACTTCGCAGCATTACTGGCTTCAAAAGATGGAGGATCGGGTGTTTATACCTTTACTATCGCACAAGATGCGAGTGGTTTGAATCCGACTATTACCAATGTAGAGAAATACGATGGTCGTTTCTATGTGCGTACGGATAGCGTAGAAAACCAATGGAGCTATTGGCTGTCTAAGGATGCTCACACGATGACTTATAGTGAATATTCTACGACGTTATCCACAAAGCCATATAGCCACTATTATGTAAAAGATATCCATGGTTCCTCAAGTAGTCAAGGAAACATCCGCTTTACCGTTGCTACCGATAATAGTTTAGCAATTACCGACACGGTGTTTAATGGCGATGCAACCGGAGATTATATTGATTATTATGGTAGTGAATGGCTGAAAGTGGTCGAGAATGTCCGCTTTACCTATAACCAAAAGACGAATAAAATATGGCGTGCATACACGGAAGGTCCTGCCAATAATAATTACATGGTATTGAGAAGTAATGGAACGAATGTATATGCAGATAATGCAGGAAGTAAGGGCTCTCTCAGTTCTGCCATCAAGTTTGCCGACCAAGGTAACTGGGTTTATCAGGTGGACGCTTGGGCTACACCTGGTGCATATGTAAAACTTACCGCTCAGATACATAATAAAGATGCAACAAGTAATAATGATGAAACGGCTTCACACTTGACGACACAATATCTGAAGGGTAAGGACAATGCAACATGGGATGCTGATAATGCAGTGCTGCTGCTGGGAGGTACCGGATCTGCGCAACATATGCGTATTACATATGATTTCAAAACCGACCGAATGATGACATCGTGGTTGCCGGATGGTGATATTAGCGGCAATTTGACGATAAATGCGGATGTGATGCTGATTCGCGAGCATCAAGAAGCAGGTCAGTCTATTACATTTGATCATCCCGTGGATCCCGCAGAAGATCCATATACTTTAAATGGTGTAAAGACAGTATATGGTGTGATGAAATTCAATAAGGATGACTTGAATGATAGAACCAAATCGCAGTTCGAGCGTGACTTGTTCTGGATTTCGTTCCCGTTTGATGTTAACCTTAGCGATGTGTTCGGTTTCGGTAAATACATGCAACATTGGGCTATTCAGTACTATGACGGTAAGGGCCGTGCGAAGAATGGCTATTGGTACGACTCGCCTTCCAACTGGAAATTCGTGACCAGTGCCATGCGTGATACCTTTGTGCTGAAGGCTAACGAGGGTTATGTGCTTGCGTTAGACCTCGAAGAATTGGATACTTGGTCAAGCGTATGGGCAAACAGTGTAACTTCGATATATCTCTACTTCCCATCGACAACGAATTTGGGGACGATTTTGGAGAAAAATGAGAAAACAGTAGACATTGACCAAACAGGTTATTTGTGTACGATAGATCGTCGTACGGACAAGACCCAACCTAACACCAATAAGGATCGTCGCGTTGCAGATAGTTATTGGCATTGTATCGGTGTGCCGAGCTTTGCAGGTGCAGAACATGCAATAGACCGTAGTTGGATTGACTATGACGTTCCGAGTGCTTATGATGAAGACGGAAATGTGGTTTGGGAGACAAGGAATCTACCATTCCTCTATAGATGGGATATGTCAATAAATGAATTGTTCCCTGTATGGCTTGGCGCAGAGAATGTGACATTCCAGGCTATGCACGCTTATCTGGTTCAATATAGCCAGCCGACCATTACATGGACGAACGTGGTTGTAGCTCAGCCTGCGGCTATCAAGGCACGCCTGACCCAACAAGCTGACTATAATTTGAGTCTGGTTCTGACGCGTGGGGAGGCTCAACAAGACCAAACATTCATTCGCTTGAGCGATGATGAGAATGTAACGGACAACTTCGAGTTTAACCAAGATTTGTCTAAGGAGACTAACCGCAACAAGGCCAATATCTGGACGCTCACGGCAGATTATTATCCTGTAGCAGGAAATAGCATGCCGTTTAGCGCAGAGACGAAGACCGTTCAGGTAGGCATGAATGTAGCTTCCGATGGTGAATACACGTTCTCGATGCCGGAAGGTACAAATGGCGTCGGAGTAGTCCTTGTTGATAATATCGCGGGCACGCGCACGAACCTCGGCTTGACAGATTATACCGTAAACCTGACGGCAGGCACGTACGATGAGCGTTTCGTTTTAGAGATCTCGCCGATCAACAACGCCCCGACAAACATTGACAATGTAAAAGGTAACGATGAACAAGGTGCAAAGGTTCGCAAAGTGCTAATCGACGGCGTTCTGTACATCGTTAAGGATGGAGCGATCTTTGATGCACGCGGCAGTAGAGTGGAATAAATCTCTCGCCACAAACGCTTGGCCGCTTAATGGCTGAGTGGCTGAGAGGATTAGAGGATTAGTGGAAAAATGCAGAAAAATGGCATACAAACTTGCGTATGTCATTTTTTTGTTGTACCTTCGACCTGCTACCCTGAGAGGGAACCCTTCGAAGGTACGGTCGCAGTATCCTGCAACTGACAACCATTTTGTCAAAACAACAAAATTATGCAAGCATATTTCGTTTTTTTGCTGAAATATTTGTACAATTGAAAAAAAAGCAATATTTTTGCACGGAAAATGAATATATGAAAACAAAGATATACATCGGAATCGCATTGCTGGCAGCGGGGCTGCTGAGCGGATGCAAATGGCTGGGAAAGACACCCAACAAAGACGTCCGTAATGGTCGCGAGATGGTCGCGGTAGATTCTCGCGCGATGATCAACGCGCGAATGAGTGCGTGGTACAACAAAGATGCACAGGTGGGTTTTCCCAATGCCAACAGCACCAACGGCATCGTGAAACCGGACGTAGCGGCGAGTTGGGACTACGTGCCCGGCGTGGTGGCGAAAGGAATACTCGACGTTTGGGAGTACTATCAGGACTCCGCTTGGGCGGACGCTTGGTACGAAGGACTATGCGAGTGGGGTTTGCAGCAACAGGCTACGGACGAAGGAGGCATCCTCGATGACCTCAACTGCACGAAGGTGTTCCTCGGTTTGTACGAAGGAGCCAAACCCGGTGGACGGTTTGAGAACGAGGAGAATGCTGCGTATTTCATGGAGCAGTTACGTCGCGGAGCACGCGGTTTGGCAGATCATGCGGCGAAGTACACGATAAGCGAAGGCGGTGCGGCAGGCGGATGGATGCACAAGGCGACACCCGATCCGACCAAGAGCTACTGGGGACAGATGTGGTGTGACGGGGCATATATGGGTCCGGCGTTGTTAGCACAGCTGTTGGCGGTTGGTGCTTGCGAAGGAACGAGTCTGGGCTGGAACGATGTGTATGACCAGTTCCACGTTTCGTGGCCTTACCTCTGGGACGAAGAGAAACAGTTGCCTTACCACGTGATCTTCACGGATATAACTACTAATAGGAACGCGCGCGCGATATACGAGAGCGGACACGCGTATAAGGTACAAAGGGACAATGTACAATGTACCATGGACGAAAAACCAAGTGCCATTTATCACTCGGAGGAGTACTGGGGACGTGCGGCAGGATGGTATATGTTGGCGTTGGTGGATGTGCTGGAAGCATATCTACAGGGGTTAGAGGTTAGCGGTGAGAGGTTAGCGGGTGATCCTTTGCCTTCGGCGCAGATCTTCGATGAGTTGCGTGAGTACCTGACGAAGATGGCGGACGGATTAGTGGCTCGGCAGGATAAAGAGACCGGATGTTGGTATCAGTTATTGGCGTACGACAGCACGAAATGCGCTACGCAGGGGATCGACGATACCGGTTCAAAGAAATATACGAACGTGAGCGAAGGCGGTACGCAATGCAATTACTTGGAGTCCTCCGCTTCGTGCCTCATCACCGCTGCGCTGCTGAAGGGTTCGCGTCTTGGGTTGATTGATCATGCGGAAGCCGGTAAGCGCGGATTTGAGGGTATTGTGCGGACGTTCGTACGCGGCGAAGAAGGCAACTATCAGATCCTTGGCAGCTGTCAGTCGGCAGGGCTGAGTCACGACCGAAACGGCAGTGCGGCATATTACCTGATTGGCAAGGATGTACCGATACAGGACAATGCGGAAGGCAAAGTGCTGGGATCGTTCCTCATGGCGGCGGTGGAGTATGAAAGGATGAGTGGATTAGAGGATTAGTGGATTAGAGGATTAGAGGATTAGAGGATTAGGGGGGGAAAATGGGGAAAAATTGTCGAAAAAAGTGAAAAGTGCGTAAAAAATGACGCACTTTTTATTTTTTATTTGCATAAGTCAAGAAAAATGATTAACTTTGCACGACTTTTGAAAAACACCACACTACCATGAAAGATTTAGCACATCGATCAAATCGATTTTTTTCTGTATTAGTAACCGTTATGTTTATGCTCTGCGCCGGGACTGCGTGGGGCGAAACGTTCACGATTAACTGCAACACATCGTCCAGCGACGAGTTGTTCAGTGTATCGGGAAACGGTACGCAGTATGACTATGATAGTAGATGGACGAGCTACAATCTTATCAAGATGGATAAGGGGGAGTCCATTACCATCACTAATGTTACCGGAGCGACGATCACTGCTATTTCTGCACAAGGTGTGGCAGATGATAATGGCAACAAAACCGTTAATTTTACCATTTCGGACGGTACGACTAATGTCCAGACAGCTTCCGGTTCATGGAATAATCGAAAAACGGCTACATCTCTTACCAATAAGAATTTCAATTCTGTAAGCGGTTTGAAACATGGCGAAGGTCAGACATATACGATAACCAACAATACCTCCAGCAGTTATAATGCCGGTGTGCGATTTGTGATTACCTATACTCCGGCTCCTTCCAAAACAGCTGTTTATTTGAAGCCGAATGCGAATTGGTTACAGAAAGATGATAGTAGTGTAGATCCGCGATTTGCGGTGTATTATTTCAAGAGTTCCAATTCAGACGACGATGGTTGGATCTCTATGACGATGGAGGAGAGTTGCTCGCCGGTTTATAAAGCCAGCATTCCTGAGGGGTATGACCAGTGCATCTTTTGCCGAATGAACGGTGCCGATGCCGATAATAAGTGGGATAATAGATATAACCAAACAGGTGATCTGACCGTTCCGACAGGAAAAGCTTTCTATTACGCGGTTCCTGATGGATTGTGGGACACGAGCGGAGATGCGTTTTGGCAGCAGAAACCGTTTGGTATTTGTTTGTCTGGTACGTGGTTAAGATTCAAAGGAGAGACCATTACGCTGACGGCTACTTGTGCCGGAGCTAAATATTTCCAGTGGTATAAAGGGGATAATATCGTACTGTCCGGACAAACGTCATCTACGCTGACTATAGAGAATTGCGATTACACCGATGCCGGTAATTATTATTGCAAAGCATGGAATGTGACGGGTGATGAGAATGAAGCGTGGAGTGGAACTTTCGGAGTGAAAGTACCTCGTTTGGTGATCCAGACTCCGGGAAGCGGTAGTGATAGACAGGATATTGCTTTTACCCGCACGAACACCAGTGCTGAGGCTGCTACTTGTGAAGTATATCTTGGCGCAGCATGGGAGTATGAGTTTGTGGTGGATGAAGGTTTCAGCACGCATGGTAATTCGGGTACTATGAAAAGCGACAACTGTACGGGTTGGACGATGGATAAGGAGAATAGTAATTGGTGCCGAATCCAAACTACCAAAGAAGGTACGTACCATTTCAATCTGACCTTTAGCAATTCAAACTATACGCCGTTGGTAATGAGTGTGGGTTATCCGCCGATGGCGCAAGATGGTGGTTGGAATGTGTATATAGAGAATACCCCTGCTATGCAGGCGAGAGGATGGGACAATAACAGCATCTACTACCGAATCGGTAAAGGTAAGTACGACGATGAAGATACACGCAACTGGACAGACGCACAACTGATGACTTTGGTTCCCGGTACGGCTCGCTATCTCTATACTACAACACCCGATTGGGACAATGATTTCTGGGTATGGCATATTGGTAATAACGCAGGTCGGGCAGCCGGAAATTATTCCATTTATAAGACCAATACGGGAGACAGTCATGCAATAACCGAGTCCTCTAATTTCCATGGAGATGCAATCACGAGTGACCGTACGATCTATCTGAATAGCACATCCGGCGGTCCTGGAAAGGATCCGATGAACAGTAACTGCCAGTTCTACGGCTATACGTATTCGAACGGAATGCTTGTACACAATGCGTCGGTAAGCGCCACTACGAACGGCAAGATCAAAGTGGAGTACACGCACCATGATGGCAGCGCACAGGCCTCGGAAGGCTATGACGCACGGACGTTGAATGACTTGGCGCATACGTGTATTCTGACCATCACCGCTGTGCCGGACAATGGGTTTTATTGCACCTCGCTGCAGGTGAACGGTGAGGATTTCACGAGCGGTAGTACGCATATTCTGGATGCCGATGCGACCATCACGGCGACCTTTGAGTTAGTGCCCGTGCCATCAGTGACCTATATCTTGGGTTCGTGCTATGTTAAGAATGGTATGTGGACGCAGGGTTCTGATGGCAACGTGAAAGCATGGTTGTACCAAGAAGGTGCTACTCCGGCACAGAATAACCTGAAAGAGACGACCGATATCTCTTATTCGTCCACCAGTACCGGCGGCATCTATTTCAATACCAAGGATCTCACCCTATTAGATACAGAGAGCCAGTGGGGAACTTCTCAGGGGGGCAACCGAGCTATCAAAGCGTTGAAAGTGGGAAGCGGTAGTACATTGAAATTCAATCTCCGCGGTATGATTGCCAATAAGATCTACTTCTATGTATTCCCAAACACCAATAACGCTTATTCAATCGATCTGATGGTCAACGGAGTGACTACGAACCAGCCGATTGCCGCCTCGGGAAAGGATAAATGGCATAAATTCTCCTATATGAGTGGAAATTACTCCGGTGAGTTTTCAATTAAGAGTTATAATAGTGAGACCCGCGTGGTGGTTATCGTAGAGGTGCCGTTAGTGACCGTGACCTTCGATAAGAACGACGGCTCCGGAACGACCACGACGCAGAAATTGCCGAAGGGCGCCGAGGGCGAACTGGATGAGAATCCGTTCACTTGGGCCGATCATAAATTCATCGGCTGGACCGAAGATCCCGCCGGTACGGGAGAGATCATATACGATAATGATGTCTATAGTTCGGAAACCGACGTGACGCTGTATGCTAAGTGGGAGGATATCATCAAGACCACGATCACCCTAGATGCCACGGGCGCATACAACGGCTATACCGGTTCGGTGGTAGCTACCTATGGCGAACCCATGCCGGAGATAGCTGCCCTGCCGGAACGCGTAGGCTATGTGTTCGAGGGCTATTACGACCAGCCTAACGGTGCGGGAACGCAGTACTACACGGGTCTGGGAACGGGCGTGCGTAATTGGGATAAGACGACAGCCGCGGAGACGCTCTACGCGATGTGGTTGACCCCCTGCGACTTGGTGCCGACCCTCTCAACGCCTGCGCCGATCACGACGATCTGGGATCAGAAGAAAGTAGACCTGGGTGTCGTACGACTGACCTGCGACTTTGATACGACTGGCGTAGAGTATGTGCTGCAGTCTGTTTCGCCGACCGATCCGATCAACGGATGCCACTTTGAGTATTTCGATGAGCAGGTCCACCTGATGGGTACGCCGAACGTAGGCAACACAACGACACAAGAGGTGACGGTGACCTTCACCTTGGCCAACAACTGTTCGCCGGCCTCCACCTATACCATCACGCAGACCATACGTATCTATCCGGCTAGCCAGAAACCGAAGATCGCCTTCATCCTGACGGGAACGAAGGATGGCGGATTTGATGCGTATTCAACAACGGATAGGACGGCTTGTAGCAGTCTGATAGACTATTTGGATGATTTCTACGACGTGACTTGCGTGAATGGTTATTCTACGAAGAATACCACGGCTATTGAGAACTACTACAAGGACTACGACCTGCTGATCGTGACCGACTTCCTCAATACCAAGGAGGGCTATACGAATGCCATCGGTTCGTTGATCGACAAGAAGCCGATTCTGAGCTTCGAGGCTTACGTGGCTAACTTGTCGAACTGGCATATTGGTTCTAACCCGAAGGATCCGAATCCGCCGGTAGGCACGATGAAGGTGCTCTGTGCCGGCCATGCTATCTTTGGCGATGCCGAAGGCGTGACGGTATTCAATAAGCCCGGAGGCCAGAGTGACACAACCATTACCGTACTGAGTTCGCTGAGCGAGAAGGGTCTGCAGGGATTCACGATCAACGAGGCACCGGACTTTATTTTCCTGGCCACGGTACGCGATACGGCCAACAACCGCGATCTGGTAGTATGCTGCGAGCGCCAGATCGTGTTCCCCGCCCGCCTGCTGATCTACGGTATCAACCATAACGAGATGGGCAACCTCTCACCGGCAGGTCGCGTGGTGATGCACCAGATGATTGACTATCTGCTGATGACCGACGAGACATCGATAGCCGACTGTTCGCTGGTGTTTGACAATGCGGCGGGCGATCACAAGTGGTCGAATCCGGCTAACTGGTCGCCGGGACGTAATATCGTCCCGACGCCCTACCATCCGACGCGTATCATTGCCGAGTGCTGGGTGGATAAAGATGATGCGCATGCCGGTAGCGTGAAGGTGAATACCAATCGTGCCGGTCAACCCGTGAAGCCGTACGGTAAACTGATCGTGAAGCCGTACGGTGGACTGACGGTGGCCGGTATGGTGCAGAAAGTGCATGATACGCGTTATGCCACGCCTATCGTCATCAAGGCCGAGGACCTGCTAATCGAGGCGGATGAGACGCACAACGGTGCTTTCGTATATGGCAACAAGGAGTCCGATGTGCGTGCTACCGTGCAGTACTACAGTCGTGGAACTGACGCCCTGACGGCAAATCCGGTTTGGCAGTATATGGGTATTCCTTTCCAAGCAGGACAAAAGGCTATCAGTATGTATCACGCCGCTTGGATGTGCCGTTGGAGTAGCGCATCGGACCATAGTATAGGAGGCCTCTGGGAGTGGGTAGCGAATGAGGATGTGCTCGTACCGTTCGAGGGATATTGTATCACGCAGGAAAGCACGAAGACCTATACTTTCCAAGGTAAACTGAATGCTCCGGTTACCAAGACCCTGATGCTGAACAACCACGATGGTGATGGTTATGCTTTCGCAGCCAACAGTTGGACCGCGCCGATTAAGATTCAGGAGATGCAGGATGAGGATTTCACCAACGCGGAGAAAGCGATCTATATCTATCATTCGGGTACGTACGCAAACGCGGCTGCAAACCCCGATCCGGTGGATGCGCATAGCGGAGCTGCGGCTACCATGCCCGGTCAGTATGCTGTCGTTCCGATCCATTCCTCGCCGTACTTGTCGGGCGCTGACTCAGTCATTCCGGCTATGCAGGGATTCTTCATCAAGACCGATCCTGCTAAACAGGCAACGCTCAAATTAGTGTACAATCGCGTGGTTTACGACGCTACGTACTTCAAGACCTCTACTCAGCCGATGCGAGCTCCGAGCCGTTACGGTGCGCCGGATGTGATGCGGTTGAGCGTGACGGGCGAGACCTTTGGAGGCGATTGTGTACACCTCTTGGCTCGCGGCGATTTCTCGGAAGAGTTCGAAGACGGATGGGACGGTCGTAAGCTGGAAGGCGATGCAAATGTACCGCAATTAGCGGTGCTCAAAGAGGCAGGCGAGATGACGGTTGCCGCTATCCCGACTGCGGAGGAACGCTACCTCAGTTTCCGAGCAGGCAAAGACCTTACTTATACTTTCCATTTTGACTACGAGGGCGACCTGATCTATCTATACGATATAGAGACAGGTATCGCCACGGAGATACAAACGGGCAACACCTATACTTTCGTAGCGGCGAACAAGACGCCGATGAACCGGTTCCTGATTACCAAGAATCCGCCTCGAACGCCGACCGATTTGGAGGAGGTGAACGAAGAGACGGTGAACGGAGTAGAGAAGTTCATCCACGAAGGTAAGTTGCTGATTCTCCATCGCGGCGCTATCTATGATGCGCTTGGCAAACGAGTTGATATGAGAAAGGAGGGTGCGCAATGAAAACGACTAAATGGTTTAGGAAGAGGATGGTTCTTGCCCTCGTTGTGTTCATCTGCGGCATCGCGCTGATGGGCTTGGTCTATATAGTGAACAACAAACCCTATGTGTATATCAACCCGGGTATCGTGACTTCAGCTCCGACCATTACCACCAGACCGATAGAGAGTGTGCGTGCGAGCCGTCAGTTGAAGCCTTATCTGCCTGCACATATGAACAGCTATACGCGTTCGTATCGTTCGTTCGGGCTCTCGATACCGTCCGTGCCTATGCGCGGGATGTATGAGACGAGCCGTGCGAAGGTGCAGCACGTGGGTAGCGGCACTAACGGCGTGTATGCTACCACCGGTAGCTCTTCCCGCAGTTCTTCCAAACGCGGTATTCAGTATGGGGCAAGCAGTGGGGTAGTGATGCCGATGACGACTTTTACCTCGATGGCTTCTGCCCGTCAGGTAGCGCAGCCCGAGGCACAGCAGGCACCGCAGATGGCACGTATGGCTGCGGCTCCGAGGTTCGCTCCCGGTCCGCCGCCACCACCTAATCCCGGAGGAGGAGAGTTGCCGGGTGATCATCAGTTGGTGGAGCAGCCTGTGGGAGAAGGATTATGGATATTGTTGCTGATGGCAGCCGGATATATAGGATTTAACTACCGGAAACGGACCCAACGCGCACGTCCGTGATGCGAACGAGATGCGAACGGTTTACTACAACAAATGACCCGCTGTACGGCGGGTCATTTATTGTATAGAGAGGCTGTTTAGAATCGGAAGGTAGCGCCCATCAGGAAGTTGATGCCCTGCTCGCGGTAACCGTAGTAGATCTCGTTCTTGCGGTGCAACCAGTTATTGAGTTGGAAGAAGAGCGTCAAGTTCGGCTTCGTCTCCGGACGGAGGATCTGTTCTCCGTTGCCTTTCACCTTTAGCTTTTCGTCTTTCACTTTTCCGACCCACATATCGTATTGCAGACCGAGGTTGAGGTTCACTCTCGGAGCGAGAGTATGTTCGCCGTCGGAAGCCAAAGCTTTGCGGCTACCCTCGAAATGGTTGTCCGAATAGAGCGACCAGTGTTTGTCAATCCGACCGTCTATACGAAGCCCCATCTCCCATTTGGCACGGTCATAAACGGTGGTGTCACCTTTCCAGAAATAAGCGTCTCCGTGGAAATGTACGCGTACGATGTCGCGGTAGTGGTAATTGAGTTGACCACCGATCTTACCGCGCTGATAATCGGTATGCAGATAGAGGAAATCACCGGGTTTGACCGGCAGGTTAAGCAGTGCATAGTTCGCGCTGTCTGCTGTCGCTACCCAGACATCCTCGTGCGTCATATACGCATAGCCTCCGTGCAGCTCGATGAGCAGGTCGCGATGAGGACGGATATGAAATCCGATCTCTGCATCCACCGGCGTATAAGATGCCGAGTGAGGCTCTACGATACCGGCATGGATCAGACGGTAGCGGTTCTCCTCCATGTATTCCTGCAGCGAACCCAAACCATGATGACCTTCGATGTCGGCATAGATAGTGAGCCACTGTTTGGCAACCTGCGCTTCCAAGAAGATGTGCGGCGAGGGAGCAAACGAGACATTCTCTGTGCCGGAGAGGCTGTTCTTGCCATGACCGATATTGACGTCGAAGTTCACACCCACGTGTACGCGCACGCGCTTTCCTTCATATGCATAATACGGCTCAATGCGGAAATTATGCCTGCTGCGGTACATGGAGTCGGGGATGACATCGCCCAGCGAACCGAGTTGCAGGAAGTTGTTCTGCACATAAACGACAGCGCCCACATGATGCTCTTCTCTATGCCAATTGAACGAACCGTGTGTGCGGATCTGATGCTCGCTCACGGCACCGGGTTTGGAGAACAGTTTATATCCGGTCTGAACCATGTACTGCACATCCTGCTTGGGGTTCGATTTCACGCCCAAGAACACTTCCGTCGTCCACAGCGCCGTTTTGTCCATCTTGCCGAACGAATGCGGTTTCGGATAAGCTGTGCTGTTCTTTGCCCAAAGACCGTGGTCTTGGCTGTAGTCGTAGAAATGGCCGTATTTATGGTAGAAAATATTACTGCCGTTGACACCGAAATACAGGTCGCACGTGCTATAGGTGTGCGTGAAATTGAGTCCCAATTGGGTCTTGCTCAAGGTGGCGAGACCCCATTCTGCCTTATGGTGGGCATAGACATCCAAAATGGAGTTCTTGCCGTCATCCAGATGATAGCCGAAGTCAAACAAGGTGTTCGGATGACCCAAACCGCCGCGCACATAACCGTTATACCGTTTGCCGGGTTCGAAACGTGTGGGCTGCGACAGCATCGGCTGAATAGCTGCCTCAGGAGTCATATCCGCCGTATAGGTCGAGTACTCCACCGGCGCAGGTTCAATCGTAGTCTCCACCACAGCCGGACGGGTTGAGATCTTGCCTGCGGCCTGAATAACCGGCTGAAAATCACGCTCTACGGTCACGCTGCGGTTCAGCGCTGAGTCGGATTGTGCAAAAGCCGTAGTGCCGATGATCAACACCATCGTAATAACGTAATAACGTAATGACGTACTAACGAACTTTTTCATAATGAGTCCTCCTCTTCTTTTTCTTCGGTTATCACGGGTTTCTCTAATTGATCCAAGGTAGCGATGCGTGCGGTGATGAGCGCAGGGATGTCATCGCCGGTGGAAGTGTAGTTCTGCTGCAAGACGAGCAGGTATTGACGCGCTTGGAAGAACTCTCCGCGCTCACGGTTGATGTCGCTCAGCAGAATCAGCGCACGAGCAAGCCAGTACTGCTGCTGTGTGTTCATCTGGGTGAAGTTCATCACCTCGTCTTCGGCTTCGTTGAGCAGCTGCATCTCGTAGTAGCTCTGTGCCAAGAGGTATTTGGACTCAGCGCCTTGCGCGGTGCGTACATCGGTAGCGAGGGCAGCCAGATCAGGCTGCGCCTTGAGCCAGTCGCCCATGCCTATATAGGCTTTCGCACGGCAGAAGAGCGCCTCGTTGCGGGTCTCGTCGTCCACAGGCAGGTCGGTTAAGATCTGCTCTGCGATGTCGATAGTAGCCTGATGACGACCCAGACGCTGTGTGCAGCGCAGGATACCCAGACGCGCTACCGTGGTGTTTTCGCGGTTAGAGGCAAGGCTGTGCATCCTGTAGAACGCCTCCAACGCACAGGCATAATCGCCTTTGTCAAAACAGATCTCCGCAACGCGTGTGGTCGCTTCCTCCTGATACGGGTTAGCCGCTGTCTCGGCAAGTACCATGTATTGCGACAGCGCCTCGCTGCTCTTACCCAGACGGTAATATGAATCGGCGAGGTAGTACCGCGCAGTCGTACAATAACGGCCTCCTGCACAATACATCGTGATGTAGTTGTTCAGGCTGACGGACGCTTTCTGATAATCGGCTTGCATATACTGCATCTCAGCCGCCGCGTAGAGCAGCGAATCCTCCTGCGTAGTGACGTTCATATTCATCTTCGCAAGCTCTTTGGTGTACGCTACATACTCGTCCACCTTGCCGTTCTCTACGTAGAGTGCCTGCAACGCATCGAGGGCGGTGTACGCCTCTTCGGTAGCCGGGTATTGCTCTATCGTCGTGCGGTAAGCTGCGATCGCTTGCTCGTTCTCATGCAGGTTTCGGAACAACATCGCGCGTTCCAGACTCGCTTTGCGAGCCAATGCCGAATGCGGGTACGTAGCCAACAGACGGTCATATGTAGCGATAGCGCTGCGCTCATCATCCATCTGGAGCTGAGCACGAGCAATCTCATACACACCGTCATCCGCATAATCGGATCTCGGGTAACGTTTGAGTAACTCGCTCAGAACCTGTATCTTATCGGCATACTTATGCTGCAACCCCAGTGCGTAACCGCGTTGGAACAACGCATAATCGGTTCCGGCGCTCTGCAACTGACTCACCTGTCCGTAATACGTGATCGCCTGCTGGAACTGACGGTCGTTGAAGAAACAGTCGCCTATTCGGTTCAACGCGTCGGCATAAGTCGGTTCGGTCGCTTGTGCTTCGTCTATATAGAGCGAGAACGCCTCACGGGCTTTGTCGTATTGACCTTGCGAGAAAGCGCAGTAACCGGCGAGGTAATACGCCATCGCGTAGTTGCCCGAGTTGCGCACGTCCGGACGGGCAAAGAATGCCTTCAGGTCGTTCTCGCAATCGGCGTAGTTACGCAAGCGGTAATTGGCTTCCGAACGCAGATAATACGCCTCGGTGGTGTATTGGTCCGACTCATTCTTGTGCTTGATCACTTCGCTGGTCCATTCTACTGCCTGCTGCATCTTGCCTTGCAGGAAATGGTCTGCGCCCAATTGGTAACGCAAGTACTGCTTGGTCTGAGCCATCTTCGGCGTCGGGTGCTCGATGGAGTCCAGCGTAGCGATAGCGGCAGCGTAGTTCTTACTCTGCATCAACGCATCGCTCAGCAGCTGATAGACGCGGTTCTCGTATTTCGAGTCCGGGAAACGGCGCAGGAAATCATTGAACGCGCGCACGGACTCACCCAATGCGCTGGAACTCTGGTACGTGCAGAGGGTGTAGTTATAACTTGCCTCCTCGGTCACTTCCGGTGTCAGCTGATAGCTGGCTGCGGCTTGATAAGACAACTTCGCTTGCTCAGGCATATGCAGTTTCACATAGGCGTTACCCATCGTCAGACAAGCCGATTCGGACAACACGTCTTTCTCCTGCTTGACCTGTTTGAGCGATTTGACAGCAGCGTCAAACTCACCCAACTCGTACTCCGCACAACCGAGCATGTACATATCGCTGCGCAGCAACTCCTCTTTCTGCTCCTTGGCGTTCTTTTGGTACGCGCGAAGGTGCTCCACAGCAGCGCTGTACTCTTTCTTCGCGTAGTGCATTTCGCCTATGATTCGGTGCAACTCGCCGTTATTAGGGCTCTCGGGATTCTCGCGAAGCAGGTCTTCGGCGCGCGTGCCCGCCTCTTCGTAGTTACCCTGCGCATAGTAAATCTGCGTAATGTAATACGGAACGGTCTTGTGGTACGCATGGTCGTTCTCTAACTGCAACAGAGCCGGTAGCGCCTTGTCGTAATTGCCCATTTTGTACATACAATACGCGTAGTAATAGTTACCGCGCGAACTGTAACGGTTGTCCCCTTTGCCCAACTGACCGAAATACACCGACGCACGCTGGTACTCCTGCATCATCAGATATGCGTACCCGCGGTAGAACGAATAATCGGTCTGGTGAGGACGGCTGAGTGCTTTCGCCTCCACCTGCTCAAGGATCTTGAGACTTTGTTTGTAATGGCCTCTCTCCACTTGCAACACGCCCTGCATGAATTTCACCTCATCGGCGAAAGTCGTGTATGGGTATGCCTGCAAATATGCCTTCAGGTCGTTTCGTAGCATCTTATCGCGCCCGTCGAAACGAGCCGACAGAGCCTGAAAACGCTGCTCCATCTCGCTCGTTTGAGCGAAAGAGCCCACGGCGCATAGGCAAAGGCCAATTACAATAACGTAATAACGCAATGACGTCATAACGAATTTTGAATTCTTAATTCTTAATTTTTAATTTAATTAGCGTGCTAATTTGATCTCATTCCACATCTCCAAAAGCATCTCTTGTGCGTCTCCTGCATCGTGCATGAGTGCGCAACGGTCGATGATGCTCTTGTCGGCATAATAAACAGGGTTGAGATGCAGCGCGTGAGGATCTAACATTTCGCCCTCCACCTCGATCGGCTCCTCGCCGAAGAAATAGGAAGCATCTACGGTCTCAGGCCACTCTTCCTCGTCGTTCTGGTCAGCCAATACCTCTGCAGCGGCTAACTCGCCTCCGGCACAGCTCACGTAACCGATCTCGGTCATGTTTGCCAACGCATTGTCCGCACGGCACATGTAGTCGATGAAATAAGTAGCGGCTTTCACGTTCTTCGCATATTTCGGGATAACCCATCCGTCAAACCACACGTTCGAACCCTCTTGCGGAACGATGTAATCGAGCATCACGCCCATCTCTGCTGCCTCTTCGATAGCGAACTGTGCATCGCCGGACCAGCTCAGGTTCAACCATGCTTTGCCTTTGGTCATCTCCTCTTTGCCGAAGTCTACTTCCCATCCGCAAACCTGTTTCTTAGCGCGCAGCAGGATGTCTTTCACAGCAGCTACACGCTCCGGAGTGATGTTACGAACGAGCTCGTTGCGATCCACTTCGCCTTTCTCGATCTGATCTGCAAAAGCGTACAATACCAATACCGAATATACATCGCGGAACGCATCTTTCATCAGAATACGGTTCTCGAATTTCGGATCGAGCACAGCTGCCCAGCTCTGCAGATCCTCGCGGTTCACATACTGCGGGTTATAGATGAAACCGGTGGTTCCCCACATGTAACCAACGGTGTAATCGCTCACATTCACATCATCGCTCGGAGCCATCTGTTGGAACTTGTCGCGCACGAACGGAGAGATGTTGTCGAAATAACGAATACTGTCCGCAATCAGCTCTTTCTGAATAGGAATGAGCAGGTTTTTCTTCAGCATTCGCTCGATGATGTACTCCGACGGACAGAACACGTCGTAATCCTCGTGTCCCACTTCGATCTTCGTCAGAGCGGTCTCGTTGATGTCAAATGTCTCGTAAACGAGTTCTACTTTCTCGCCCGTCTGGTCGAAATACCACTGTTCGAAATTGTTCTTGACGTCCTCGTCAATGTAATCCGCCCAGTTCAACACTTTGAGTTGATGTGTACGGTCCGAACCGCCGCAGGAACTCAGTACGATGGCTAACACAGCCAATACAGAAACAAAGATTTTTTTCATTGATGTAATAAATATGTTTGTTTGGGTAATTAATTAATCTTCCTCTTTCCGGTTACGGAAATTGATATAAACAAGCACCGCTAACATCACCAACAGGATGATGGTGAACAACGGTCGCAACTCCGGTGTCAAACCGCCCTTACGCGCGTCGGAATAGATGAACGTACTCAGCGTCTCTAATCCGCCGCTGCCTTTGGTAAAGAACGTCACTCCGAAATCGTCCACACTCAGCGTCAACGCCAAGATGAATCCGCTCAGCATGCCCGGCCATAACTCCGGTAACATCACCATGCGCAGCGCTTGACCCGGCGTAGCGCCTAAGTCCAAAGCCGCCTCGTACGTGTTCGGGTTCATCCTGCTCAACCTCGGCAGCACGCTTAACACCACGTACGGCGTGCAGAACACCACATGAGCGATGCACACGGTTGCCAAACCCTGACTCATGCCCAATGCCACGAACAGCAGGAAAAGCGAGATACCCGTGATAATATCGGGGTTGATCATCGGCACGGAGTTCAGGAAACTAACCGCCTTGCGGCTTCTGGCACGCATGTTATAGATGCCGATAGCAGCTAAGGTGCCCAATATCGTCGAGCACACTGCCGCCACTAACGCAATCACCAAGGTGTACCACATAGCGCTGTTCAGACCCGCATCGGCTTTGCCGGTAAACAGGTTCGCATACAGCTCCATCGAGAACCCTGTCCAGTTGCCCAACACCTTGCTCTTCGTGAACGAGAACACGGCAATCAGCGCAATCGGAGCATACAACACCAACAGCAGCAACCATAAGTACAGCTGCGAGGTATAGTGTCTTCTCATGCCTAATCTTTTGCGCCGCAAGATCTCCTGCTCCACAGCGCTCAAGTTCTTCTCCTTGCGCCGCTCGATATACAGGTAACAGCCGTAGATAGCTGTTCCGACCAGCAGCAGTCCTGCGAAAAGCCACCAAATCCAACCTCGGCTGTGACGCACATCCACCGTCTCGTGCAGATAGTTCTCAAAGGTCTTATACGCGTTCTGAACCAAGGTCCGTTGTGCACGGTTCTTGATCTCTTTGCTGTTCTTCCAAACCGTCCAATGCACGCCGTTCGGATCATCGTATTGGTACACTTCCGCAAATCCCGTTACTGCCTCTCCGTTCGTGAAGACGAAGTCAAAGGAGTCCTTTGTACTTTGTACATTGTACATCGTACATTGTACCTTTATATTGACTTTCTCCCCTTGATAACTCTCCGGGAACTCCGTCAATACCGTGTTCTCACCCATCGTTCCAACTTTCAGTTCATATGTCAGATTCGATTGCGCGAAGACGCATGTACACCATAACGTCAGGCAAGCGATGAGAATAATTTTGAATTTTGAATTTTTAATTTTTAATTCTCTCATACCAGCCCCCCTCCTTTCTCTTCTCCTTCGCTACCATTATCCCCGAAGAACGATGTCAAACCGATAATTATCAATAGTACCAGACTCAACACCGCTCCGTAGTTCAGCAGATCGGTAGTGGTGATGTAGTCCTGTATCAGAGAACCGAACAACTTAATGTTGTTATGCGTCAGCAGTTCCGCGATCGCGAACGTCGAAACGGTCGGCATGAACACCATCACAATACCGCTATACACGCCCGGCATTGACAGCGGAACGATCACTTTCCAGAAACTCTGCCATTTGCTCGCACCTAAGTCCTGAGCCGCCTCTACCAGCGAGTTGTCCATCTTCTGCAAGGTGTTGTAGATCGGGTAAATCATAAACGGCAGGTAGTCGTAGCACAAACCGAACAACAGCGCACCTTCGCCCAACGGCAGGCCGCACATGTTAAACAGTTCGACCGTAGCTACCGTACGCAGCAGAAAATTGATCCACATCGGCAGAATAAACAGCATCGCCATCACTTTCGGCGTCTTGAAATCCTCTTGCGCCATGATATACGCGGCCGGATAACCGATCAGCAGGCAGATAGCCGTATTGAAAACAGCAATCATCAGCGAGTACAGAAAAGTCTGTATCGCCTCGCTGTGCGTAAAAAACTTCGCAAAGTTATGGAGCGTAAAATGACCGTGAATATCCGTAAACGCATATACTCCGACCAAGATCAGAGGCAGCACTACGAACATCGCCATAAACGCCACATAAGGCCAAGCCCATGTTCTCCGCGAAGAAAATATCTGAATCAGTTTACTCATTTGTAAAATGTCAAATTTCAAATGTCAAATATCAAATATCAGCTTTGCTGATCAGAATCTCCGTCTTCGGAATCACAATTCCCACACGGTCGCCATCGTCCCACACATCATTCGTGTTCACATACAGGTCGTGACCCTCATCCGTACGGATCGTCAGATGGTAATGATTGCCCTTGTACAGGATGAAATGTACTTCACCCGACAACTTACCTTCTTCCTCGTAGTCCTGCAAGTCAATCGACCTGAACGGCACACGTACCTGCACTTTCTCTCCGGGCTCCAGACCCTCGATCTGTTTGGGCAGCACTTCCCAGTCGGCATCAATAAAACGCACCTTGCCGTTCTTGGTCACTTCGCCCTCGAAATAGTTGTACAGATAGTGCTCTTTCTTCATGATCTGTATATCCTCGGGACGAACCAGCATTCCCACTTGTGTGCCCGGCAGGTACTCGTGGTAGTCCTGAATCAGGAACTCATATCCGTCCGGCGTCAATACACGCATCTCGTAGTGTACACCCTTGAAAATACAGGTTTGCACTTCACCATACCATTTCGTGAACTTCCCTTTCGGCACTCTGTCCTCTTCATCCAAATCCGCCTGAGAAGCCGCGTCAGGACCATTGTCCTTTGTACTTTGTACATTGTCCCCTTGTACTTTCCAGAGGTAAATATCCTCCGGTCTGATCACTACATCCACCGGATTGTTCTCGCCAAAACCTGTGTCGATACAATCGAACACCTGTCCGCAGAACTGTACTTTCTTGTCTTTGATCATCGTGCCGCTCAGGATGTTGCTCTCACCGATAAAATCGGCTACAAAGCAGTTCTGCGGCTCGTTGTAAATATCTGTCGGAGTACCGATTTGTTGGATCTTTCCTTCGCTCATCACCACCACACGGTCGCTCAGCGTCAACGCCTCTTCTTGGTCGTGGGTGACGTAAATAAAGGTGATTCCCAATTCTTCATGCAGCTCTTTCAACTCGATCTGCATATCGTGGCGCATCTTCAAATCCAGAGCGCTCAAGGGTTCATCTAACAGCAACACTTCCGGCTTGTTCACGATCGCACGAGCAATCGCTACACGTTGCTGCTGTCCGCCGCTCAAGGTATCTACCTTGCGTTCTTCATAACCCGTCAGGTTCGCCATCTTCAGTGCTTGACGCACTTTCTTTTTGATGGTCGCTGGGTCTTCTTTCTTCAGCTTCAAACCGAAGGCGACGTTGTTAAATACATTCAAATGCGGGAAGAGGGCGTATTTCTGAAATACGGTGTTTACCGGACGCTGGTAAGGAGGAGTCTTTGTGACATCTTCGCCTTTGAGCAGGATCTCGCCTGAACTGGCGACTTGAAAACCTGCTATACAGCGCAGTAACGTTGTTTTTCCGCAGCCCGAAGGGCCTAAAATGGTGACGAACTCGCCTTTTTTCACTTGAAGGCTCACGTCGTTGAGTGCGAACTTACCGTCCTCGAATTGTTTCGAGACATGGTTCACCTCAATAATGTACTCTGGATTCTTTGCCATTTCTTCAATTGATTTGTCCTACCGGACTCAGATCGGATTGCGATACTCTCGGTCAATCATAAAAATCTTTTTTGGTTAATACTTATTGTTAACGTTTCGTCTTACAAAACCTCGTAACGTTTCGTTTACGAAACCATTTTAACGTTTTAACGTCGCTTGCGACCATTTTAACTATTTAACGCGCACGCAGTGCGCCTATTCGCGCATACTTACGCAATTTGGGCACAAAAGTACTGCTTTTTTTTGACATATGCAAACATTCTGCTCTTTTTTTGTCATTTTCTCTCATTTTCTCTCTTTTTGAGGCCTTTTGGGCTAATTTTGAACGAAAAGAAAAAAGAAAAATAGGTTTTTATTTTATTTTTCTTGCATATGTCACAAAAAATGCGTACCTTTGCACCGTGTTTGATAAAGCCAATATCGAGACCCGCACGAGTCAAACACGATATCGCGCCAAATGATACCCCAAACTTACCCAAAGGATACCCCAAGGATAGAGCGCTGATTTTGTACAAAATGCACATTTACTATATATACGTAGTATATATACTTTTTAATCAAAAATTATGGCAAAAATAGATTACGTTGATGGACGACAAGTCCGCGGAAAGCTCTGCAAAAAGAGCAAAGAAGTACACCGTGTTCGCAACGGACGGGAACAGGTCTATGATATGGAAGTCGGTCCCGACAAGCCCTCCAAAGCGCAAAAAGCCCAACGTTCCCTCTTTGGCGCAACCAACGCCATCGTCAACCGAATCTTGCTCGATCCCGAGCAGGTGGCGATCTGGGAAGAGCGCATGAAGGAAACGAACCGCGATATTCACCCTTGGGAACCGCCTTTCCCGAAGCGGTATGAAACGGTTCGCGAGTACGTCTATGACATCGTCAGCAAACAGCTGTCCCAAACGCCTCCCATGAAGCGCCGCAAAGCCCGTTTGCCCCTCAGTCTGCCACGTGGTGTCACCTTGCAGATCAAGACTTTCCAAGAACTCTCCGCCTCGGAACTCTATGAGATCCTCAAAGCCCGTTTCTCGGTCTTCGTCTGCGAGCAGCAAATCATCTACCTCGACGAAGATAACATCGACTTCCTTGCTGTCCATTTCTCGCTTCGCCGCAGTGGACTCGTCATCGCTTATGCCCGTCTTTTCCCGGAAGCGGACACCTCGGTCATGCGCATCGGACGGATGTTAACCATCGAACGCGGCAAGAACTTCGGCAAGTACCTCATGGCGCAAATGAAGGAATATGCCAAATCCCAAGGCGCCACCAAACTGCGTCTTCATGCTCAGACACAGGCGGTCTCGTTCTACGAGAAACTTGGATTCCACACCGTCGGAGACATCTTCGAGGAAGCCAATATCCCGCATGTGACCATGGAATGTCGGCTCTAAAACCCTGCACAAGAGTGCGTTTTGTGTAAAAAATGCCATATTATGCAGAAAAATCATACTACTATTTGATGATTTCAAAAAAAAGCAGTAATTTTGCAGCACGATTTATTTAGTACACATATATCATGAAAGCAAAAATCTTTTGTACAGCTATAAGCCTCTTGGCTTCCTTCATGATCTGGGCAGCTTCTCCCATCAATTACGATGGTACCACGCTGACCTTCAATAACGATTTTACCCGTTCGGAAAGCGGCACGATGCAAAAGAGCGTCATGCCCGAAACCAGTGGTCTTGCCGCTTCGCGTGTCACCCCGGGTTATCTCTGGGCGCACGGCGATGAGAACACAGGCGACAAGCGCAAGATTGTAGCCGTTCAGCCCGATGGCACTCTCGCTATGACCGTCAAACTCACGACTACCGGCTCGGATCGGGACGACTGGGAAGACATAGCTACCGGCGTTTATAGCAACACCAACTATCTCTTTGTGGGCGCTATTGGCGATAACAAACTGAAATTCAAGGATGCGTATTACATCTATTATCTCGAAGAACCTGCTATCACGTCCGGCACGCAAACCCTGACGGCCAATTATATCCGTTTCGGTTTCCCGGACAACAAAGCCCACAATGCCGAAACGCTGATGTACGATAACATCGAGCAGATGTTCTATATCGTGGATAAGGTCAAGGACGGAGTCTGTCATCTCTACAAACTGCCTTTCCGCACGGACTACGGCACTTCCGTACAGACCCTCACGGAAGTCTGCGCTTTGGGAAACGGCTCCAAGTTCAATTATTGTACCGGTGGAGACATTACGCCCGACGGCAAGTATATGGTCATCAAAAGCAAGCCTTATCTCCTCTTGTGGCAGCGTCAAGGCTCCGAAAGCCTAAGCCAAACCGCTTTGCGTCTTCCGCAGCAAGTGGCTGCGTATCAGGAGGAAGAGCAGGGAGAATCCATCGCATGGACCGATTCCATGACTTTCTACACCACTTCGGATAGCAAAGACAACACTCCCATTTATAAATATGTCCGTCAATCCGCTACCGGAATAGAGAACCTCTCTACTGCTAACCCGAACGGAAATAACTGCCGCAAAATACTCCGTAACGGCACTCTCCTCATCCTTCGTGACGGCGAGACATACAACGCCCAAGGCATCAAACAACCATGACGACGTATATCTTTGATCTCGGAGGCGTATTGATAAATTTGGATGTCGAGCGTTGCATGCACGCCTTCGAGCACCTTATGGGTGAGGCGAACATGCGTGCGGTATTGGGCATGGACTCTCAGGGAGAAGGAGTCAAAGCTGTAAGCGTCGCTTCCAAACAACTGATGGCGGATTTTGAGCGTGGTCTGATCACGCCCGAAACCTTCGTCTCGGAGATCATGCACTATTGTCGTCCCGGCACTACCGAGCAGGACATCCTCTCGGCGTGGATGAGTATGTTGGCTGACTTGCCGCTCGAACGGCTGTCTTTCATAGACCGTTTGCGCGAAGCCGGACACCCGGTATACCTGCTCTCCAACGGCAACGACCTGCATTTTAACTTCATCAATCAAACATATAGTTTGGAGCAACATTTTGATGGACTTTTTCTCTCGCAGAAGATGCACCTCTCCAAACCCGAGAAAGCTATTTTTGAAGCCGTTCAGCAAACGCTTCTCTCTACCTCTCCTGCGCTTACGGAACAAGTCGTTTTCATCGACGATATAGCTTCTAACCGCAAAGCAGCAGAGACTTTCGTGAACTGGAAGACCTTCCCGTCTATCGAAGCCTTGGTGGAGCATCATCGTACTCGCTTGACGAGGCTCTTTCATAAAGCGTGCGCGGACTACCAACTCATCGAAGACGGAGACCATATTCTTATCGGACTTAGTGGTGGCAAAGACAGTCTTCTCTTGACCGAACTCTTAGGCCGTAGATCAAAGATCTATAAACCCCGTTTTCAGGTCACGGCACTTCATGTGCGAGTCAAAGAGCGCGACTACCAAACCGACCTCTCGTATCTGGAGTCCTTCTGCCAGCAAGCCGGAGTGCCGCTCATCGTCCGCGATGTCGAAATCGGCGAAAACCCGCCCAAAGAAGCCGGTTCCGCCCAACGCGCTACCTCTAACCCTTGTTTCCTTTGCGCATGGTATAGACGCAAGACCCTTTTTAATGTTGCGCAGGAATTAGGGTGTACCAAGATCGCTTTTGGGCATCATCGGGACGATGTCGTCCAGACACTCCTCATGAACTTCATCTACCAAGGCGCTTTTGCGACCATGCCGCCTTCTTTGCAGATGGAGAAAATGCCGCTTCGTATCATACGACCCCTTTGTCTCATTGACGAAGAAAACATCCGCTCCTATGCCGCGATGCAGAACTATGCCAAACAGTCCAAAAACTGCCCCTTTGAACATGTGAGCGCACGGGAGAAAGTCAAAGACCTTCTCGCTCAGATCAAAGCCCTCAATCCCGAAGCGATGGATTGTATCTGGGCATCTATGTCCAACATTAAAGAACAATACCTCCCTCAAATGATTAAATGAACCCCTAAATGACCAAATGGTAAATGAATTTATGAATGCTTTATACACCATCTTACTGCTCCTCGCGTCAAACGTCTTTATGACCTTAGCGTGGTACGGACATCTCAAACTGCAACAGACAGGCTTCTTTACGAACGCCACACCGCTTATTTTTGTGATCCTCCTCTCGTGGGGCATCGCTTTCTTCGAGTATTGCCTGCAAGTACCGGCAAACCGTATCGGTTTTGATGGCAACGGAGGACCGTTCTCTTTGATGCAACTGAAAGTCATTCAGGAGGTTATCACCCTCTTTGTCTTTGTCCTCTTCTCCGCAGTCGCTTTCCAAATGCCTTTGCGTTGGAATCACTTGGTAGCGTGCCTTCTGCTCATCGGCGCAGTCTATTTTGTCTTCGGATTTAAATAAATTTGCCGATTTACTTGCATATATGGAAAATTTTTTGTAATTTTGCGCCGTTTTTTATAAACTTACAAAAATGCACTTGTTTCCAAGCATCGCCTCGTCCTTGACTGAGGAGCGTTTTACTGCGCGTGAAGCGCAGCATTTGGCGCATATTATTTCGTTCGGTCCGGTAGTCTTCCAGACCGCACGTCTCATGCTCAAATATGGTATCTTTGAGATGCTCAATACCTCTCCTAACGGCTTGACCCGGCAGGAGATAGAGGAGCGTACAGGACTTTCTTCGTACGCGTGCAAATGCCTGCTCGAAGCGTCCCTTACTATCGGTACGGTGATCATCGATGCCGAGAAGGATGTTTATCGTCTGGGTAAGACAGGCTGGTTCTTGCTCAACGACCCGCTCATTCGTGCGGATATCGATTTCAACCACGATGTCAACTACGAGGGCTGGTTTGTCTTGGACAAAGCCTTGGAGGAAGGACGTCCTGCCGGTTTGGAGCATTTCGGTTCGTGGCCCACTATCTACGAAGGACTAAGCAGCCTTCCGGAGCAAGTTCAGAAGAGTTGGTTTGGTTTTGACCATTATTACTCGGATCATTCCTTCGATGAGGCGCTCCATTTAATAGAGACCGAAACCTTGCATTCCAAAGGCGAAGACGCAGACGTGCATATTTTGGACGTGGGAGGCAACACAGGGCGCTTTGCGCAACGATGTGTGACCTATAATCCCCGTTTCCATGTGACCATCTGCGATCTGCCCCAACAGATAGCAATGATGCGTGCCGCGACCGAAGGCAAAGAGGGAGCCGACCGAATTGACGGTGTCGGAATGAACCTCTTGGATCCGAATTGCGCCTTTCCTTCTGATACAACATATGACGTGATCTGGATGTCGCAGTTCCTCGATTGTTTTGGCGAAGAAGAGATAGTGAGTATCCTTAGCCGTGCTGCGAAGATCATGACTCCCGATAACCGTCTCTATATCATGGAGACCCTTTGGGATCGTCAGAAATACCTGCCTGCTGCGTTTGCCCTCACCCAGATCAGTTTGTACTTTACCGCTTTAGCAAACGGTAACAGTAAGATGTACAACACCGACGACTTGACTCGTTTGGTGCGTCAGGCAGGCTTGGAAGTGGAGACCATACATGACCACTTGGGTATGGGCGGTCATTCAATCATGGTCGTAAGAAAATGTGAAAATGCGAAAATGTGAAAATGCGAAAATGAAAAAATGCGAAAATTATAAGAGATGATAACATTTGAAGAAATTCGAGATATTTTGGTCGGTGGAAAGGCCATGACCGTGGACGAGCAGACACTTCAGCGTGTCAGGGACTGTCATGCTTTCCTGCGTCAGTTTGCGAACGACAGAATTATCTACGGCATCAACACGGGCTTTGGTCCTATGGCTCAGTGGCGCGTGGAGGATGCCCATTTGAAGGAGTTGCAGTATAACATCATTCGTTCGCACGCTACCGGAGCAGGCGAACCGCTCTCGGACTTGGATGTGAAGGCGGCTATGATCGCGCGCGCAGGCTCGTTCCTACAGGCGCGTTCGGGCGTGCACGAGGAGATCGTGCATCTGTTGCTGTCCTTCATCAACCGCAGCATCTATCCCTTCATCCCTCGTCACGGCAGTGTGGGAGCGAGCGGAGACTTAGTCCAGTTAGCGCATATCGCCCTCTGCCTCATAGGCGAAGGAAAAGTACATTACCAAGGCGTTTGGAGACCGACCCAAGAGGTGCTTCGTGAGTGCGGGCTCACTCCTATGCGTATTCATATACGCGAAGGACTGAGTGCTACCAACGGAACAAGCGTCATGACGGGTATAGGAGCTGTCAATCAGCTTCATGCCGAGAACCTCTTGCGTTTGGCGGTCATCTGCTCGGTGTGGATGAACGAGATAGCCGAGTCGTACGACGATCTGATGTCCGAACCCCTGAATGCTGCTCGTCGTCACGAGGGACAACAGGTCATTGCTGCTATGATGCGTGACATAGCCAAAGACAGTCATCGTCTCCCGAAACGCGAACACGCCCTCTATAACGGCGGACATACCGAGCAGGTCTTTGCTAAAAAAGTACAAGCGTACTATTCCCTGCGTTGTATTCCGCAGATACTCGGACCGGTATGGGAGACCCTTCAGAATGCCAAACGGATCTTGGAGGAGGAGTTCAACGCAGCAAGCGATAACCCCATCGTGGATTACGAGGTCGGAAACGTCTTCCATGGTGGTAATTTCCATGGCGATTATATCTCCTTGGAGGAGGATAAGGTGAAAATAGCGGTCACCCGAATGGTAATGACCGCAGAGCGGCAACTCAACTATCTCTTCCATGACCGCATCAACGATGGTATCATGCCGCCGTTCCTCAACCGCGGTGTCTTGGGACTGAACTACGGTATGCAGGCTTGTCAGTTCACCGCTACCAGCACGACTGCGGAGTGTCAGACCCTCTCGATGCCGAACTACGTTCACTCGATTCCCAATAACAACGATAACCAAGACATCGTCTCCATGGGAACCAACTCCGCCTTGCTCTGCCGACAGGTGATAGAGAACGCTTATCAGGTCTTCGCTATCCATCTGATAGCTTTAGCGCAGGCAACGGACATCCTCGCTATCCACGATAAGATGGCATCCTCCACCAAAGCCCTCTATGACGAACTGCGTACGCTCACAGACAGCCGCATCGAGGACAAACCTTTCTATGAGGACATCGCACGTATTGTTGAATTCTTAAAACACAAAATATGAGCCACAGAGTAGTTATCACAGGTATGGGGATTTGGTCCTGCTTAGGCGGCAACAAAGCCGAAGTGACGGACTCGCTTCGTGCGGGTCGTTCCGGTATAGGCATTGACCCCGAGAGAACGGAGATCGGTTTTCACTCCGCCCTTACGGGTATAGTACCCAAACCGGATCTCAAACCATACCTCGACCGTCGTATGCGTCATTCCATGGCGGATGAGACAGAGTATGCGTACATGGCGTCCCGCGAAGCGTTCGAGCAGGCAGGCATCGATGATGCTTATCTCGAAAACAACGAAGTGGGCATCATCTTCGGCAACGACTCTACCGGCAAAGCCGTCGTGGAGACTGCCAAACGTATGGAGGCAATGAAAGACTCCTTCCTCTTGGGTGCCGGAGCTATCTTTCAGTCTATGAACTCCACCGTCACCATGAACCTCAGTACGATCTTCCATCTCCGTGGCATCAACTTCACTATCTCTGCCGCTTGTTCTTCCGGCGCACACTCGGTCGGTATGGCGTACTTGCTTATCAAACAAGGTTTGCAAGAGGTTGTCCTCGCAGGTGGAGCGCAAGAGGTGAACCCCATCTCCATGGCGTCCTTCGATGGACTCAACGCCTTCAGCAAACGTATGGATGATCCTCAGAAAGCATCTCGACCTTTCGATAAGAACCGTGACGGTCTGATTCCTAGTGGAGGAGGAGCCGCTTTGGTCTTAGAGGATTACGATCATGCTGTTTCTCGAGGGGCTACTATCTTGGCGGAGATAACCGGTTACGGCTTCTCCTCGAACGGCTTAGCGATCTCGCAACCTTCCGCCGAAGGATCCATCAGAGCAATGGAACGTGCCCTGCAAGACGCAGGTATCGCTGCCGATGAGATCGATTATATCAACGCGCATGCTACCTCTACCATCTTAGGGGACAAAGCCGAAGCGGAAGCTTTGACTCAACTCTTTGCAGGCAAGAAAGCCCTCATCAGTTCCACTAAATCCATGACCGGACACGAGTGCTGGATGTCGGGAGCAAGCGAGATAGTTTATAGCCTGCTGATGATGAAGAACCATTTCGTGGCGCCCAACATCAACTTGGACGAACCCGACGAAGCGGCTGAGACACTTAATATCGCACGCCAAACGGTGGAGAAAGAGCTCCATACCGTTCTCTCCAACTCATTCGGTTTTGGAGGTACCAACTGTGCGATTATCCTCAAGAATATAAATTGAACAAAATATGAAAAGAGAAGAAATTGATCAAAAAGTAAAAGATTTTCTGGTTTCGGAATTTGAGATTGACGAAGCCCTCATTAAGCCCGAAGCACGACTCCGAGAGGACATCGGCATCGACAGTCTCGATTTCGTGGACATCATCGTGATCGTGGATCGCGAGTTTGGTTTCCGTATTGTACCCGAGGAACTGAAAGGCGTAGTGACGCTCGAGGATTTCTGTCATTATATTGACACCAAAGTGAATAAGTGAAGTGAGTGCGCAAACGGCTAAATGGGACGGCAGAACCGACGGTTTACCGTGGATGCACCGCAGTTTGGTTTGGATGCTGCGGTATATTCCCATCGGGGTGTTTTATGCGATCATGGATGTAGTCATACTGTTCTACATCCTCTTTGCCCGTTCATATAGCCGCGCTATCTATCATTATTTCCGTCGTATTCACTCCAAAGGGCGTTTCTCCTCAGCCGTACATACCTATCGTCTCTTCCGTCAGTTCGGACAAGTGGTCATCGACCGCTTTGCGGTATATGCCGGACGACATTTCGAGCTCGAGATAGATGGTAACGAGCTGGTCATGGAGGCGATGAAGAAGCCTGAGAGTTGTATCATGCTTTCCTCCCATGTGGGCAACTACGAAATGGCAGGCTATGCCCTGCATCCCACTAAGCCTATGTACGCGATCATGTACGGAGGCGAGAAAGCATACGTCATGGAGCAACGAAAACGAGAGTTTGAGCGAAATGGTATTCATATTATCATTCCCGATGAAGGATTCGATTATATCTATACCCTTCATGAGATCCTCGAGTCCGGTAGTATGCTGACCCTCTCTGCGGATCGTAATTTCGGTTCGCCTAAGACCGTGCGTGCCGAGGTCTTGGGTCGTGAAGCGAACCTGCCTCGCGGACCTTTTTCCATCGCTGCGATGTACGAGCAGACCGTCCTCTGTGTCTTTGTTATGAAAGAGAAACGGCGTAAATACCACATTTACGTACGCGAACTCAAAGGATCGGACGCTTCTTCGTACGCGCGCGCTTTCGCGAGAGAACTGACGGATGTAGTGTCCATGTATCCCGACCAATGGTATAATTTTTACGAGTTTTGGCAGTAGAGAATCAACATAGTGTCCTCATCATCGGTGGTGGTATGGGAGGCCTGATCACAGGCGCTCTCCTCTCTCGTGCAGGCAGTCATGTGACCGTCCTCGAGAAGAACGCTATCATCGGTGGCGGGCTGCAGTCCTTCAAACGTCATGGGGCGTGGTTCAATACAGGCATGCATAACTTCGGCGGTTTTGGCGAACAATGGGCGCTGTCTCATCTGTTCCGCTATTTGGGTATCAAAGACGAACTGCATGTACTGCCCGTTGACCCCGAGGCGCAGGAGATCGTCTGGACGGATGAGACGCATAGTTATCGTCTGCCCCGTGGACGCGAAGCGTTTGAGCACTACTTAGGTACACTCTTCCCTTCTCAGCAGGAAGGCTTGCATCGTTACCTCGATGCGCTGTACTGCATAGCGAACTCCTTCGACCTCTATTACCTGCGTCGTTCGCAGAATCATCCGGACAGTAGTGTCTATGAAGGGCTGACGGTGGAGCAGTTGATGCGGCAGTTCATAGACGATGAAGAGTTGATCCGCGTCCTCAGTTATCTCACGCCTCTCTGCGGTCATTCGATAGACCGCGTGCCGGTTTCTGTCCATAGTATGCTATCTGTTCTCTATCTCGATGGCGAATACCGCTTCGAGGACAACGCCCTCCAATTAGCGCAAGCCTTACGTACGGTCATCGAGCGGCACGGAGGACAAGTGGTGGCGTTAGCGGAAGTGAGCGATATTACCGTGTATGAGGGGCACGTGGAGAAAGTGACCACTACCGACGGACGGGAATGGACTGCGGATAAATACATCGCATCCATCGCCCCGAGTGTGCTCTTTGCCCTCCTGACCGAAGATGTGGTACGCAAAGTGTCGCGCCGAAGAGCCGATTCGTTTGCGGTCGATTCATCGGCGCTCTCGATCTATATTCGCCTCAAAGAGAATAGTTTCCCCTTCATCAACAGTACGATCTTCCTCCCTGTCTCAAACCCGCAGGAGGGACTGCCTTCGTATATCCTGCTCACTACACCTCCTGTGCAGCAACAAGGCCCGTGGGCGCATACGATGGAGATACTCGTGCCTTGCCGGTTTGCGGATTTTGCACAATGGGGAGACAGACCTGCGGGAGAACGTCCGCTGGACTATCAGACCTATAAACATCAACGGGCACAAGAGGCGATCGATTATGTCTCGCGTTTCTATCCCGTGCGTCAGGCGGTGGATCATATAACCGTTGGTACACCCCTCACTATCCGCGATTATTATTATAGCCCGAACGGTGCCCTCTTCTCCCAACAAGGATTATTCATGCCTCTTCGAACCCGAACGGATAATCTGTTCTTTACCGGACAGTCTATCCTCTATCACGGCTTGTGCGGTGTACCCTTGACTGCAATCCTGACCGCTGAAGCGGTCTCCGAGAAGGATCTCTTAACCCCTATCATCCAAGCAGGACAATGAACTATATCATAGCGGATCATATTATCTCTCCCTTGGCTGTCGGTTCCGAACCGACCCTTGAGGCTGTGCTCGCAGGACGTAGTGCCTTACGCGTACATACGGATGCGTTCCCCTGCGTAGAACCGTTCTGCGCCTCGCGTTTTGAGGAGGTGCAATGGGAGCAACTCTGCATCGATGCGGTGAAGGGAACAAAGATAGATCCTGCTCTCTTGGCATCGCCCGACACGCTGTTTGTCCTCTCTACGACCAAAGGGAACGTCTCTCTTCTTGCCGAGACGGAAGATATTCTCCTCCATGACTCCGCCCGTCGGATTGCTCATGCTTTTGCGAATCCCAACGAACCCATCGTCGTTAGCAATGCCTGTATATCCGGTGTGTGTGCGCTCATTACGGCGCAACGTTTGTTGGACGCAGGTACCTATCGGCATGTAGTGGTCGTGGGCAGCGATGTGTTGTCGGCATTCATCGTCTCGGGTTTTCAGTCCTTCAAAGCGCTCTCTCCCTCTCCCTGCAAACCTTTCGATGCCGCGCGGCAAGGTCTGAACCTCGGAGAAGCTGCGGCTTGTATGGTCTTGACCGCTGACGAACAATGGGCGAACCGCTCGTACGGCTCGATCCTGTCAGGTGCTATTCATAATGATGCGAATCACATCTCTGCTCCCAGTAGAACAGGAGAGGGTAGTTACCGCTGTCTGAGCGAAGTGATGGGAGACCGCAATGATCTCGCTTTCATCAACGTCCATGGCACCGCTACGCTCTATAACGATGAGATGGAGTCGGTCGCTATCCACCGTGCTGAGTTGTCCGATATTCCCGTGAATGCCCTCAAAGGCTATTTCGGTCACACCTTAGGAGCCGCAGGACTGTTAGAGACGATTCTCTCTCTTCATGCGCTCCGAAGAGGACTTATTTTGGGTACTCGTGGCTACCAAACGCCCGGCACAACGCACCTCCTTAACATCGACCCGCAGACCCGTACTACCAATAAGCGAGAATTCATCAAACTGCTCTCGGGTTTTGGGGGCTGCAATGCAGCGATACGCGTGACGCTCGATGCGCCGCTTACGACCTCCCCTGAATCTGAATTCTCTAATCTGAAATCTCTAACCGAAGTACATATAACGCCTAATAGTGTCACTCTCAACGGCACGCCCTTGGAGGTTTCTTCCCATGGCGGAGCAATGCTCACGGAGCTCTACCGCGCTTATGTCGGAGATTATCCCAAGTATTTCAAGATGGATCCCCTTGCCCGTCTGGGTTTTGTGGCATCCGAACTGTTGCTCCGTTCGCTCCCCGAAGAGCGGTTCGTGCCCCGTGCAGATCGTGCTATCATACTGGCTAACCGCAGTTCGTGTCTCGCGAATGACCGTGAGTACCAACGTACTATCATGCCGGATAACTACTATCCCTCGCCTTCTGTCTTTGTCTACACCTTGCCTAATATCGTGACAGGCGAGATAGCGATTCGTAACAGCTACTACGGCGAGACCTCATTCTATGTCATGGATAGCTACTCACAGTTGGACCGACTGGTCCCTCTATCTTTTGCTCAAAGAGGTACACAATCAGCGCTGACAGGATGGATTGAATGCCATGATGCCGACCACTTTGAAGCACACTTAAAACTGATAACTAAAATCTGAAAATTCGCTCTGCGTAAAAATCGTGCCCCTCAGGGCTAAGAATAATCGTTCGAGCGAAGCGAGATAAGAAAACTAAAAATATGAACAACGAAGAACTCAAACAACAAATTATCGAGGCACTGAACCTCGAAGACATCACTCCTTCGGACATCCAAGATGACGCCCCTCTCTTTGGTGAGAGCTTAGGTCTGGATAGTATCGATGCATTGGAGCTGTTCGTGCTGCTGGATAAGCAATACGGCATCAAGTTAAAGGACAAAGAAGAAGGCAAACAGGTGTTCCGTTCGGTGAATTCCATGGCTGCCTATATCGAAGAGCATCGTACCAAGTAAGCCTATGAAGATCGTTATTACCGGTGCGGGCATTGTGTCGTCTTTGGGCTTTGGCCAACAAGCGACGCTTCACGCTTTGCTTCATGAGCAGAGCGGTGTAGCTGCGCCGGTATATCTGCCTACTGCGCATCGGGAACATCCGGTGGGTGAGGTGCAAGCCTCGAATGAGTCCTTGGCGAACCGTTTGGAAATCACCGAGACCCTTTCCCGCACGGCTCTCTTGGGCGTAGCAGCCGTACGCGAAGCGCTCTCTCAAGCCGATATCCGCGAACTCAGTCAAACGGCGTTCATCAGTGGTACTACCGTCGGCGGTATGGATCATACGGAGCGGTATTGGAGAGAGAAATCCAATGTCAATTGTCAAATCTCCATTGTCCAATGCCACACCGCTGGTTCGTCCACCGAGCAGATAGCCCGTCAGGTCGGTACGTTTGCAATGACCGGTACCGTCTCCACAGCGTGCAGCAGTGCCCTCAATGCTGTCATTGCAGCCTGTAACCTCTTGCGCTCCGGACAGTACCGACAGGTAGTAGCAGGAGGAGCGGAGAGTCTCAGTCTCTTCCATTTCAACGGTTTCCGGGCTCTGCAGATCCTCTCGGATGAGGTTTGTCGTCCCTTCTCAGCGAACCGAAAAGGACTCAACCTCGGCGAAGGAGCCGCATATGTGGTCGTGGAGACCGAGGACTCGGCGCTGCAACGCAAAGCACCTATCTTGGCATATATCAACGGGTACGGCAATGCCTGCGATGCGTTCCATCAGACCGCTTCGTCGGATGATGGCGAAGGAGCATTCCTCGCAATGCAGCAGGCACTCTCGATGGCGCATATCGAACCCGCACAAGTGGATTATATCAATGCTCATGGAACCGGCACACCCAATAACGACTCCTCGGAGACTGCCGCTATGCGTCGGCTCTTCGGTGAGATAGTTCCGCCTTTCAGTTCTACCAAAGCCTTCACCGGTCATGCAACTTCTGCCGCAGGAGGTATAGAACTGGTCATCAGTCTCTTGGCTTTGCAGCACGGCTTCATCCCGGCGAACCTCCATTTCCAACAAACAATGGAGAACGGTATGATGCCTGTCTGCCAAACGGAGCAAAAGGTCCTCCGAAACGTGCTCTGTAACTCCTTCGGTTTTGGCGGTAACGACAGTTCGCTGCTCCTCGCTAAAGAGGGACAAGACCTCAGTGCCGCCCTTGAGGACAATACCTATACCGTTCTTGCCGATGTCATTGCCACAGAAGAGGCGGACTACAAACGCTATATATCGCCTATGCAGGCACGCCGTCTGTCGCCTATGTTGCGTCAACTGGTCTTTGCAGCATACTCCGCTCTCGAGCAGGCACAAGGCATCGTCCCGGATGCGATCATCACCGGTACCGACCTTGGCTGCATCGCTTATTCGGTCGCTTTGCTGAATCAACTGACGGAGGAGGGAGAAGATGCCCTCAGTCCGACGCTTTTCATGCAATCGACCCACAACACGCCCTCGTCGCTCATCGCGATCCTCACCCGTAACCATGGTTATAACTGCACTTGGTCGCACGGCGCTCACTCGTATGCGCAAGCCCTGCGTGACGCTCAAACGCAGATCCAACTCGGACTGATTCGTTCAGCCTTGGTACTCGGATTCGAGGAAAACGATGATACGTGGCAAGCTCTTGAGACTTCCGCCAACATACACCATGCACAACAAGCTCGTGCAACCCTTATAGTAAATCTCAAATCTCCATTGTCCAATGTCAAATAATCTCATCCTCCTTTCCGTCATACAAGCGATCTGTCTATCCGCTGGACAAGTCTTGCTGAAAATAGCGATGCAGGCACAACCTGCGTTCTCATGGACGTGGGACTATTTCTCCCGCACGCTTACCAACTGGTGGCTTTTGGCATGTGGACTCACCTTTACCGGAGCAGGACTCCTGTGGATGTATATACTGCGTCATTACCCTTTCTCGCAGGCTTATCCCCTCTCCAGTTTGGCATATGTGTTCGGTATGGTGGCAGCGATGTGGATCTTTCACGAGCAGGTCTCGCTCGTCCAGTGGCTTGGTATTTTACTGATCATGGCAGGATGTTACTGCGTAGCCAATTGATAAAATGAATAAATGACCAAATAGTAAATGACCAAATAGTAAATGACCCAATGGTAAATCTCTTATTGATAATAGCTTCCTTCACTGCGCATTTTGTGCAGGACAAGCAATCGGCGCTTTTTACTGAACCGCAGCGCAGCGAAGGAGAACTCGTCTATCGTACGCCCGATTACTTGCGGTGGGAATATACCTCTCCGCAACCCCTCGTATGGGAGATTGATGGCGACAAAGGGAACGTGAACAAACAGATCACGGGGCTCTTGATGCTCATCAAACAGTGCGTCAAAGGGGATTTCGGAGCAGCCGAGAAGAGTTTTACCGTGCAGCAGAACGGTCATTCGGTCGTCCTTACCCCTAAGAAACGCGAACTGCAACGCCTCTTCCGGCAAATAGAAATAGAACTCAATCCGCAAACCGACATCGCGGACCGTGTGGTGATCCATGAAGCCAACGGCGATGATACCACAATCCGTTTTTCGCAAGTGACTATGTTATGATTTGCGCAATAATACCTACATATAACAATGCCTCTACGCTCGGGGATATCGTCCTCCGTACGGCGCAATATATCCGCGACATCATCGTGGTCGTAGATGGCGCTACGGATACTACTCGTGATGTCCTTCGTGCCATCGAGATTCCCCTTACCATCATCGACCTGCCGCAAAATGGAGGCAAAGGTCATGCTCTCAAAGCAGGTTTCCGCAAAGCTATCGAAATGGGCTTTACGCATGCTCTCACGATCGATAGTGACGGACAGCATTTCCCCGAAGACATCCCTGCCTTATTGACAGTCTCGCAACAACAACCGAACTGTTTCATCGTTGGCAGTCGGGATATCCAAGCTGCTAATATGCCGGGCACGAATACTTTTGCTAATAAATTCAGCAATTTCTGGTTTACCGTGCAGACCGGTATCCGTCTACCGGACACCCAGACAGGTATGCGTATCTATCCCCTCCAACGTCTGCACGGTCTGTCGCTGCTCACCTCGCGCTATGAAGCCGAATTAGAGTTACTCGTCTTCGCCGCTTGGTCAAACGAGAAGATCATCCCTGTTCCCGTGCGGGTCTATTACCCTTCTGCCGAAGAACGCATCTCTCATTTCCGTCCGGCGTATGACTTCACGCGTATCAGCATCCTCAATACCTTCCTCTGTTTCGGGGCACTGCTGTACGGTCTGCCTCGTCGGTATTGGCGGACTCTCATCTATGGACCTTGGTTCCTGCTCATCTGGGCGCTTACCTTGCTGGTGATAGTGGTGATGATGCTCTTCCGGGCAAAGGAACAGACCTATCGTCGTTTCTTTAGTGCCTGCTCGTCCCTCTTGATGCATACCTTCCCGGAATCGCCTTTCCGCATACAAGGCAAAGAAAAAGCCTTGCCGCCCTCGACTCCGGCTATCTATATAGCGAATCATACCTCGCTCTTCGATATACTCTCGATCGTGTCGGGACATCCGAACCTGACCATCGTTACGCAAAATTGGGTGTTCTCTAATCCTTTCTTTGCTGCTTTTGCCCACAAGGCGAATTTCCTGCCTGCTACTGCGGGCTTCGAGCAGATGGCGGAGCAGTACCGTACGGAGGTGGAGAAAGGCACTTCGGTGCTTGTCTTTCCCGAAGGCAGTCGTTCGCGTAATGGTGCGCTGTGCAGATTCCATAGAGGGGCGTTTTACTTGGCGCAGCAGTTACATGTACCCCTTCAACCCCTTCTCTTGGAGGACACCTTCCGCCTGATGTCGAAAGGAGAGGTGCGTATAGGTGCCGCACAACCGACGCTCACCTTCCTCGACCCGATTATGCCCGATGATCCTTTGTACCAACAGACTTATCAGGCGATGTGTTCCCGTGTGCATCAGATGTATATCAACCAATTGACCCATTACCAAGCATGAGAAGAGCACTACTGTTCATATGGACTTTGCTTTGCGTCTTCGGCGTATGTGCCAAAGAGCGTCTTCCGCAACCGATAGAGGGACATAAGCGTCTCTATGCATACCCTGCCGATTCTGCCCTCAATACCGGTACGGCGGTTATCGTCTGCCCTGGAGGCAGTTACTCATGGCTTGACATCCCTACCGAAGGCATCGGTGTAGCCCGTTGGTTGCAGTCCCAAGGTATCAACGCCTTTGTGCTTCGTTACAGGGTTGCCACCGTCTATGCGTATATCTTCTGGTATCGCGCTCTCGGAGTTGGAAACCGCTATCCCAACATGCGGCTCGATGTCGAAGAAGCATTGGAGTACGTCTATACGCATGCTTCCGAATACGGTATCGATACTGCGCGAATAGGCGTCATGGGCTTCTCTGCCGGAGGACACCTCGCTATGTCGTCTTACCTCTATAACCAAACGCCCTATAAACCGCATTTCCTTTGTCCCATCTATCCGGTCGTGAGCATGAGTCACAAGGTCTCACATAAACGTTCGCGCAGAGGGGCGTTGGGCGTGTGGCGGCAGTTCAACCGGCAGTGGAGAGACTCTCTCTCGTTAGAGAAACATATTACCCCGGATTGTCCGCCGGTCTTCCTCGTCAACTGTCAGGATGATCCGGTCGTCAAATACCGTAACTCCGAATTACTCGATTCAGCGCTGACGGCAAATAACGTGCCGCACCGCTATATACAATACCAAACAGGCGGACACGGCTTCGGGGCGTCCGAGACCAAAGGTACACCCGAATCCCGCCAATGGAAACAGGAATTTTTACAATGGATACAACACTTATGAACCATTACGATGAGGATATAGAGTTTGCTTCGCCTGCGGAGCAGAAGCTTTTTCAGGAAGACTTGCTGCGTCAGCAGTTAGCCTATCTGCACGCACATTCGCCCTATTACCAACGGATGTTTGCCGAACATCAGATAGACATCGCTTCTATCCGTACGATCGAAGACCTGCAGCGTCTGCCTTTCACTGAGAAGAAAGACCTGCAGCTCTATAACGATGATTTTCTCTGTTGCCCCAAAGATCAACTCATTGACTATGTCACCACTTCGGGTACCTTAGGTGAACCGGTGGTCTTCGGTTGTTCCGACCATGACCTCGACCGTCTGGCGTTCAACGAGTACAAGTCGTTCCGCTGTGCCGGAGTGACGAAGAGCAGTGTGGTGCAACTCATGACGACGCTCGACAAACGTTTCATGGCAGGTATGGCGTACTTCAACGGCTTACGTCGCTTAGGGGCGGGTATTATCCGTGTCGGAAACGGCATTCCGGAACTGTAGTGGGACACGATCCTTCGTCTGCAGCCAGACACTATCATGTGCGTGCCTTCGTTTGTGTTGCGTCTGCTCAGTTATGCACAGCAGAACGGTATCGACTATCGTCATTGCTCTATCAAACGGATCATCGGCATCGGAGAGGGACTGCGGAACCAAGACCTCTCGCTCAACCTCTTAGGCACCCGTATCCATGACCTCTGGCCCGAAGTGCAGCTCTTCGCTACCTATTCTTCCACTGAGATGTCCGCTACTTTCTCGGAGTGTACCTACGGCTGCGGCGGTCATGTGCATCCCGAACTGGTGATCGTGGAGATCATCGGCGAAGATAATCGTCCGGTGCCGGACGGTGAGGTAGGGGAGATTGTTATTACGACTCTCGGTGTAGAAGCGATGCCCTTATTGCGGTTCCGGACAGGAGATGTAGCTGCAAAAATAACCGCTCCTTGTCGCTGCGGAAGGAATAGTTATAGGCTCACACCTCTTGTGGGACGCAAAAACAACATGCTCAAACTCAAAGGCACCACTATCTATCCTCCGGCTATCAATGATGTCCTCGCTAACTGCGATTTCGTGGAGAACTTCGTCGTTGTGGCAAGGCAGTCATCCGCCGGAACGGATGATGTGGTTGTGCGTGTCGGACTCAAACCGACGCATCTCACCTTGCCTGCCGAAACGATCATCAAAGACCTCAAGGATCGTTTCCGTGCCCGTCTGCGCGTTGCACCGAACGTGGAGATCCTTCCGGTGGATGTTATTCATGCTATCAATTTTCCGGCAAAGAGCCGCAAACCGATTCTTTTTGTGGACGAACGATGAAAAGACTCATACTCGCCATATATGACTATCTGCGAACCCGCAACGCCCTCTTCTGGTCGCTGCTGACAGCCCTTGTGTTGATCTGCGGACTGCTCGTCAGCCGTCTTCGCTACAAAGAGGACATCACCGACTTTCTGCCGCTCTCTTCGGCGCAGCAACAGGCGATGCGTGTCTATCAGGACATCAGCGGAGCCGAGCGTATCGTCATTATCTTCGAGGGCGGCGACACCGATACCAAACTGGATGCTATCGACCGCTATGCAGCCTTGCTCCAAGAGCGGGATAGTTCCCTCGCTTCGCTCCTTACTACGCAGATAGATATAGCTCATTATCTGGATATCCTTCATCAGGTCTATGAGCAGATCCCTTATTTCCTGACCGACGCCGATTATCGCCGTATGGACTCCCTACTTGCGAGCGGAGACTTCGTTTCCGGACGTATGGCGGAGAACCAACGGATGATGCAGATGCCTGTCTCCTCGTTCCTGCACCGCACGATAGGAGACGACCCCTTGGGACTCTTCACACCGGTCATCGCTTCCTTGCAGTCTTTTCAACCCCTCACCGGCGGTTTCTCTTCCTTGGACGGCTATATGCTCTCCGAGGACGAACACCTTGCTTTTGCACTGATGCAGACACCTTATGGAGCTAATGAGACGAGGCGGAACACGGACTTGGTCAAGCTCCTCAACGAAATCGGACAACAGGTCTCCGAGAACTACCCAGAGCTCTCAGTCCGTCTGCTCGGAGCACCTGTCATCGCTGTGGAGAACGCCTCGCGCATCAAGAAAGATAGTCTTATCGCTGTCTCACTCGCGGTCGTGCTGATCATGGTCGTCCTCTTTTGGACGTTCCGCCGTGAACGCAAAGCGATGCTCTACATCCTTCTGACGGTCGCTTTTGGTCAGATCTTCGGTATGGCGGTGATGAGTGTGGTATGCCGTGAGGTCAGTCTTATCGTGCTCGGCATAGGGAGTATCATCATCGGTATCGCCGTCAATTATCCGCTGCATATACTCTTTCATCGCCGTTATACCACCTCGGTGCGTCAGACGCTCGAAGAGGTTGTCACGCCGCTGGTCATCGGAAATATCACCACCATTGGCGCTTTCCTTACCCTCGTTCCGCTGCAGGCAGTTGCCCTGCGTGACCTCGGTATCTTCGCTGCCTCTATGCTTGCCGGTACAATCTTGTTCACGATCCTCTTCCTGCCGCGTCTCATGGACTCGTTGCCCGCTGCCGTTGTGCCCGAGGAGCGAAGCGAAGTAGCGCCCTCCTCGATGTCCCCTGTTCGCCGTTATACGCTCTTGTCGCTGATAGGGGCGGTCACCATCGGACTGTTCTTCGCCGGAAGACAGATCACCTTCGATGCCGACATCTCGCATATGAACTACATGACCGAGCAGCAACGTGCGGATTTCGCCTACTTCACGGCTTTGGCAGGAGAAACCGCTACGGAGACGGTCTATCTTATGGAACCGCAGTCTCAGGCTACCTGTCCGGACTCGTTGGCGACATACGAAGGTGTGCGCACGGTGCTCTCTGCGTGGAGATGGATGCCGGATAGTGCGGAGCAGCAACGCCGTTTGGCGCGATGGACACTCTTCTGTGACCGACACGCGCAATCTCTCTTGCGGGAGATCAACCGACAGGCATCGACCTACGGTTTCCGACCTGAGACCTTTGCTTCTTTTGCCAATATCCTCACCGCTCCGCGTCAACCGCTGCCGATGACGGCTTTTGCTCCCATCGCTGAGAGCATCCTCCAAGGCTATTACATACAGCGCTCGGAGGGCGTTACGCTCATTACACGAGTAGGCGTGGAGAAAGAGCAGGTAGCGGATTTTGAGAAACAGGTACAAGAGAGGATAGGGGAGAGTAGTCTGGTCTTCGACCTCAAGTCGCTCCACGGCACCATCGCTCGTCAGCTCTCCGAGAACTTCGATTATATAGGCTATGCATGCTCGCTCTTGGTCTTTTTCTTCTTGGTACTCACGATGCGCAGTTGGAGAGCAGCACTCGTCTCGTTTATACCCATGGCAATCAGCTGGATTTGGATCCTCGGTATCATGCACCTCTTGGGCTTGCAGTTTAATATCGTCAACATCATCTTGGCTACCTTCATCTTCGGACAAGGAGACGATTATACCATCTTCGTCGTCGAGGGCTTGCAGTACGAGTACCGGACGGGCAGAAGAATGCTCTCTCGTTATAGAGGAAGCATCGTCCTCTCGGCGCTGATCATGTTCCTCGGTATTGGTGTGCTCGTCGTAGCACGTCATCCGGCGATGTACTCCCTCGGCGTCGTGACCCTCATCGGTATGTCTGTGGTCATCCTCACGGCGAACATCATCCCGCCCTTGTTGCGCGAACTGCTTTTCGGACGACCGAATCCGATCTATGCCTTGATCCCTCAACGTCCGTCGATGGTGATGATCGACCGTGTGGTGCGTACCGACACCAACGGTATCGTCACTGCCCTTACCGTCCGCAACGATAATATCTTCCTTCGAGATAATACCTTGGAGGAATCGGGTCTCATCGAGCATATGGCGCAGACCGCTGCGGCTTTGGCGGGAGTGGAGAACCTGCGCAACAAGACAGCCCCTAAGGTCGGTTTCATCGGAGAGGTTAAAGCGTTCGAGTGTAACGCCCTGCCGAAGGTCGGAGACACCCTCACCACGACACTCACTACTGTTGCCGAGATGGCAGGAGTCACCCTCGTTGAGGCAACAACCTGCTGCGCCGAACAACCGGTAGCTCACGGACAATTGAAAATAGTAATACAAAACTGATATGAACCAACGAATCACGGAAACAGACCTCGTCACGACCCTCAGAGTGCGTGTGCGTTTTAGCGAAATGGACGCCCTGCGCATGGTTTGGCACGGCAACTATGTCACCTATCTGGAGGACGCACGCGAGCGATGGGGCGAAGAACACGGCCTCGCCTATATGGAGATGTACCGAAACGGCTTTGTAGCACCGCTCTATGACCTCCATCTCCAGTATCGGGGTACGGCTGCGATGGGCGATGAGTTAGAGCTCAAGATCATCTACTGCCGCGCAACGGGAGCCAAAATGGTTTTCCATTATGAGATCACCAACACACGCACCTCGCAACTCATCCTCACAGCGGAGAGCATCCAGCTCTTCACCGACCTTGCCGGTGAGTTCTGCCCTGCGTTGCCACCTTTTTACGAACATTGGCTTCAACAACACCAACTGCTATGATCAACGACTACTACACCCTCTCTGCTGTGACCACTTTGAGCGATACGGAGTTCCTCTTTGAGGTGCGCCTAAACGCCTCGTGTGCGGTCTATAAGGGACATTTCCCGGGACAACCGGTAGCACCCGGTGCCTGCCAAGTGCAGATCATCAAAGAGTGCGCCGAGAGAGCCCTTCAACGCCCCGTGCGCCTGAAGCAGATCAAGCAGTGTAAGTTCCTGAAAACGATCATTCCTACCGAAACGCCTTCGCTCGATGTCCATCTCCTCTTCTCCGAGCCCGACATCCTCACTGCCGAAGTCCGTTCCGGCGAAACGATATATGTTAAACTGAAAAGTAATTTTTAATTTTTAATTTTGCATTTTTAATTATATGAAATATGCCTTAGTTACCGGCGGAAGCCGAGGTATAGGAAGGGCAGTGTCCCTGCGTCTCGCCAAAGCGGGCTATACGGTTATCATCAATTATCAGTCGAACGAACAAGCGGCGCAAGAGACGCTGCAAGCGATTCAATCCCAAGGCGGACAGGCGGAACTGCTGCGCTTTGATGTCAGCAATCCCGATAGTGTGCAGAACGCCCTTGACGCATGGCAATCATCGCATCCTGAAGACTATATCGACGTGTTGGTCAACAACGCCGGTATCCGGCGGGATAATCTGTTGGTTTTTATGGAACCCGATGAGTTCGAGGCAGTGCTGCGAACGAACCTCTTCTCGTTCTATCACGTCACACGCCCCCTCCTCACGCCTATGATACGCCATAAACACGGACGAATCATCAATATCGCTTCCCTCTCCGGCATCACCGGTCTGCCCGGACAGTGTAACTACGCGGCAGCGAAAGGCGGACTCATTGCCGCTACCAAATCGCTTGCCAAAGAGGTAGCGAAAAAGAACGTCACCGTCAATGCCGTTGCCCCCGGATTTATCAAAACCGACATGACGGACGGTCTCGAGGAGGCGGAACTCAAAAAGACTGTGCCCATGAACCGTTTCGGTTCTGCCGAAGAAGTCGCTGCCCTCGTGGCTTTCCTTGCCTCCGATGATGCCTCTTACATCACCGGTGAATGTATCTCCATCAACGGCGGACTATATACCTAAGACCGCGTAAATCGTTAATAAATTGTAAATCGTAAAAAATAATAATTATTAATTATTAATTTTTAATTTCCTATGTCTCCCTACATCACTTCTCTTCGTTTGCGCACATTGCCGCTCTCTGTTGCCGGAATCATCCTTGGTTCCGGTTTGGCATATAATCTCTCAACTTTCAACTTTAAACTTTCAACTTTCATCTTGGCAGCCCTCACCGCCCTCTGTTTGCAGATCCTTAGTAACTTGAGCAACGAACTCGGCGATGCGCTCAAAGGAACGGACGCTGACCAACATGGGCGACAGGCGTACGGCTTGCAGGCAGGTACGATCACGATGCAGCAGATGAAACGAATGATCATCCTCTTTGTGATCCTCTCCGTCCTTTTTGGTACAGCCTTGATAGGCGTTGCCTTTTGGGCAACACCATACACCGTACACTATACACCGTACACCAACACACTCATCTTCCTCCTCCTCGGCGCTTTAGCCATCATCGGGGCGATCAAATACACGCTCGGAAAGCATAGTTACGGCTATATGGGGCTCGGCGATTTGGGTGTTTTCCTTTTCTTTGGACTGCTGAGTACGATGGGTGCGTATTACCTGCAAACACAAACGCTTACATGGGAGGTCTTCTGGTCTGGTGTAGCAGTGGGTTTGCCCTGCGTTGGAGTACTCAACCTCAATAACATACGCGATATGTATAATGATCGCGCGCATCATAAGCGCACGCTCGCGAGCGCGTTAGGACCGAAAGGTGCGCGCATCTATCATTCCCTCTTGCTCCTTTCCGCTATGACGATCATGGTGCTATATGGACATTATTGGACGCTCTGCGTGCTGCCTGTCTGGTGCTGGAATCTGTCCTACCTTTGGACGCAACCGGAGTCTAAATTAGACAAACAAATGCCGGTACTCATGTTCTCCACTTTGGTGTTTTCGGTGCTTGCTTGCCTCTAAATTCAACCTACTTTAGGGCTTTTTTACAAGAAAATGCATTTTTTTTGCATTTTTTTGCTAAAAAATTTGGTCATGTCAAAAAAAAGCAGTACCTTTGCACCCGCTTTTGAAAAGAAGTAATGATCTTTTACATTAAAAGAAAAAGAAAATGCGGAAATAGCTCAGTTGGTAGAGCACGACCTTGCCAAGGTCGGGGTCGCGAGTTCGAGTCTCGTTTTCCGCTCCTTTTTTTTTGTCGTTAGGCAAAAAGGGACAAAAACCTCGGGATGTGAAACGCAGTTTTGCAGACCGAAAAGCGTAGGGCTCCCGCAAATTTTAATTTGTGGGAAGAGCGGAGGCACAAGTCGCCTCGTCAATTTAGCGGAGTGGTATTGACCTTTGCGACCTTGTTGCCGAACGCGAGCGCCCAGATGGCGGAATTGGTAGACGCGTGCGTTTCAGGTGCGCATGCCGCGAGGTGTGCAGGTTCGAGTCCTGTTCTGGGCACGGTGATCTTTTAAATAACCCCATTAATTGGGGAGAGCGGAGGCAGAAGTTGCCCGTTTATTTAGCGGAGCGGTATAAACAACCGCACACTTCTTGCCGAACGTGAGCGCAGGTGGTGAAATTGGTATACACGCTACTTTGAGGGGGTAGTGGTCGCAAGATCGTGTGAGTTCGAGTCTCATCCTGCGCACAAAAAACAGACAACTTTCGGGTTGCCTGTTTTTTTGTGCTTTAAGCCTTTCGCCTTTATTTCGCCAATTCGGCTACGATGTTTGCCTCGAAGTCCTTCGGCTCGGCTACCGGTGCAAAGCGCTGGATCGTCTTGCCGTCCTTGGAAACGAGGAACTTGGTGAAGTTCCAAAGAATATCGCTCTCTTTCTTGTACGTCTTGCTGAAACTTTTGAGCATGAGGTGCGTAGCTTTGGCTTTGACGCCTTTGTACTCCTCTGTCGGAGCTTGTGCCTTGAGGTACTCAAAGACCGGATTAGCGTTCTCACCGTTGACGTCACTCTTCGCCATCAGCGGGAAGGTCACACCGTGGTTGAGACGGCAGAACTCCTCGATCTGCTCATCGCTGCCAGGCTCTTGGTTAGCGAACTGATCGCAAGGGAAGCCGAGGATGACGAATCCTTGGTCTTTGTATTTCTTATAGAGTGCCTCCAGACCGTCGTACTGCGGCGTGAAACCGCATTTCGAAGCGGTATTAACGATGAGGAGCACTTGACCTTTGTAGTCTGCGAAATCTACTTCTTTGCCTCTGTTATTGAGGACTTTGAAATCATAAATGGTTGCCATATTACTATTGTTTTTGAAATTACACGAACTGAGTGTTAGTACGATACATGCCGACCAAAGCATGTATCGTAAGGTGTGAAGAATCGCCATATTACATCATTGCAATCAGGAAATTCTCGTAACCGAGTTTATTGATGTAGCCGAGGTACTGTGCTTCCCAAGCCATGTGAGCCTGCTCGCCGTCGATCCATTTCTCGATCAGTTTCTTGGTTACATAATCGTCGTTGAAAGCTTCAGCGAGTTTGCTCATCTCTTCGATCGCATTCGGGTTGTAGTCGCCCTCGATCTGCTGTTTGGGATCGTCGCAGAACGGAAACTCGATGGTCTTCATCGCCTCTTGGAGGTCAGCAGGCTTGCATCCGAGTTCAACGAGACGGTTCAGAACCTCTTCTGCCTCGGTCCATTCTTCCTCTGCTTCCTCTTTCCATTTGTCAGCGAGTTTGTTCCAACCGTTCAAACGATCGTACGCTGCGAAAGCGAAGTGTTGCTTACTGTTTCCAAACCAAACAGCTCCCATATAGGCAAACTGTTTCAATGCTTCTTCTTTTGTCATAATTTTAAAATATTTAGAGTTATTTATTCAGTTTTTTTAGTTCTTCTATCAGTTTGTCGAGCGCAGGGATCATCTGCATCAGTTCCTCTGCCTCTCCGTCCGCCATCTTCACGGCGCAACGCATCTTCTCCGGAATGCTCTGAGCTTGCTCATACAGGGCTTTGCCTTCGCGTGTGAGCGCTACGATGCGCTGACGCGTATCCTCTTTACCGCGTGTGCGGGTAATGAGTCCTGCTTTCTCCATGCGTTGTAACAGCGGCGTCATCGTGTTGGTGTCCAACAGCAGTCTTTTGCCGATGTCGCAAACCGGCTGTTGGTCTTTCTCCCAGAGCACCAACAGCACCAAGTACTGCGGATACGTGATCCCCAACGGATCCAGATACGGATGATAAGCACCCGTCATCAATCGTGCCGCCGAGTACAGCCGAAAACACAACTGGCTATCTAATTTCATTTGTTCGTTGAGCATAGTACTTCTTTCCTTCGTACATTCAATTTATATCGTTCACGATGCAAAATTACAACAAATATTTTAATGTCGCAAGCGATATAAATATTTTCTTAACAAAAGTACATTCATTCTTAAAATGAGTGCACTATTACCTATGAAATAAGACGGAAAGGTTACCGATATACATCATACGCGTTGCCATTGGCGTCGATGAAGGTGCCAATGAATTTCTTACCTCCGCCGAAGGCACCAAGGATGAAGAAAGCGATTAACTCGATGTGGTCGTTAAACGCTATATTGACCAGCGCAACAAGGGACAGAACGGCGATGAAAGCGGGAATGAGCATGATGAGGAAATTGATAAAACCGTTGGTGAAAGTCTTCAGAATCAATCCGACGCACAGCATAGCATGCATCACGATGGCGATGACCATCGGAATCAGACTGACAATCATCCACCCCCAGCCTACGAGACTTGGCCATAACATAAAGAAGGGCGGAGTCATATACTGCAGATAGGCGTATGTCATGATGACGCCGATCCAGCAAAGAGGCATGAACATCTGCAAACCGATACCCATGATCAGCAAACCGCCTAAGTAGAACAAAAGCCACCATCGACTGCTGAAATCCAGCTTGCCAAAGGTTCGGTCAAAAATATTTTGTATGGAGGTGTACGTGAAAGCGAGCACTTCTCCTATAAGGCATTCGACTTTTCTCCAGAACGAACCACGCCTAAACTCCTCTTTGAAACTGGGACGGCTTCCGTTGGCAACAGTCTGGGCTTGAGACATCTGCATAGCCGGACATTTGGAACCGCTGATCCGAATATGGTAGGACTCATTGTCGGGCGAGTAGTTCACTTCCATCTTGATGGGGTGCGGGTCGGTGTAGTAATTCACCTCTTTCTTGGACATATTATTTTTGTAGACCGCTGCTTGTTGCAAGGAGAAGACGTAGTTTTTCTTGTCTCCCTGATACTTGACCGAACCTCCGTATTGAGTCAGCGCGAGATCTTTGTTTTTGTTCAGAAAGACGTGCGCACTGATTTGTCCGTTTTTACGCGCAAAGCGAACTTCTGCCGAGTGATTCTGCGGCAAAGAGACACGAACGGATTCGCTGTAAGCTCCTTCGACTTTGATTTTACAGCCTGCGAAGAGAAGAGGAATCAAACAAAAAATGAAGAATTTTTTCATGGTTTTATATGTTTTCGGCTGCAAAGGTACAACAAAAATCTGAAATATGCAAATAAAATTCTGCATTTTTAATTTTTAATTCGTTCAGTAAATACCATTCAAAGGCATGACGCCATTTTCTTTTAGGGACTCCACGTAATCTTTGACCTCCGGTGTGTAACGCCCTAAGTCCTTCCATGCGCGGACAAACTGATCGTGGTTGTTTTTGGTGGAGTAGTCTTTGACGAGCTGTTCTGACATCCATCGGGTGATGTCCCGCAGGGAGCAGGCACGGCGAACGTAACCCATCTGACGCAAGGCATAAATAGCCGCAGAGAGGCTCCGGAAATAATCCCATTCTTTCTCTTGGATTCGCAGGTATTGCGTCAGTTGCTTCTGACGATGTGCGCTTACCTCTTCGGTCCAGAAACGTACCTCTTTTTCGGGTTTGAGATGCTTGTTAATGAACTTCTGCCAGTTGAACATCCATTGGGTTAGGAGCTGTTTCTGTGCTTCGTTCAGACCTTGTACCTCTTCTATGGACGACCAATCGGTCTCCCGTGCCACAACGAAGTTACGATGTTTGGCAGCACGTGGTTGTGCGCCCGGGACTTCCCGTATCTGCGCTTGGTGTCTCTTCCAGACCCACGTGAGATAGCGCTTATAGATATCTTCTGCGTCCTCGCCTTCGAAGAGGAAGGTGGGTTCGGTCTTCTCATTCTGCATACTCTCATAGAGGGCATTGACCTGCGCAGCATCCGTCCAGTAGGTGTGTAAGAACTGCTGACGGTGTGTCTCCGCATAGGCAGCGTTCAGCAGCCACTGGCTAAAAGGTGTTTCCCAAGGACAGTACTCCCAGATATGGTCTTTGAAGGTCTCTTGGGTCAGGTACTGCATGTACGTCGTCACTAAATCTAACGCCAGATCCAACAACCGCACATTGGGGCAGATGTCCGCCCAACACACGTCCGAAGTGGCGATCTCGATATGCGCATTGTTGAGCAACTCGACCTCTGTGCCGATCAGACCCCATTCGTCACGTCTCACTTCGCGCTCGTACTTCGCGATCCAAGCCATCCGCTCCGCGTCGCTGTCTATCGCTATCCCTCGCCGGACGCCTTCCTCGGTGTCCACGATCAACGCACTCAGCAGCGCAGCTCCTGTCACGCCGCCTATCTCTATATCCGTCTGAGCCACCTTCAGATAGTGGTTCTCGTATCGGATTTGCTCATTGATGATATAATCTTCTAACATAATTGGCACAAAGGTACAACTTTTTGTTGAATTGCGCAATAGAGTGAGCAATTTTTATGCATTTTTGTGCGTCTGAGTGAGCGTTTTTGGTATTTTACGTCCTAATTTTGTGGTATTTCACACATTTTCGGCAGATGTTTGTCACCTACAGGTGCTTAAACCATGCTTCTATTATAGTCTAACACAAACACACGGGCGACTCACTGAGCCGCCCGTGAGATTTGTACTTAGTTACTTGGTCACTTTACCAAAGCGCCCTGCGCATTGTAAACTTTCTCACCGCGGAGGATATGAATCTGACCGTTGATGAGGATCTTAGTAGGTCGCTCCGGGTTTTGAGCGGACCAAGGGATATCTGTCAAAGGGATATCTGTCTGTGTGTCCGGAAGCGGCATATCGGGATGCAGATCTTCTGCACCGGTTATCTCCGTACTGGTCTCACCGATCCAACCGCAGACCTGCTGCACAGCGGTATAGACTTTGACGAAATGAATCGCCTGCAGGTCTTTTGGCACCCCGTTTTGGTCCACTGCCCAACGAATACAAAACTTACATCCATCTGTTTTATTCGGATGATTATCGGCATAGCCGTAGTCGTAGCAGTAGAGAATAAATGAATGCTCACCGTTCTCACCCTCATCGACAGCATTCGGGGCAAGCCGTGAGCCGGTAAAAGTCAGTTCATCGGGTGCCCAAAGCGGGTAGTAATCCTGTTGATGAAACTCATTTCTCGGCACAACACCACTTCCGCCTCGGTTATCCGTCCAAGGGACATCTTCCAGCCCGTTCGGACGCGTATAAGTGACGGCATAGTGACGAATCGTTTGAGGCGAGTTATACTCACTTCCTGCGAGTTCATACCACGTATCATCGGGCAATCCGTTGCCGTTGGCATCATAACTGACCATGACAATCCCGGGTTCTGAAGCACCGCCTTTGCGGTTCGTTTCCTTGGCATACGAAGCATATGTGGCATTGCCTTTGATCCGAAAATCATACTCATCTCCACTATTGACCACCGGATGATCAAAGCCAAAGACGATGTACCCGCCCCATGCGCCGAGACAAACCGTTTTGCCGGCGTTGTTTGCGATAGCAGCTTCCGCTTTGGCTGCCATGGTCTGAGGTGTGTCATCCATAGTAGCAACCGGCATGGCGTTGACGAATTGCCCCGGCGCGGGCATATATTCATACACCCGCGCCAGATAGGGCGAAACAATCATTAAAATACTTAGAATCAGCGACATAGCTTATCGAATTAGTCGTCCGTTGAGATCATACATATGCTCTCCTCGCAGCACGAAGATCTGTCCGTTGCGGAGCACCTTTGTACTTTGTACTTTGTCCTCTTGTACTTTCTCGAGGTCTGTTCCGATGGATTTCTCTGCTCCGAAATTATCGAGACAGAAGTAGGTCGGAGTGGTAAAGCCGTATTCGTCGGATTTGGTGGTGAAGATCTCAAACTCGATGCTCGTAACTGCTCCGAGAGAGGATAGATCGAACCATTTCCAGGTGTCGAGCGCAAAATGCTCGTTGCTGTTCTCGCTACGGTAGTCCGCGAGGTAGAACACCACTTTTCCGGTCGTCTGCAAGCCGTTATAACCGATGGCGGTGACGGACATATAATCGCCTTGCGAGAACGCATCATTCGCGTAGTCGCCGTTGAGGATTGCATCGAGCGTATAGACCGTATTGGTGATGTAGAATCCGGTGATGGTCTGCGGTTCTGTACTATTCGTCAGCGTGATCGGGTCAGTATAGCCGGCATACCATGTGGACGGCGCAGAGTAATACGCCACGGCGAAGTTATTGCCTTCGTACGCGCCGCCGGCTGCCGAACGGAACTGATCGTAGTTGTAGTTTCCGGTAGCTTCCGTCGAGCGATCCGAGCAAATGGCATAGCCGGTATAGGCTTTATAAGCTTTGTTAGGCGTGTTCGCGAACGCGTATGTACCGCTGTAGAGGTATGTTTCGGCTTTGTCCGTCCATGCTTCATCGACGTGCTTGTGGCCGTCTTCTGCGAGGACATATTCCTCGAAGGTCGCTGTTTTGGCGGTTTTCTCCACCCACACATGGGCGGAAACGGTAGCTTTCTGACCAAACCGATCCGTTACGGAGCAGATGTACTCGGTCGTTTGATCCGCTGTACGCGTCAAAGTCGCAGTCGTTCCGATTACCGCATCGCTATAAGCAGTACGCCATGTGTATGAGTACGGTTTGGCTTGGTCATACTCGGTCTCCAAAGTAGCAGTTAGCGTGCATTCGGAACCAGAAGCTACGGTCTGTTTCTCAATCGGGTTGATAACTACTGGACGCTTTGTCCACGCGGTCGTGAAGGCTATCTCTTGATAGCCCGAAGCCGCTTCGCCGATCGGGGAAACCAAGAGAACATAGGCCTTGTACGCCGTCTCTTCGGTCAGACCAGTGGCTGTAAAAATCACCTCACCGTCTTTGATGAGCGATACTTCATCGGTCGCAAGAGCTAACTCGTCCATGGTCGGCGCAGCACTCTCAGCCGGCAGGATGAGGAGCTTGGCGGTACCGAAATTATCGGTCTTGAGAGCAACATCGGCTTTCACATCCTGCGCAAGAACGGTCGGATAACCTTCTGCCATCTGCGGTACACGGAAGAGATCCGCGTCGTACTCATAGGCACCGATAGTCGGCGTAGCCGCACGGGTCTTGCCGGTGATGTCTGTTGGGATAGATGCCATCACTTCGGCGGTGAGCAGATGTCCGTCGTTGGTCTCACGCGGGATGAGCAGTGTTGCAGAAGCGAAGGTCACGGCTTCGCTCAGGTTACCATCTTCGTCCGTAGTTCCCACAGCGGTCTTCCAATCCGCAAACGTACTGACAGTCGCAGTCGGCATACCGAAAGTCGCTTCCGGCGTATAGAGGATGTTATGGCGGAAGGCGATATTGGCGATTGCTGCTGCGTTCTTATACCGCACGGCATAGCCTTTGTTTGTGGCATGGAAGATATTGTTCACGAAAACCGAACCGGCAGTCGGTGCTGCTTCGATATAGTACGTGGACGAAGCCGTTCCTTCTGAGTTCATTACCATCGTGTTATGGGCGAACAACAGTTTCGGCATATTGGTGCTTGTGTTGATGCAATACGATGCATACGTAGAACCGTTCTGCACGTTGATCACGTTATTCACAACTTGCAACAGGGTATTCTCTTTGTCCTGATAGCTGTTCGGACGAATGTAGATCGCCTTGATACTTAGGTTATCGGCAGCGGTTCCGGAGTAGTAAATATCGTTCTCTGCGATAGTGCAAGTGCCGCCGAGCAAAATCCAATCAATCGCATTCGCACTACTGGATTTCGCTTGTGCGCGGAAGGTGTTGCCGATGATCTGCAGGTTGCTGACCGCATCGCCGTAAACCATTTGTTTGCCTTGGTTGCGGATGGAGTTGTGACTGATCAGCATATTCTGCTGCAACGGATCCGCTGCGGCTTTATGACCGATGACGTACAGTCCCATGTAACCGCCTTCCAGCACACTATTGGTCAGCGCAAAATCATTGTTGTAGTTGTTCTCTCCTGCATCCACGCGCAGCAAGTCCAAACGCGCTGTGTATTCCGTCTTGGGCTCGGCATAAATGCGGCAACTGTCAATCGTCACATGCGTAGCAGCATTGCGCACTACCACTACCGCCGGGTTTTGATTGGAGGTATAAGTGGAAGTGAACGAAAGTCCTTTGAGGGTCACGTAGTCTGCGCCGTCGATAGTGAAGACACCCTGTTCTTGGGTCATCGTGCTGTTGTATTGGTATAACACGTCGTTGTAGTCGCCGCTGAGTGAACGGATCGTCAGGGTATTGGCTGCACCTGCACCGCTGATTTCAGGAATCATAACTTGCTCGGTATAAGTGCCCGGTTCGATGGCTATCTCTACTGCGCCGTCCATGCCGATTGAACTGATGGCTTGCAGAGCAGCCGACAGCGTAGCATAATCCGCCAAGGCACTACTACCGATGCGGTAGAATCCATGCGCGCCGCTGACTACGTTAATCGCCACAGAGGCTGTTCCTTGCGGAGCGATCTGTTGTTCGCCCAATACCACATTATTCAGCGCAAGCGACACCACATTGCCCACTTCCGCTGCGGCATCGATCGAACCGATAAACCAGAAGTAATACACACCCTTCTCGTCCATGACATAGGAGTCGGTGAACTCATTCGTTGTAGCAAAAGTGGTAGAATGTCCGGTTGCATAGATATGACGATCCACCAAGAGCTCCGAAGCTGTCTGCTCAAAGCCGGTGATGGTCAGCGGATTGCGGTCGCCGGAGACATAAACGGCAGCGCGCATGAGATGGATGTCGCCTGTGCCTTTGGTCGCCTCTGCCGGCGCCATAGGAGTAACACGCACCGAATCAACCGTCAGCGGAGTGAGCACATGCTGACGCACTTCCACCTCAAAGCCGCGCTTTTGACTCGACGGCATCTTGACATAGACGGTAATCGCTCCGTCCTCGGCACGCGAGATCACACTCTCATCCTCTGCGGGCATCGAGTACATGCCGTATTTCTTATTGGGAGTAGTCTCTGAGTCATAGGCGTTGGCGTAATAAATATGGAATGGATCGCCGGAGAGATACGCGATATCAAAGTCCTTGAACACCAGCTCTATAGCGCATCCTTCGGTAGCGGGCACAAAAGTGATATAGCCCTCGAAATTAGAGCTGTAGTTTCCGTCTGCACCGCCGTCGTCGTAGAACATCAGGCTGTTTGCGCCAATAGTTACGGTTCCGTTATTGCCTGCCTGCAGGTAACGCACGTTCTTCACAATGCGGTTTCCTTCGGGGTCTCCGGCTGTGATAGTTTGCGCCACGCCGCTGAGTGTAACGGACAACAACGCGGCATCCACCGTGCTCTCTACCGAAGCATCGGTTTTGATGTCGGCGGCGATGGTAAACGCATTCGCGTACTCTGCAAGGGTAGCCGGACTCTCCAATGTCAGCGTCACTTGTTCCGCTGCTGAAGCTTGTGCCAGCACATTCTCGCCTTGCATCAGATAGAGCGTCTCGATATTCGCCTCGGTGCCTTTCAAATCAAGGGTTAACGCCTCGAGCGTAAGGGCGTTGAGCGTGCCGACGGTCTGAATATCCACATCCAGCAAAGCGGCTTTCCGTTCGCCTGTCTTCACTAATTTAGTCGAAGCCTGCTCTACGGCGATGGATTCTATTTTCATGTTTTGCAGTTTATACTCCTGCACGGTAGCATGCCATCCGTTGCCGGTGTAGTAAGTCGAAGTGGTGTTTGGATTGAAGACAATCGTCATGGCTCCTGTAGAGCGGATTTGCGTCGGTTGCTTGCCGTTGGCATCCAACTGCCACAGCACTTCGCCGTTCGTTCCCTCGCCCGCATATACAATATATTTTGCCCGTGTGGAATAGGACGAAGAGGCATAATAGACATCGAAATCGGTGTAATCAATCTGAATCACATGCCCTTCGGTAGCCGGTTTGAAGATGATCGTTTGGTCGCAATCTTCGGCTTTGTATTTCGTGCTGTAATCGCTCGCTATGGTATGCGTGTATTGCCATGTGCCCAAGATCGTAAAAGTCTGCGAACCGCAAGCCTGAACAGCCACGTTCTCGATCGTCAAAGCCCCTGTCTGGTTACCAAAATCAGTAATAGACGACCCGTTCGTGAAGTTCAGCGCAGAGAGGGTGATATTTACCTGCTCGTCATTTTGCGCCAACGGAGCAATATCGCACACGATCCAGAGGTAGTTATCGCCTTCGCGGAAAGCGATGTCGGAGCTTTGGGTGATGGTGATCGTCTCGCCTTCTACCACCGCTTCACCTATGAGACAGGATGTTGAGAACTGATTGTCCTTCGTGTAATAGAGTTTTGCTTTAGTCATCTGTGCGGCTGTGCCGTTCGCGTCCAGCGTGAGCGAAGCAACTTTCAGAGCCGGTTCGGTCTCAATAGTAGTGATCTTCAGCGAAGCCACCAGCGCGTTCTCGGAGCCTGCGGAGACTGTGGCGGTTTGTTTGCTCAACAGGCTCTCTTTGACTGTCATAGCCTGCGGTGTGAATTCCTTCACAACAGCTGACCAACCCTCTTTGAGGTTGGAATCATAGGAGATATTATTCCGATGGGTGATTGTCAGTTTGCCGTCTGCCGCGGTGCTCTTAATGACGATCGGCGTGGTCGTGCTGGCTTCCGCTTGCGAGATCTGCCAAATCAGGTCGGATTCATCGGTCGAGTTGCCGTTATAGACCTTGATATAATCCACATAACCGGTCGAGTTGGCAGCATAATCCGTATAGAAAACATCAATGCTGTTGAAGGTCAGTTGTACTTTTTTGCTTTCGGTCGCCGGAGTGAAGACCACCTTGCCGTTAAAGCCCTTGATCACCTTGCCGTCTTTACCGCCTTCGTCGAAAAACTGCGTCTCGCCGGAGATGGTATAGGTGGCATCCTCAGCCATGAGATACATCGGCTGAACGGTCAGCGTAACCGGCGTAGCCGGCGTAAAAGTCGTGAATCCTCCCGCTGTGCTGAAACCGGTTATGTTCACCGCTGCCGTGGCATTGAACGCTGCCGTAGAAAGGATATTGCCGCCGAGCGAGAATGAATTATTTCCATTGCTCAGCGCGTAGCCTTCCGACAAAGTATAGGTATAAATCCCTTCGTTCTCCGTGATTGTGCCGGCAATCTCGCTCAGACCAGTTACCGAAACACCTGTACCGGCGTAGAGTTTTAGTGTTGTGGGATCAATCACAGCTGAGTTGGAGCAGGTGAACGTGATGGTTTGCAGCTTATCAGGCGAAGAATAACCGGATGTTGTGATAGTCATACCGCTCATTCCTACATTAGTCTTTCCGGCCCATACTTCGCCATCGACAAAAGTGTTGTTGCCCGCTGCGGACTCAACGGTCATGGTCTCTAAAAGCACCTCTTCCACCGTAGCTTTCCAATAAGACTCTTTCGGGCTCGGATCTTTCGAATACAAGCACACCGACAAACAGCCGTCTGCTGCCCCCGAGATATAGGTCGGCAGCGGATTAACCGCACCATCGCCGGGGATATAGGCAATTTGATTCGCATTTTCTACAAAACTGCCGGTAGGATTTCCGCTGGTCGGATATGAAATACTCGTTACATCAAACTGACCGTTGTAAATACGCATGTACACATTCCATGAATCGCTGTACTTGGTTAAGTTCAGTTCCTCAAAGGTGATTTTAATCGAATAGCCCTCAGTAGCTGGTTGGAAGATCACCGTTGAGAAAGCGGATTGTGTGAAATGTGTGCTTGCCCCTTTAAAATCGTAGAACGTCAATGGAGCGTTCTTGGACACCACTTTTGTTTCGTGTCCGTACTGCGGCATGAGATAATCCTCTGCCGCTATGCTGCTCCACCATCCCATGGCGAGCAACATCAAAAAAAGATACATTCTTTTCATTGTTTGTATAATTTTAGTTTCATAAGTGGAATCCCTTTTGGGTCCCCGCAAATTTTAATTTGTGGGGAGAGCGAGAACATCCGAGTAACTACCCGTAAAACGGAGTTTTGCGGCGATTACGAAGGATAGTTCGCGCGAAGGCACACACGCAAAAAGCACAAAGCGTTCTTCCGCTTTGTACACGTCATTACACGGCATCTGCCGTTCCGATTGTGTCAGGTGTTTTTCTCATTTTCTCCGGTACCCCAATCCACGAGGGCGTTTAACCGCTAAGCGGTACAACGGTAATAATCTTTCGTGGCAGGTCTTCCGGCTCGTCTCCCTTGTTTCTAACCTTCCCATTACGGTTGTAACAGTGGTTTTTGAGTGCAGAAACGCGGTTGAATAAGACTCACGGCTGCGGGACAGCGGCTGATTTACACAGCCTTCCCTTTTAGGTGCGGCGACCGATCTGGTACCCACACACCACAAAATCGGCTGCAAAGATACAACTTTTTGTTGATATACGCAAGCGTTTTTGAAACTTTTTGCCATATTTTCATTATTTCCCTGCAAAATAAAGAAAGAAGTGCCATTATTGACACTTCCTTCCTTTGTACTTGGTACTGCCCACTTGGCGTACTTGGTCACTTTACTAACGCGCCTTGCGCATTGTACACCTTGTCTCCGCGGAGGATGAAGATCTGACCATAAAATATTAAAAAGTTTTAAAATATTTGCATATATCAAAAAAAAGTACTACCTTTGCACCGGAAAACAAAATAACTCATTCCGTTGAGTAAAAATACTAAGTGTATTGAGTAAAAATTTGAAGTATGATGCAACGTACTTATTTTGAAACGATTACGAAGCGATTAAATGAACAAAGAAAGTTCATTCAAATCATTGAAGGACCTCGTCAGGTCGGTAAATCAACGCTTATCAAGCAAGTACTAAAGAACCTTTCGATGCCTTGGGTGCATTTCTCTGCAGATAATGTGCCGGCAACTCGTTCCGCTTGGATCAGCGATTGTTGGGCTACGGCGCGCAATAAACTTCTGATGGACAAACTGCCCGAGTTGCTGCTGGTTATTGATGAGGTACAAAAATTACTGAACTGGGGTGAAGTCGTAAAGAAAGAGTGGGATGCCGACTCCTTCAATGATGTACCCATCAAAGTAGTGCTTTTGGGATCGTCCCGCGTACGTTTGGAAAAAGGACTAAGCGAAAGCCTTAAAGGACGTTTTGAGACCATTAAAATGCCTAACTGGTCTCTTGCAGAAATGCAAGAAGGCTTTGGGATGACCATCGACGAATATATCTATTTCGGCGCTTATCCCGGAGCTGCTGATTTGCGTCTTGACTTGGATAGATGGCAGGAGTATATCAGTAGTTCCATTGTGGACGCGACGATAAACAACGACATTTTGATGGACACTCCTATCGCCAAACCGGCATTGTTGCGTCAGACTTTTGAGTTAAGTAGTGCTTATTCCGGACAAGAAGTGTCGCTGACCAAGATGATCGGTCAACTGCAAGACGCAGGAAACACCACTACGCTCGCTCATTATTTAGATCTTCTCAACCAGAGCGGCATGGTTTGTGGGCTTAGTAAGTATGCCGTTGATAAAGCACGCCGCCGGAACTCTATTCCCAAGTATCAGGTCTATAACAATGCATTGATGAGTCTCTATTGCGAGCATGATTTTGAAGCGGCAAGGGCGGATCATAAATTATGGGGACGTCTGTTTGAATCCGCAGTCGGAGCGCATATCATGAATTGTGCTTATACCGGACGGTTTAATGTTTATTATTGGCGCGATGGAGGAGAAGAAGTAGATTTTGTATTAGTAAAAGATACAAAGGTCGTGGCGATAGAAGTGAAAAGTAATCACGAAAAAGACACTTCC
>JAFXWI010000033.1 GCA_017542915.1 Paludibacteraceae bacterium
ATTGCCACCATCAATGGGTGTGCCATTTATTCTCGGTGTCTTATCCTCTTCTGTGGTTTCTACAACAAATGGAGCTTCGCTATCAGTAGCAGTACGATTGGCATCGTCATAGAATATACATTTTGTGATGGTATATCCTTCGGCAGCATTGACGGTGGCCGACCAACCGTATCCCCACCAGCCCCAGTTAGCTAAGTATGCTGAGGATCCATATGCAGTATAACTGAATGAAACGGTTGCCACGTTCGCCGTACTGTAGCTTGCTTGCTCTTTTGCAGTTGCCGTAATTGTGGTCAGCAGCGTTTCCGTCTGCGCCGTTGCGCCTGTCGCTGCCATGAACAGCAGGGCGAGAATTGAAAATAGTTTTAATTTTCTCATAATGTTATGTTGTTTTTAATTGTTAATAAAATTATTTGGTTGTTTACTTTTGGTGCAAATCTTAATAATCGGACATTTTCGGTAGGGTATAACGCATATAAAACGAGCACAAGCAGCACCTGACCTAAGTCAAGTACTGCTTGCACCTATCCGGCACCGTTGGACGCCGGTACTATCTGTATGTTGTTTATGTCAAATCGCGCGAATACCCCCCCCACGCATGTGAGGCGGTAATTCGTACATTATATGTCATTTGCGAGAGCATGTGGGGTTAGTTTTCTATCAATTCCAAGCCTTCTTTCCGGTACTCAGGAAACCGATTGTCATCAGAGATAAGGGGCATCTTCATTGCAATTGCCTGCGCTATAATGACATGATCGGAAGGGTCGTTATGATAGATATTCATATTCCCATACGTGTACATCACATCGGGAGTCAAAGGAAGGATCTGTAAGCCATATTGGCCTGTTATAGAACGCAACATATCTATCTTGGTCTTCCAGTATTTCCGAAGCAATGCCTTGTTGTTATAGTGCACAACCAACTCGCGCAGCGACTCCGTACTGATATAAATAAGATTCTCATAGTCACCAAGAATCTCAGCTACATCTCTATTGAGTTGTTGCGGGTCGGTTGCTTGGAAAATAAATATGTTGGTGTCTATTAGGTATCTCATGCCCGAGCCAAAGCCTCTTCGGCGCTTTGCTTCATACCATAGAAAGTTTTAGACAACCGCTTGCCTTTCCGAAGCAATTCTTGCTCTATTTCTAATAAATAAGCAAGATTTTCTTGTTTTCTTTTTCTGGTCATAGTTATATCGGTTTTTACTCCCCAAGGGGAACGATTTTCAAAATCCGCTGCGAAGGTACTACATTTTTCTGAAATGTGCAAATATTTAGACCAAAAAAATTAGATTTATTCTTTTTATTTATCCAAAATTACCCAAAATTTTCCAAAAATTAAACAAAAATAGCAAAAAAAGAGCAGCCTCGCATTCCAGCGAGACTGTTCGATTGAATGATACTGATTAATATAAGTTAAAAGGCTATACCAGCGTCTTCACCAACTGCTCTGTGTCTCCAGGGAGGAGGTCGATGGGGGCGAGTTCGATCATGGTCTTGGCACCGAACTGACCACGGGCTTTCATGCGCATGGCGGCACGGGCACAGGAGACCATCACTTGACCGGTGAGGGCAGGATTATTGATTGCCATATTGAACTCAAAACGCTGATTATGAGTCTCTCCCGACACACCGGAACGAACGAGGTTCACTCCGTGCGCTACGTTATTGAGGGCATCGACCGACTCCACGGCAATGACGTGGGTCTCGTCGTGTGCGAAATAATCATCGGCAAGGATAGCTGCTTCAACGGTCTTGAAATCGGCTCCTTCTTCGAGCTCGATATAGACCATACGGCGATGGATGCCTGTTCCCAAGGGAATGGTCATGGAGAGGGCGTTCTTGACGCCTTTGATAGCCTTGGCTGCGACGGTGTGCCCCATGGAACGACCGGGACCGAAATTGGTGTAGGTGATACCTTTGGGAGCCAGTGCCATAAGCAGCGCACGGATCATCGAGTCCGAGCCCGGATCCCAGCCTGCGGAGATGACCGAGACGCACTTATTAGCCTGACAAACAGCGTCTAAGGAACTGCGTAAGTTCCAGATCTGACCGTGGATATCGAAGCTATCGACAGTACAGATACCGCGTGCTGCGAGGATAGTGGCGAACTTCTGCACTTCACGCGTCGGCGTTGCGACGAGCACTACGTCTACAGGACGTTCGTCATTTGAGATTTGAGATTTGACATTTGAGATTTTGTCCAAACAATCATTGTGGTGAAAAATACCTGCCAACTCCATATCCGGAGCGGCGTTAATGGCTTCTTCGGCGGCACGGCCTATATTGCCGTAACCGAGGATCGCTACTTTCATAGAATTAAAAATTAAAAATTACGAATTAAAAATTTTACTCCACCGTAACCGATTTGGCGAGGTTGCGGGGCTGATCGACGTCGTAGCCTTTGACGACGGCGATGTGGTAGGCAAGGAGTTGGAGAGGGATGACGGTCAGAAGGGGCGTGAGGCACTCTTCGGTCTCCGGCACTTCGATGACGTAGTCCGCGATCTTGGAGACGAGTTCGTCGCCTTCGGTCACCACGGCTATCACCCTACCCTTGCGGGCTTTGATCTCTTGGATATTCGATACCACTTTCTCGTAGGTGCCGCAACGGGGCGCTACGACCACCACCGGCATCTCCTGCGAGATAAGGGCTATCGGTCCGTGCTTCATCTCCGCAGCAGGATACCCTTCGGCATGGATGTACGAGATCTCTTTGAGTTTGAGAGCACCCTCCATAGCGACCGGATAGTTATATCCACGACCGAGATAGATGAAGTTCTGGGCATAGGTAAAAGTCTTCGCGAAATCCGCAATGCGTTTGTTCTGACCGAGCACGCGTTCGATCTTATCGGGGATCTGACCCAATTCACGCACGATTCGGACGAACTGGTCGTTGGTTAATGGGTTAGTGGGTGAGGGGGTTAGTGGGTTAGTGGTAGCACTCATCCTCTCATCCTCTAATCCTCTCATCCTCTCATCCTCTAATCCTCTCATCCCTTTCTCTTTGCCAATACAGAGCGCAAGCATGGTGAGAGCAACCACTTGTGCGGTGAAGGCCTTGGTGGAAGCGACGCCTATCTCGGGTCCCACATGCGTATAACAGCCGCTGTCCGACACACGCGGGATAGAAGCGCCGACGACGTTACAGATAGAGAAGATAAACGCGCCTTTGGACTTGGCCAATTGGATAGCTGCAAGGGTGTCGGCTGTCTCACCGGACTGCGAGATAGCGATGACCACATCGTCTTTGTTGATGACCGGCTTGCGGTAACGGAACTCGGAGGAGTACTCCACTTCGACAGGTATCTGCGCGAACTCCTCGATGGCGTACATAGCGATGAGTCCGGCGTGCCACGAGGTGCCGCAAGCGGTGATGATGATTCGTTTGGCATTGAGGAACCGCTCTTTATTGTCAATGAATCCCGAGAGGGCGATGTTGTCCTGCCTAACGTTGACACGTCCTCGCATGGAGTCGGTCAGCGTACGGGGCTGCTCGAAGATCTCCTTGAGCATGAAATGCGGATAACCGCCTTTCTCCAACTGACTGAGTGAGAGTTCGAGACGCTTGATCTCCGGGGTCTTGGCAACGTTATTGATGGTGGTGATCGTTAAAGGGTTAGTGGGTGAGGGGGTTAGTGGGTTAGTGGTAGCTCTCATCCTCTCATCCTCTAATCCACTCATCCTTACACACACCACCTCTTCGTCCTCTATATAAATCACCTTATCCGTATATTCGACGATGGGCGTAGCGTCGGAAGCCAAGAAATACTCCTCTTCGCCGATGCCGACGACGAGCGGTGAACCCTTGCGGGCTGCAATCAGCGTGTCCGGATGATCTTTGTCCAGCACCGCAATCGCGTAGGCACCGATGACCTGCTGGAGAGCTAACTGCACAGCTGTCTTGAGATCGACATGGCGGTTCACCTGCGTATATTCGATGAGCTGCACCAACACCTCGGTGTCCGTTTCGGACTTGAAGGTGTAACCTTGCTCCATGAGTCCGGCTTTGAGGACCGCGTAGTTCTCAATGATGCCGTTATGGATGATCGCGAGGCGTTCGGACTCCGAGTAATGAGGATGCGCATTGACCGTATTAGGCTCGCCGTGGGTTGCCCAACGCGTATGCGCGATACCTATTGTACCATTGGTATCCTTGTCCGCGCAGAAGGCTTCGAGTTCTGCCACTTTGCCTTTCGCTTTATAGACGTTCAGTTGTCCTGCCTCGTTGATGAGTGCCACACCGGCACTGTCGTAGCCGCGGTACTCCAGACGATGCAAACCTTTTATCAAAATCGGGTACGCCTTGCGTTTACCGATGTAACCTACTATGCCACACATGAGATAAAATTTATTTAAATTTTATATTTGAAATTTGAAATTTGAGATTTGAGATTTGAAATTTATTTCTCGTTTTTGATAGTTTTTACACTCGCAGCGATTATTTTGTAAATTTCCCTTACTTCTAAAACTAATTCGTCATACTTTTCTTTAGAAATAAGCTCTGCTCCATATAACACACGTAACCAATATATTGTCTCATTGGCCTCTTTGAGAGAGATTCCTAACTTATGAACAAAATCAGCACGACTTTCCCCGTCACAAGCCTCGCTATAATTAGCTCCTATACTCGTACCACTTCGTTGAATTTGTTCGGCTATATTATATTCATGCTGAGTTTCCCGCAGATACTTACGTAATTTCGTAATTTTAACTGCATACTCTACGCATTTTGTTAATAACTCTTCTTTTGTCATAAAATATCAAATATCAAATGTCAAATGTCAAATAGAATTGCTGTTAGTGAATAAACAGCAATTCTCTGTATTTTGGGAGTGTCCAGAGTTCGTCATCGACGATGAGTTCGAGGGCGTCAGCGTGATCGCGGATCTGCGCCATAAGCGGCAGGACGGTGTCGTGATAAGCGATCGCTTTGGAACGCTCGTCGGGCTGACGGTTCGCTTTATGACGCGCCTCGGTCATGCGCTCTACGCCTTCGAGAATAGCACCGGAGTGCTCCTCTATCTGCTTGATGATACTATAGTCCATGGCGTTGAGGGATGCCGTCTCGTCGGCGGAGAAGACTTGTTTCACCGCCAGTACGTTCTGCAGCAGCATCGTCTGGTAGCGTTTGGCGGCAGGTAGCACATGGTTGACCACGAGGTCGCCCATCACACGGCTCTCGATCTGCAGTTTCTTGACGTAGGTCTCCCATTTGACCTCACTACGGCTATGGAGTTCTGCCTCATTGAGCACGCCGGTCTTCTCGAACATACGGATGCTCTCCGGTGCTAAGTAACGGTCAATGACCACCGGCACACTCGTCTCGCAGTCCAGACCGCGTTTGGCAGCTTCGGTCTTCCACTGTTCACTATAGCCGTTACCGTCAAAACGGATCGCCTTGCAGGCAACGATATATTTCTTGATAACATCAAACAAGACGCGCTCTTTGGGTTCGCCTTTCTCGATGCGCTGATCGACCTCGTCCTTAAAGAGCATCAGCTGCTCCGCTACGGCGGCATTGAGGGCTAACATAGCGGCTCCGCAGTTAGCAGACGAACCCACAGCGCGGAACTCAAAACGGTTTCCGGTGAAGGCGAAAGGCGAAGTACGGTTGCGGTCGGTGTTGTCCAAGAGGATCTCCGGGATATTCGCCACACCGAGCTTCATCTCTTTCTTGGCATTGATGATGATCGCCTCTTCGGCAGTAGCGGACTCCAATTTATTGAGAACCTCGCTGATCTGTTTGCCGAGGAAGACGGAGATGATGGCAGGAGGCGCTTCGTTGGCTCCCAGACGGTGCTCGTTCGTAGCGCTCACGATAGACGCTTTGAGCAAGCCGTTATGACGATGCACCGCCATGAGCACGTTCACAAGGAAAGTGATGAACTGCAGGTTCTGGTAGGGGTTCTTACCCGGCGCCAAGAGGTTCACACCCGTGTTGGTCTGCATCGACCAGTTGCAGTGCTTACCGCTACCGTTGACCCCTGCATAGGGTTTCTCATGCAGCAGCACGCGGAAATGATGTTTCTCCGCCACACGCTCCATGATGCTCATTACGAGCAGGTTATGATCGTTTGCCAAGTTCACGTCCTCGAAGATAGGTGCCATCTCGAACTGGTTAGGTGCTACTTCGTTATGCCTTGTACGGACAGGGATACCTGCCTTGAGGGCTTCGTACTCCAGATCGCGCATGAACGCCAACACACGTGCAGGAATAGCTCCGAAATAATGATCCTCCAACTGCTGGCTCTTGGCACTGTTGTGTCCCATGAGCGTACGACCGGTGAGCATCAGATCCGGACGGGCGTTATAGAGCGCTTCGTCCACCAAGAAATACTCCTGCTCCCACCCTAAGTTCGCGTGTACGTGTTTGACTTGTTTATCAAAGTACGCGCACACCTCACGCGCGGCATGACAGAGCGCTGCCGTAGAGCGGATGAGCGGAGTCTTGTAATCGAGCGCTTCGCCCGTATAAGCCACAAACACCGTCGGGATACAGAGTGTGTCACCGATGAGGAAGACCGGAGACGAAGGATCCCACGTTGAGTAACCACGTGCCTCGAAGGTGTTACGTATACCACCGCTCGGGAACGAGGAAGCATCCGGCTCCTGTTGATAGAGACTGTCCCCGCTGAACTCCTCGATGAGCACGCCGTTCTTATCCAAAGTAAAGAACGCGTCATGCTTCTCTGCCGTGCCGCCCGTCAGAGGCTGAAACCAGTGCGTGAAATGCGTAGCACCGTGCTCTATCGCCCATTTACGGATACCGATAGCCACTACGTTCGCTATGTCGCGATGAATAGTACGACCGTTATCGACATCATCGAACAACTGATCCAATACCTCCTGCGCGATATATTCCTTCATTTTCTCGCGCGTGAACACATCGGTTGCGAAATAATCCTTCACTTTGCCTTCGGGCACTGCCAAATCCACTGATTTATGCAAAAAAGCAGATTTCAACGCTTCAAAACGAATATTACCCATACTTTTGACGCTGTTTTTTGTTTTTAATCCGATTAAATTTCAAAATTCGCCGCAAAGGTACTGCTTTTTTTTGACATATGCAAGAAAAAAGAGTATTTTTTTTAGAAATAATTATTGTTTGCACTCAAAACCTTTATATGAAAGAAAAGAAAAAAAGCCCAAAAGGAGCGAATTTTCCGTTTTTTTCTTGCATATATGCAAAAAAAGTAGTAACTTTGCGCGCTTTTTGTGAAAACTAGTTTACTGGAGCATCTATAGCAACTAGAGCAACTAGTCCATCTAGAGCAACTAGAAATCAAACAAAATCAATAATAATTAATTAACATTTTATGCAAACGATCAAACTGAAAAAAGGTCTGGACATTCCTTTTGAAGGAACTGCGGCAGAGACGCTGGGTAGCGTTCGTCGGCCGGAGGTCTTTCATATCGTGCCCGACCAGTTCGCCGGCATCACTCCCAAACTGGATGTCAAGGTCGGCGACCGTGTGAAGGCGGGTAGCCCGCTCTTCCACGACAAAGCGTTTGAGAGCTTGTTCTTTACCTCGCCTGTCTCGGGTGAAGTCAAAGAGATCGTGCGCGGTGAGCGACGTAAGATCATGTCCATCGACATCCTTGCGGACAGCGTCATCGAGTATGAGCATTTTGACACCGCAGGCGATGTGAAAGAGCTGCTGCTGAAAAGCGGCCTCTGGGCATTGATGAAGCAGCGTCCGTACGACTGCATCGCTCTGCCGAACAAGACTCCTCGTGCTATTTTTATTTCGAGTTTTGACAGTGCGCCTTGTGCTCCGAACTACGAGTGGGTGCTCAAGGGTCAGTTGCCTACCTTACAGGCGGCTGTCTCCGCGCTGGGCAAGATCGCGCCGGTATTCATCGGCATCAAGGGTGGCGCTAAAGCTACTGAGTTCCGCGAGTTGAAGGACTGCACCCTCTATGAGGTCTATGGTCCCCACCCTGCCGGAAACGTAGGCGTACAGCTCAACAACCTCGCGCCGCTGGCTAAGGG
>JAFXWI010000034.1 GCA_017542915.1 Paludibacteraceae bacterium
CAAATGACAAATGACAAATGACAAATGTAAAATACTAATCCTCTGTACTCTGTATTCTGTACTCTGTACTCCTCTTTGGGCACAAACCTCCATGATCTCGATTTCGGTGTCCGTGCCTATTACGCCTTTTCTTCCTCTTCCGCCCGTCGTTCTCCTGCCCGTGACACCCGCCTCCACCACAACCGCTACCGCTGGTGGTAAACAAAACAACACGCCCACATGACCCGGAGCAAGCCCTCTAATCCACCCTTTTTCCCATAAAAATGCAGATTTGTACGATTTGAGAGTCGATTTGTACGATTTGAGAATGAAGTTTCAAAAAAAAGCAGTACTTTTGCACGCAGTTTTGAAAAACTAACCAAAAACAAAACATTATGAGAAAAATTTTATTCTTCGCCTTTGTGCTGGTAACCGGTGTATTGGCATTCACTAGTTGTAAAAAGGACAAAAACGGAGCCGATGATCCCTCCACCTCATCTAACCCCCTCTGCGGAACTTGGCGTTACAAGAGTGATCCCGCACCAGACTCAGGATGGTATTGTGTTTACACGTTTGAGTTCAAAGCCGATGGTACGTTCTCTTTCCTTGATCAGGCATTTGCTCCCGGAGCAAAAGATCAATACGATGGGTTTATCACGAAAGGCAGTTATAAGATTGAAGGTGATATAATCTCGCTCCATAAAGAGAAAAAAGGTGAAATACACATCGATGGAGAAAAGTACTATCCGGAATACCAACCGGAAGACGAGATGATGAAATATAGCCTTGCAAATAACAAACTCCACCTCACTCGCGAGTACGGAACCGATTACGCTTGGAAAGAAACGTACACCAAGGTCTCCGGAGATGAACCGGAAGAATTTGACCCCGCCGAGCTTTTCGGTACCATGTGGCGCACGGATAGTGTATTTAACAACGGAGAGAAAGCCCCCGCTCCGCACTTCATCGTGGATGTTATTGCTATGAACAAAGCGATTGTCAATGGTGACACCATTTCTTACCGCATCGAGAACGAAAAACTCATCTGCGACAAAGGGACCTTCGAATTACTGGAATATAAAGGAGAGACCGCTATACTCAAAGATGGTAGTTTGAAGATATACGTCTCCAAACTACCCGCATGGGATTATGATGCCATGATTATGGAGCCCAAGACCGCTGATTTTGTAGGTACTTGGAAGTTAGCGTACTACACGATGAATGCAGTTACATTCGAAGGATCATGGAATACTATGGGCACGAACCGGGGCGTAGAGACTTGGGAACTCCGAGCAGACGGAACAGCCACGTATCATAACACTTTCTCCGGCGAGACCCAAGACGGTAGTTGGAGTTACGAGTTCGGCATGTTGATGGTTAAAAACCCTGCACAAAGCCACCTTCGTGACGAGTACGACCGTATTACTGTACAACCCCTCACCCACAATTGGATGGGCTTCGTCCGTGGTGAGGACACAGGTGGTAGCAATGTTACCTATTATCAATGGTATTTCGCACGCGTGAAATAATGAACAATGAATAATGAATAATGAACAATGAATATTATGAAAAAGATTCTATTCTTCGCCTTTGTGCTGGTAGCCGGAGTATTGGCATTCACAAGTTGTAAAAAGGACAAAAACGCACCGGAAGATAAGGATGCCGTTGTTTACAATGCTGTCGGTGAACTCCGCGGTGTGATGTTTGATGTGAACAACCCCCAACAAAAAGCCGTTGTGACCCTGCACTCCAAGACCAATACCATCGATGTGAAGTTTGTGCAGGTAAGTATCTCAGATGGTGAGACACCGAAGGATATTTATATCTACGGTATGCCGGTTAGCTCGGAGGAAGGACATTTTGCGCACATTAAACTCGTGTTGGCGGACGGCTCAGTCTACACGAATTTCCCGAAATCGTACGCTTATGCAGCGATGAATGCGGCGCACACGACGTTCAACATGCATTTTGGCAACGATATAGAGAGCGACACGCAGGTTTATCTCGTCTATGATGCCATGCTCAGCAAATAATTCAAAATACAAAAGACATGAGAAAAATCTTATTCTTCGCCTTTGCGCTGGTAGTCGGCGTATTGGCATGCACGTCTTGCAAGAAAGACAAGAACGGAGCAGAAGAGCCTGCATTGAAAGGCACCATTTATCACTATCATGGGACATCGTCCATGGATGAGTTCTCTTACGAGCACGATCTCTATCTTGGTTTGGAGGACAACGGCAACATGACCATGAAGTGGGAGGGTGTTAAGGCCTCAAAAGATGCAGAGCCTGTGAACTTGTATATGTATAATGGTCAATGGGAATCAGATGGCGGTACCGGTTTCCATTTCCACTTCGATGGTAAACCTCAACTGCCAAACGGCAAGCCATTTGACCAATGGGATTCATTCGATGTAGATGGTTGGGGTGATGCCACCGAATGTAGTTTTGACTACCACGTCAATGGTGCCACTATGGCTATCTTCGACGGTCAAATAGTGAAATAACTGAAAAAAGGAGATACCAGTAATAAATTTACTGAATGCATTACATGAAAAAAAACCAATCTCCTTTTTCCGCTGCACTCCTTCGGGGGTGCAGTTTTTTTTTAGGAAAAAATAGCGATAACTATTGCGTATGTCATTTTTTTTTAGTAATTTTGCACGCAAAATTGTAATAACTAAAAACACATACAGATTATGAGAACAAAAATGGTTGCAGGTAACTGGAAAATGAACAAGAACCTGCAGGAAGGTGTAGCGTTGGCTACCGAGTTGAAAGAAGCAGTAAAGAACCCGAAATGCGCCGTTGTGATCGGTACGCCGTTCATCCACTTGGCTACCGTGGCTGAGTTGCTCAAGGGTTCGGCTATCAAAGTAGCAGCTGAGAACTGCGCAGACCACGAGAAGGGTGCATACACCGGTGAGGTGTCCGCTGAGATGGTGAAATCCACCGGCGCTGAGTACGTCATCCTCGGTCACTCGGAGCGTCGTCAGTACTACGCTGAGAGCTATGAGATGCTGGCAGAGAAAGTGCGTCTGGCTTTGGCTAACGGTCTGAAGGTCATCTTCTGCATCGGTGAGGTCAAAGAGGAGCGTGAGGCAGGCAAGCAGAACGAGGTAGTAAAAGCACAGCTCGAAGGATCTGTCTTCGGTCTGAGCGCAGAGGAGTGGAAGAACATCACCCTCGCTTACGAACCCGTTTGGGCTATCGGTACCGGTCTGACCGCTACTCCTGCACAAGCAGAGGAGATCCACGCTTATATCCGCTCCCTCGTAGCAGAGAAATACGGCAAAGAGGCAGCAGAGGACACCACGATCCTTTACGGCGGAAGCTGCAACGAGAAGAACGCAGCAGAGCTCTTCGCTTGCCCGGATATCGATGGTGGTCTGATCGGTGGCGCTGCCCTCGTAGCAGAGAAGTTCTTGGCGATTATCGCAGCTCGCTAATATGGCACTTGTTAAGACCATAAACAGAAACGGAGAGATTCTTACTCCGCGCATCGCGGACGACGTGTTCATGGCGGAAAACGCTACCGTCGTCGGCGATGTGACGGTGGGAGAAGGATCGAGTCTGTGGTTCAACTCCGTCCTCCGCGGCGATGTCAACACCATCGTCATCGGCAAACACTGTAATATCCAAGACGGCGCAGTACTCCACACGCTCTATCAGAAATCGACCATCAAACTGGGCGATTACGTCTCCGTCGGACATAACGTCACTATCCACGGCGCCGACGTAGATGACTACGCGCTCATAGGCATGGGAGCTACCCTACTCGATGACGCCCATGTGGGCGAAGGAGCGATTGTCGCTGCCAACGCGCTTGTCCTCAAAGGCACGCAGATCGGTCCGCACGAGATTTGGGGAGGTGTTCCGGCGAAGTTCATCAAGAAAGCCGATCCCGCCCAAACCGAAGAAATAAACAAGAAGATTGCCAACAATTACGCAATGTATGCCTCTTGGTATAAATAGACCGCTTCGCTAAAAGAGTAAAGACCGCAGCGAAGCTGCTAAAAGACAAAAGACTAAAATGTTTAAACGAATTCTTCTCAAATTATCCGGTGAGAGCCTTGCAGGAGAAAGCAAGCAAGGTATTAACACCGAGCGTCTGGCTCAATATGCCGAGCAGATCCAGAAGATCGCTCAGAAAGGCGTGCAGATAGGTATCGTCATCGGCGGAGGAAATATCTTCCGCGGTTTGTCGGGCGCACAGAAAGGTTTTGACCGCGTCAAAGGCGACCAGATGGGCATGTTAGCTACCATCATCAATGCTTTGGCGTTGGCTTCGGCATTGGAGTCCATCGGTCAACCGGTTCGTGTACTGACCTCTATCCGCATGGAGCCGATCGGTGATTTCTACAGCCCTGCGAAAGCACAAAGGCTCTTGGAGAAAGGCAATGTAGTGATCCTCGCCGGAGGAACAGGTGCTCCATACTTCACGACCGACACGGGTTCGTCACTCCGCGCACTGGAGATCAAAGCCGATATTATGTTCAAAGGTACGCGTGTGGACGGTATCTACACCGCCGATCCGGAGAAAGACCCGACTGCCACGAAATTCACCGAGATCACCTATGACGAAGTCATCAGCCGCGGTCTCAAGGTCATGGATCTCACCGCTACCGCGATGGCGAAAGAGAACGGACTGCCCATCTATGTCTTTAACATGGATCAGTACGGCAACCTCGAAAAAGTCATCAACGGCGAGGCTATTGGCACATTAGTAAAACCCTAATTAAATTGACGATTTGACGATTGACGAGGTACGATTGATTGACGATTGAAAGAAATGGACGATTGTCTGTCTCGTAAATCGTAAATAATAATAACTCGTCAATAAATCGGAAAAGTGTTCATCGTAAATCCGTAAATCGTAAATATATGAACGACGAATTAGAATTATTTGAGTCTGCAGCCGAAGAGCAAATGCAGAACGCAGTCGCTCACTTGGACGACACCCTTCAGCACATCCGTGCAGGTAAAGCAAACCCGCGTATTCTCGATCCGATCAAGATTGACTACTACGGAGCTATGTCTCCTTTAGCCAACTGCGCTACGATCACTACGCCGGACGCACGTACTATCGCTATCACCCCGTGGGAGAAGAAACTCATCGGTGAGATCGAGCGTGCGATCATCAACTCGAACATCGGACTTGCTCCGTCTAACAACGGCGAGACGATCCGTCTGATCCTTCCGCCGCTGACCGAGGAACGCCGTCGCGAACTCTGCAAACAATGTAAAGCAGAAGCAGAGAACGCAAAGATGTCTATCCGCAACGCACGTCGCGATGCCATCGAGGAGTTCAAGAAACTCGTCAAGAACGGTCTGAGCGAAGACATCGAGAAAGATGCCGAAGAGGATATGCAAAAGACCCACGACAAATACGTGGCTAAAGTCGATGCCCTCTACGCCGCTAAGGAAAAAGAGATCATGACGGTATAGTGAGGGGTCTCGTCATCAAATCAACGGGTAGCAGTTACATCGTCCGTTTGGACGATGGTACGAATGTGGAGTGCCGTATCAAAGGCAACTTCCGCATTCGTGGTATCCGATCCACTAATCCCGTCGCCGTCGGAGACTATGTGAATGTACAAAGGGACAAGGTACAATGTACAAAGGAAGACGGGAATAGCGTCTATTGGATAACCGATGTGGAGGAGCGGAGGAACTATATCATCCGCAAATCAACAAACCTCAGCAAGGAGAGCCATATTCTCGCGGCAAACATTGACCAAGTGGCACTCATCGTTACCGTCAATCATCCGGTGACGAGTACCACTTTTATTGATCGTTTCTTAGCTACCTGCGAGGCCTATCGCGTGCGCGCGATCCTTATATTTAATAAGATTGACCTTCTCACGGACGAAGAACTCGCACAACTCGCCGACCTCCGCGCGCTCTACGAATCCATCGGCTACGAGACCCTCGCACTCTCCGCCCTTGATCTCAACAGCGCAACCTCAAACAGCGAAGCTTCAAACAGCGAAGCTTCAAACGCACGAAGTGCAATAAACTCCTTATTTGCAGGCAAGGTAACCCTGCTCTCCGGCAACTCGGGTGTCGGTAAAAGTACGCTTCTTAATGCCCTCTTCGGGCGCGAACTCACGCGCACCGGAAAGATCTCCGATGCTCACGACAAAGGAATGCACACCACCACTTTCTCCGAGATGTATTTCTTAAATGAAATGTCAAATGCCAAATGTCAAATCTCAAATATCAACACAGGAGCGTTGATTGATACTCCGGGTATCAAAGGCTTCGGGACGATTGATTTTGAGCGCGAAGAGGTGAGTCATTTCTTCCCCGAGATCTTCCGCGCGTCCCAAGAATGCCGTTTCTCCAACTGCACGCACACCAACGAACCGGGATGCGCAGTGCAGCAAAAAATTATAACGGGAGACATCGCTATCTCCCGCTATGAATCCTATCTGTCGATTCTCGACGATACTACAGAAGGAAAGTATCGAGCGTAGTTGTCAGCTCATCAAAAGTCTTTGCTTTCGCTTTCTCGCGAACCGCAGCAATCTGCTTATTCACCGCCTCGTTATAGGTCTCCGCCTCCACGCTACGGATCACACCTAAAGCAATCGGCAGCTCATCCTTTGTACATTGTACATTGTCCATTTGTACATTGAGATACCTGTCTTGTCCCATGAGCGCCAAGAGACGATGCAGCGTCGGGTCGGCTTGTGTCGCATCGTGGGTCAAGACACGCGGATCGTCCGCAGGCACCACGATGATCTTCGGCACAAAGGTCTGCGGGTCAATCTCCACCGCCAAACCTTTATCTTTGTTTGCACCGAAAATCATCTTCTCGCCGTGTTTCAAGATGATACTATGCTCGGCGCGTTGCTCGCGATCAGCTATCCACGCGTGCGTGCCGTTATTGAAGATCACGTAGTTCACCAGACACTCCACTACCGAGCAGCCTTTATGTTGCTGTGCCGCCACGAGACAATCAACCGTAGTCGGCATATCGACATCCAGCGTGCGGGCAAAGAACGTACCGCCTGCTCCTAAGACGAGTTGTGCCGGAACGAAAGGACGCTCTACAGTCCCGAACGGGGAGGACTTACTGACAAAACCCTTCGGACTCGTCGGCGAATACTGACCTTTGGTCAGACCGTAGATGCGGTTGTTGAACAGGCATACGTTGAGATCTACATTTCGCCGAATCTCATGAATGAAATGGTTACCGCCGATAGCGAGACAGTCACCGTCACCGCTCATCTGCCAAACGGTCAGTTCGGGATGCGCCGTCTTGACACCGGTCGCGATCGCACCGCCGCGACCATGGATCGTATTAAAACCGTACGTGTTCAGATAGTGCGGCATACGGCTTGAACAACCGATACCGGAGATCACTGCCACCTCGTGGGTCGGAACACCTATCTGCGCCATCGCTTTCTGCAGCGCCATACAAATCGCGTGATCGCCGCAACCCGGGCAGAAACGTACATATTGATCAGATTTAAATTGAGATGCTTCCATAATTTTCAAATTTCAAATGTCAAATTTCAAATCTCAAATCGCTGTTTGCGCGTAGCGCACGATGCGTTCAACAGCAAAAGGCTGTCCTTGAATCTCGTTGTACTGCTCGATCTTCAGATCCGGGAACTGCGCACGCAAGTACGCTGCAAACTGACCTGTGTTCAGTTCACAAACGATGATACGTTTGTATTGGCTGAGCACCTCGCGTGTGTTCTTCGGCAGCGGGCATATATAATTGAAATGCGCCAAATCGCAGCCTAACTCATTCGCTGCTGCGTGCAGATGACCTTCCGTACTACCCCAGCCCACGAGCAAAACACCATTTGCACCATTGAGCGGCTTTGCCGCGCTCATTCCATCATTTCCATTAATTACTTTCAACTCAGGAATGGTATTGGCAATCTGTTCGATTTTATGCTTGCGGGCAAGAACCATCTGCTCGTGGTTCTCGGGGTTCGTGGAGATGGTTCCTTTGGTCGCATCGCGTTCCAGACCGATGTTACGATGCTCGTAGCCCTCCATTCCCGGGTACGCCCAATAACGCACACCGCGCTCGTCACGCAACGCGGGGTTATAATGTCCCTTCAGCTCCTCAGGCACACTCTGCGGCTTGATCTCCGGCAGTTCCGCCAATTTCGGTATCCGCCACAAGGCTGATCCGTTCGCCAAATAGGTATCTGTCAATAAAATAACCGGCGTCATATTCTCCAGAGCGATTTTACATGCCTCGTACGCATAATCGAAGCAGTTAGCGCTGCTCGAAGCGGCAATCACCACCGCCGGACACTCACCGTTACGCCCATAGAGAGCCTGCAGCAAGTCCGTCTGTTCGGTCTTCGTCGGCAGTCCCGTACTCGGTCCACCGCGCTGCACATCGATCACCACCAACGGCAACTCAGCCATCACTGCCAAACCGATCGCTTCGGATTTGAGGCTCAGACCCGGACCGGAAGTCGAGGTACAAGCGAGGTCTCCGGCGAAAGCTGCACCGATAGCCGTACAAACACCGGCAATCTCGTCCTCCGCCTGCACAGTCATGACGTTCATATCTTTGCGTGCTGCTAACTCATGGAGTATATCCGTAGCAGGGGTGATCGGGTACGAACCCAAGAACAGTTTCTTTCCGGCTTTCTCTGCCGCCGCAATCAAACCCCACGCTGTCGCTTTGTTACCCGCAATCGAAGTATAATGTCCTGCGGGCATACCCGCTTCACGAGATGTTAATTGTTCATTATTAATTATTAATTGACTAATGGCGAGGTTCTGACCGTAGTTATAACCGTCCACTATCACTTTCGCGTTCGGAGCTACTAACGCCGGTTTCTTCTTGAACTTCTCTTCCAAGAGATGGATTGCTTTCTCCATCGGTTCGTCAAACAGCCAATAGATCAGCCCCAAGGCGAACATATTCCGGCATTTGAGCACGGACTTATTGTCCATGCCGCTGTCTTTGAGTGCCTCTTTGGTCAGCGTCGTCAGCGCCACCGACACGATCTGCACACTCTCCGGAAGCCCCAATTCCGTGAAGGGGTTATCCGTGTGATAGAGGGCTTTCTCCAAGTCCTTGTCCGTCAACGAGTCGGTGTCCACGATCACGATGGCGTTGCGATGGAACAGAGAGAACGCCTCATCAAAATGCGCCTGCGGATGATTGAAATGCGAACCTAACGCACACACTTTCAATGCCGCCGCATTCATCGCTACGACCACATCCGCTTTGTCACCCGAGGTATACACCTCACTACCCAGCTCTACTTGGAAAGCACTCACGCCGCCTAATGTACCTTGCGGCGCACGAATCTCTGCCGGAAAATCCGGCAAAGTGGAGATCTCATGACCCATTTCCGCAGCCAATTGGGCAAACATGTTACCTGTCAGCTGCATGCCGTCGCCCGAATCTCCGCAAAATCGAACTACAATATGTTTCACTTCTGGTATTAAATTGATTTGTGGCTGCAAAGGTA
>JAFXWI010000035.1 GCA_017542915.1 Paludibacteraceae bacterium
AACTATTCTATGTATCCTTTCAATTTTCACTTTTCAATTTTCACTTTATTACAATATATCGTAATACGGTTCGTTGTTCGCCGTTTTGGACAACAACCTGATAGCATCCGGCGACACCCTCTGCTTGCAGGCTCATCCGCTCCACACCATCGGCGGAGAGGGTCTGCAGGCGATGTCCGGCGATGTCATAGATGGTGACAGTCGTCGGCGCATTGGGGTTCAGTCGCAGTATTCGCTGCGATTCGTTTGGTCTCACCACGGTAGGCTCTAACAACGGCGGTACAGCGGCAGGAGTCGTGGACGAATAATGGACGATGAGGGAGCGCATGAGGTCGGTACACAGTACACCTGACGGACTACTGCTCACATCGACGGAGGCATAGTAGTCACCGGTACCCTTGAAGGACTGATCGATGGTGAGCGAATAGCCTGTACCCATGCGTTCGTCATCGGCGGACGCTCCGTCGGTCAGTTTATCCGGTGCACCACGCACACGGTACCACGTGACGGCTTCCTCGCCGAAGAAATACCCTTTGGCGTTGATGGTTCGCATATCGAGCATGATGAGCCAGTCGTAGAGCGCGACGACAGGCAAGGCCGGATAGTCCCCGCAGTTGGGTGCGAAATATGCCACGTAATGCGCATCGCCAAGCACTTCGACCTGCCGCACGGCAGAGGTATCTCCGTCGCTCCAATGGTCAAAATGCCAGTCTTCCATCGGTGTAGCACGCAGTTCGTACCACGTGCCGCATAGTGCCTCAATGGACGCAGCGCGCCCACTGAGGCCTATGCTTAACGCGAGAAGGATGCCATATGTCTTACAACTTAACCGCATCTACGGTTCCTTGGTTCGCATCGTCGGATTCAACGGTAATGACATACTTGATCTTGGTGAACTCAGCTGTTACATTCATATCGCCTGTTACAGTGAACGTGCGGCTCGGGTTGGTGTCGTTATCCGACCACTTCACGAACTCGTAGCAGTCGTTCGGCGTAGCGGTGATCGTAACTTCCGTACCGTAAGTGAATGTACCGGCGCCGGTAACCGTACCGCCTTCTCCTGCCGCCAAAGTGATCGTGTACGAATTAGTGGTATTGGAATATACGGCAGTATAAGTCTTCTCACCCGTAACTGACACGATAGGCTCATTCCAACCGGTAAACACGTACGTATTCTCTGCATCTGCAGGTCTGACAGGATCCGTTGCACCGTTGTAAGAAGGAGTCTCGCCATAGTTCCAATCCGAGGACTGCAAAACAGAACCATCCCAGTTCAGGAAGGTGATCGTGTACGAACGCAATACTTCATCGAACTGTGCCGTGAAGACCGTGTTTTCTGCGGTCACAGGACCGATGTTCGGACTCCAGCCGGAGAAGGTGTAATTATACTGCGGGGAAGAAGGCTTGGTGGGAGGAGTAACACCGTTGTAGACCGGTGTCTGACCATGCTCGATGGTGCCTGCATCCAGTTCGCTATTGTCATAATTGACGAACTTGTAGTTGTACACATTGATTGCGAAGAAAGCACGATAGGTGGCACTTGCGTCCACGCTTGAGATGGTAAGCGGGTTCACGTCGTTGCCGACGAAGTCAGCGCCGCCTTTTTGCCACTTCACGAAGTGATAGCCTTCGGTCGGAGAAGCGGTGATCTGTACGTTGTCGCCGCAGTCCGTCTCTAAGGGGTTGGTTGCCCAAGCTGTCACCGCCATCAGGCAGCATGCCAGCAAAAATGTCATTTTTCTCATTTTGATTGGTGTGTTTAATTGTGAAAATATCGTTAATTATCAATTTTCAATTATCAATTATCAATTTTTATTGCATCCACCGTTCCCATACTCAAGTCATCGGATTCGACGGTGATGGTATAATGCGTATTTTCTTGCTCTAAAGTAAACTTGGTGTTCCATCCTTTTGCTATATAGTTAGCAGCTTGCCCGCAAGGTATATGCAGCCGTTTTTGAGACGCATCGTGGGGATGGATATCGGCCGGCATATCGGGTACGGCATCGCCTGTCCATGAGACATAGACATCCGTTAAAGAAGGTGTATTATGAATAAACATCCCCGCCATAGAAGTTACCGAAGAAGGGATAACGAGCGTAGGAAGACCGGTACAATGGCCGAAAGCCAAATAACTGATCGCAGTCAGCGTATTAGGTAGAGAAACAGAGGTAAGGTTGGAACACTGAACAAACGCATGGTTGCCAATGGTGGTAACCCCTTCTTCTATCACAATGCGTTGTATCGAGCCTCGGTAGTTCCACCACGGAATATCCTCATACGCCCAATAATGCACCATTGCTCCCGTTCCGTGAATGGTAAGTGTCTTGTTGTCGCAAGAGAGCGCCCAAATAAGATTTGTACCGTTCGCTCCACATGTGCCATGTGTCTCTTCCACCAAGGTATATAAATTTATCCAATTCTTGTTGGTATAGTTGGCAGACTGACCGCAAGGAATATGCAACTTGACTGGAAAAAGAGAAATCATGTTGGCTGTCGGTATCGAAGCTCCTGTCCATGAGACATACACATCCTTTATACTCCCACATGTTAGAGAGAATGCCGTAACACCTACATGTGTGATTCCACTTCCTATGATAAGGGTCTTGACATAGGTGCCATAATTCCTCCAAGGGGTCCTCAGCCCATTTAGTGATGCTACAGTATTATAATCCTTCATCGCCCCTGTTCCGGAAATGGAGAGCACACCGCTTTCGGTATCCACAGCCCACATCACATTGGCTTCGTTGCCGGCAGCGCCGCAGGTACCGCTATATGTTGCCGCCTGCATATAGTTCATCCCCGCGCACCCGAGAAGGAGCACGAAAAGGAGGACGATTCTATGGATTCGACGGGTCATGTGGGCGTGTCGTTTTGTTTACCACCAGCGGTAGCGGTTGTGGTGAAGACGGGTGTCACGGGCAGGAGAACGACGGGCGGAAGAGGAAGAGAAGGCGTAATAGGCACGGATGCCGAAGTCAAGATAGCGGCGGCTGGAGATAAGCGCAGCAGGGGAGTTGACTGTTACGGAGGGAACGGGGTCATTAGCGTTGCTGATGGGAGCAACTTGGATTAGGGGATTAGAGGTTAGGGGATTAGTGGTTTTGGGAGTCCAGACGGCGATGTCGGCAAAGAGCTGGACGCCGAGGCTGTGGTTGGTATTCAGCGTCCACTCGTAGCCGATCTCCAATGCCATGAGGGCAGCATATTGCGGTAATGAGGAAGTAGTAGTTTGTTGGTACGGCGTTTCCAGTTTGCCTGTGATGAGTTGGTCGGTCACATGCACATTATAAGCGGGATAATACGCATCGATGGTGGATTGGCGGATAGTGAGTGCCGAGGAAGCGGCAAAAGGCAACATGAAACGCGGACCGACATTCAGCGTCACTCCGCCAAAACGCATAGCGAGTAGTAGGGACACATCGACTTTGGCAAATTGATCTTTGAGAGAGTAAGTGGCATTGATGGAATAATCCATCTTGTTGCCTAAGTAGTCGATGTTCGTATAGCTGTCCATATTCGTGCCTTTGATGCCCGCTGTGCCGTATCCGAAACCTGCACCGACAGCAACACCTAATTGAACCTGCGAAGCGGCTGATCCGTAATATGTATAGCGCACGTCCAATGCGCCTGTTCCTCCGATGCCGGGTTTCACCTCCCCCGTTGCTCCGACCGCAGCAGTAGGCAGATAGGTCTGCCCGCCGCCACGCACACCAATCGAGAGCATGGAGGTTTGTGCCCAAAGGGGAGTACAGAGTACAGAATACAGAGTACAGAGGATTAGTATTTTACATTTGTCATTTGTCATTGGTCATTGGTCATTTGTCATTGGACGACTATGTATCGCAGGACGGTTCGTTGTTCGCCGTTTTGGACGACAACCTGATAGCATCCGGCGACACCCTCTGCTTGCAGGCTCATCCGCTCCACACCATCGGCGGAGAGGGTCTGCAAGCGATGCCCGGCTATGTCATAGATGGTGACAGTCGTCGGCGCATTGGGGTTCAGTCGCAAGAGCCGTTGCGGTTCATTGGCTCGCACCATTGTGGGTTCCAACAGCGGCGGTACAGCGGCAGGAGTCGTGGACGAATAATGGACGATGAGAGACCGCATGAGGTCGGTACACAGTACACCTGACGGACTACTGCTGACATCGACCGAGGCATAGTAGTCGCCTGTGCCTTTGAAGGACTGATCGATGGTGAGCGAATAGCCTGTACCCATGCGTTCGTCATCGGCGGACGCTCCGTCGGTCAGTTTATCCGGTGCTCCGCGGACTCGGTACCACGTGACGGCTTCCTCGCCGAAGAAATACCCTTTGGCGTTGATGGTTCGCATATCGAGCATGATGAGCCAGTCGTAGAGCGTGACGACGGGTAGGGCAGGATAGTCGCCGCAGTTAGGGGCGAAATACGCCACGTAATGCGCATCGCCAAGCACTTCGACTTGCCGCACGGCAGACGTATCTCCGTCGCTCCAATGGTCAAAATGCCAATCGTCAACAGAGGTGGTGGCCCGTAGTTCAATCCACGTTCCGCAAGGCACCTCGACTGCCCCTATCGGCACCGCGAGGACCATGAATAATATGTATAGCAGCGCACGCCGCATTATAATTTACAATGTACAATTTACAATGTACAAAGGGCTATTAAAACCTGGTACGGACTTTTATGACACGTACGGTTCTATTAGTTTTGCACCTAAAATTGTAGGACGCCTTGTTAATTGATAATTGTTAATTGTACATTGTTTACGGTATCACCGTTACGGTTACGTCACCGTGGGTCGCGTCGTCTGCGTTAACAGTTACGTTGTAGATGATGGTCTCGAATACCGGAGTGAAGGTCGGGAGTACACCGTTGTAAACGAACGGACGCGGGTTGATAGCGTAGTTCGGATCGGTCGGATCGTTGATGTCAGACCAGTGTACGAAGCGCTGACAGTCGTCTGCGTTCTCTGCTTTGTAATACAGCGTGGTGCTGTGTGCAACCGGAAGAACTACGGGATCACCGTTCACATCTACTACTACGACGTCCTCAGGAATAGTGGTCTCATCGGCAGCGAAAGTAGCGGTAAAGATCTTCGCTTCCTTGATGTTTGCGATCGTACGGGTTGCGTCGGTGTTACCGTCGTTCCATTGTACAAAGTGGAAACCGGCTTTCGGGGTAGCAGTGATTTGAACGGAACCGTCGCAGGCTACATCCTTACTTTCGTTTGCTTGAGCAAAAGCGTTTACAGCGCATACGAGGCTTGCGCAAAGCACTAAAATTTGATTTTTCTTAGCCGTAAAGGCACGATAAATAAAATTTTTCATAATAATTTGGTGTGTTAATTAGTTAATATTTTTTGTTCATTTTGAATTCTTAATTCTTAATTTTTAATTTTTAATTCACCACGATGCTTACATCGCCCATGGTGGGGTCTTCGGCTTGGACGGTGATGGTGAAAGTGGCGGATTCTTCTATGTATTCTTTGAATTTCGACCATCCGGTCACTTGCTTGTACAAGGAGGTAGTACCGCAAGGCACATGGAGCCGAACTTTGGTCATGTCTCCTAAGCGGTTGTTGGGCACGGCAGGAATGTCTTCGAGTTTGGTCCATTCGACATATAGGTCTTTCAATCCTTCCGAAGCAGAATTGCTGGTATAGAATACTTGTCCGTTATTGCCCTGCCACAGGGAGCCTTGCATATTCGCTATTTGCTTCACCGAGGAAGGAATAGTCATCTCTGTAACGTGGTGGTTATCCCAGAAAGCATAGCCGCGGATGGTGGTACAGGTAGTCGGAATGACGGTATGCGGACAACCGAAGATGAGGGTATCGCCTTCCTGCTCGGAGCCGATGCGAATGATCGCATTGCAGCCCGTCCGATGGGTAGGATGACCTTCTTCTATCTCAATATACTCGATATTGGTCATGTACGAAAGCGTGTAGATACCGAGATACGTAACGCCTTTTCCGATAAACACATTTTTGACAGCATTGGGATTGATACCTCCGGCATTGGGTCCCCAGGTATTTTCGTCACAAAGCAACTCGCCGTTTCCGGTGATCGTCAACAGGCTATCGCAATAATCAAAGGTCCACTCGATATTATCCGGTCCATACGTGCCGGATTTGACATTGGGAATATCTGCTTCGATGGTATAATCCTTCCAGCCGTTGGCGGCATTGTATAATTCGTCCGTTCCACAGGGCACATGGAGGGTGATACTTGGTTGTGGGTCTCTATTGGTCATAGAAATCCATGTCGGAATGTTCTCTGTCCATGAGACATAGATATCCTCCAAAGCACTACAATAGTTTAGTGCTGCATTTCCAATACTTGTAACACTATTAGGAAAGGTGATAGAGGTCAACGCAGGACAACTATAGAACGCTAAATTGCCGATAGTTAGTACTGTCTCCGGAATGGTTATGGACGCCAAAGAGGAACAATTTCTAAATGCTGCATTTCCTATACTGGTAACGCTATTCGGAATAGTCACAGATGTTACACTGGAACACCCGAAGAACACATAATCACCGATATCGGTCACACCTTCTTCGATGACAATAGAAGTAATATTATATGTTCTGAAATAATACCAAGGTACAGTATTCGCATCAGCGTACGTGTAATTTTTCATCGCACCTGTTCCGCTGATAGTAAGGACTCCACCGCAGTAGGTCCATGTAACATTGCTTCCTTGCGCTCCGCAGGTACCGGAAGCGGTGTATTCGGCTTCGACGGTATAGTTGCCCCAACCGGCAGCCTGATAGTCGCTGATGGCGCTACATGCAATGTGCAGTGTGACGGATGATTGCGGATTATTGCTTGCCGGCAGAACAGGGATATTCTCTGTCCACGGCGCATAGATATCCGTCAGGTTAGTAAAACCGGCGAAAGCATTCTCACCGATGGTATTGATTCCATCCGCAAACGTGACGGTATGAATGGCATCTTTGTATTCGTACCAAGGAGCACCGCCGGCACTGTAATTCGCCATCGCACCGATACCTTTGATTTCCAAATGACCGTCACAGGAGAGCATCCAGGTCTGGTTCGATCCTTGCGCACCGCACATACCTCCCTTGAGGTGGTCGTCCACGATCTGGTACCGGTTCCAAGCCGAGGAAGAGCTATAGAGACTCTCGTAGCCGCACGGCACATGGATGGTGATCGTAGCATCGAGGTTCTCATGTTCATACCAAGAGGTCAATACATCCTGCGGAGGAGTAGTGGTCCATTCCACATAGATATCCTTCAGGTTCTCGCATTCTCTGAATACAGATATTTCAAAATGGGTTACCGTATTGGAGATACGGATAGATTTCAAATTATGCTGGTACTCAAATGCAAATTGAGCAACTGTTTTTACTCCGTCCGGAATGACCGTAGTCTGGCATCCGTACCATAACTTATTGGTGGCTGTTTCAATGATCGCATTGCAGTTATCGCGGCTGTCATACTTTGGATTCGCCGGATCCACCACTATAGAGGTCAGACTGTAACACCGCAAGAAGGTATCCGAGTTGATAAACGTCAAGCTGGCAGGGATGTAGATGGCTTTTAGACTGGTACATTCATAGAACGGACCATGCCCGGTCACGCTATTACCGATAGATGTCATGCCGTTCGGGAAATTGATACGCTCTAATTGATGGCATCTATAGAAGGCCGTTAAGCCTATTGTTTTCAGAGTACTCGGATTCGTAACGGTCACAATATCCATTTGATAGAATGCATTGTTACCAATCGAAGTAACGCCTTCTTCGATCACTACATGTTTAATCAGATGCGATATATTTTTCCATGGTTGGCTACTATTACCAAAGTTCGTCATATCTCCCGTTCCGCTGATACGCAGCGTACTATCACATTCAAGTACCCACGTCAGATTGGTACCGCATGTACCGGCTGCGATTTCTTCAACATGGGTATAACTTTTCCAACCGGATGGGGCCTGATATATGGATTTTGTGCCGCAAGGAATATGGAGCCTGATAGCGGAACCGGTTGGTATATCGCTCGGAAACTCAGGAATAGCATCAGGTGTTGTCCAGGATACATAAATATCCTTTAGACTGGTACATTTATAAAGCACTCTATATCCGAGCATCGTAACACTATTAGGAATGGTCACTGAGGGCAAAGAAGAACATTCCGCGAATGCGTAACCATCTATAAGGGTCACGCCGTTGGGAATCTTTACAGAGGTTAGCGCAGAACATCCCACAAAAAGTCCACTCGGGATAGTCGTAATGCTATTCGAAAGTGTTGCTGAGGTTAGAGATGTACAATCTTCAAATACACCCATTCCTAAACCGGTCACGCTATTCGGGATTGTCACGGAAGTTAGAGAAGAGCACCCCATAAATGCTTCAAAGTTAATGGTCGTGACGCTACTGGGAATATTTATTGAGGTGAGAGAGGCACAACGAAAGAACGCAAAATCTCCAATGGTTATGACACTACTAGGAATAGTGACGGAAGTAGCAGCACAATAATGGAAAGAACTGCTTCCGATATGTGTCACTCCATTGGCTATTGTAATCGACTTAATCGATGCTCTATAGGAATCCCACGGTGTGCTGTTACTATTATAATCCTTCATCGCTCCTGTTCCTGTAATAGAAAGGGTTCCCGTACACATATTGAGCGACCACTGTACGTTAGCCTCATTGCCTGTTGCCCCGCAGTTACCGCTATAGGTGTTTTCCTCAAATGTCGCAGTATATGTTTTCGCTGCGGTTACCGTCACCGTACGCGGGTTGGAGGTGTTGCCGTCGTTCCATTGCACGAACTTATAGCAATCCTTTGGCGTGGCGGTCAAGGTCACCGTCTGACCGTATTGTTTCGTCGCCGTTCCGCTGACCGTTCCCATATTGGTGTTGGCAGATGCACCGGTGATCTTATAACTCCGCACGGTACTGCTGAACTGCGCCGCGTAGTCCTGCGCTTTATTGACGGCATAGATGGCAGGACTCCAACCGGAGAAGGTATAACTGTATTGCGCCGTAGATGCCTTGGTCGGAGTGGAACCGGTATAACTAGGCGTTGTGCCGTATTTTACACTACTGCTCTGCAAGACGGAAGAGCCGTTCAAGAAACGAATCGTATAGGAACGGACGGTACTGCTGAACTGCGCCGTATAGGTAGCATCGGCTGTCGCAGCCACAATAGTCGGACTCCAACCGCTGAAGGTATAGGTATATTGCGCCGTAGCCGTTTTGGTAGGCGTAGAACCCGTATAGCTTGGTTTGACACCATGGTTAACCGTCAAGGTCTGCAAAGTCGTACCGTTATTGACGAACTTAATCGTATACTGGTTGGCAGCGAAGGTTGCTTGATAAGAGGCATTGGCGGTTACCGTAACCGTACGGCTGGCATTCTTGTTACCATCGCTCCATTGGACGAAATGGTATCCGGTTTTCGGAGTAGCAGTAAGGGTAACGGAGGTATTGTAATTATACGTGCCACCACCGGTGACCGTACCATAGTTGATATTATTGGACGTCACAGTCAATGTCACCGAGTTGGGAATAAAATATGCGGTGTAAGTGGTGTTTTTCGTAATCTGTACCGCTCGAGTGGCATTGGTGTTATTGTCGCTCCATTTGGAGAACGTGTATCCCGAAGCAGCCTGAGCGGAGATGCTCGTGGGCGTAGATTGCGCAACACTTCTTGAGGTTGTGCCGTTCGTTGAAGTTGTCCAAGCTCCGTTAGCAATCCGCACCTGACCACCCGCCGCCGGACTTGCTGTAACCGTCAGCGTCACATTCGCCGCCTGCACATAGCTCATCCCCACACCCCCGATGAGGAGCGCGAAGAGGAGGAGGATTCTATGTATGCGACGCATCATGTGCATGTGTATATCAAAATGCGCTGCAAAAGTACAACTTTTTTTTGAAACTTCATTCTCAAATCGTACAATTCGACTCTCAAATCGTACAAATTTTTATTTTGCAGGCTCAAAGTGCGTAAATTTTGACACTTTTGTGTAAAAATTGCCATTCCGTCTCTTTTCGTCCGGCCTTTTTATTTATTAGTGTTAAGGGGCAAGGATGTCCACGGTGGTAAGTCAATAATAACGGCAATGGTCTAGGATACCATCGAGATTGGACCGATATACCATCGAGATTGGACCGACAAAAGTCTGATGCCCGAGAGATGTTGTTGTGTGTCCATATTGTCCATTTGTCCATTTCATCATAATTAGCTATAAATGAATAGTTTACAAAAGGACAAAATGGACAAATGGACAAAAGGACAAATGGTCACGCAATTTTTCAGACAAAAAAGATGCAAAAAAATCGCACTTAAACAATTATCCCCATCACGCGGGTGACAGGGATGAGAGAGATTTTATGGGAAAAAGGGTGGATTAGAGGGCTTGCTCCGGGGCATTTAGCTTCCTATACTGGAGCGGAGTGGTGCCTGTTATCTCTTTGAAGGCACGGTAGAAAGTCTTGTCAGAGCTGAAACCGCTCAGTTCCATCGCATCCGTGATAGCCTCATGGTCAGAGCTATAGTTCTCCGACCGAAGAATAAGCTCGGCGTTCTCCACGCGGTAGCGGGTCACTAATTGTGAGAAACTGAGTCCGGTGCGGCGGTTGATACATTGACTGACGTAAGTGCGATTGCTATGTATGGCTGTCGCCAAATCTTGGATAGTAAGTTCGGGAGAAACGAACAATTTCTGTTCGCGGAGGACGGTACTAATCTGCATCATTAGTTCATCGGTTTCTTCGGGTGTCGGTTCTTGTATCTGCGGTTCCTCGGAAGCGATGGTCTCTCTCGGGATAGTAGTATGTGCGGCTACGTAGCCCAGTCCATAAAGAAGCACCGACATGAGCACCGCGGGTATCGTGACCATCATATGTGCTGCGAAGAAATCCCGTCCCAGCAGATTGAGAAGCATGGAGACACCCGCTGTGACACCCAAGAAATGCTGAATCAGATAAAGAGGGTGCAATAGGTAACTGCGGTCGTCCGAATAGGCGTCATCCATCCGTACTCGTGCATCCCTCAGAATCTGATACCCGCGCCACCAGACCCAGATGACTTCAATCGCAAAGCACACCCGTGCGAAGATTAGGGAATCCCTCCAGTTGGGTATTCGGAGCATCGCTCCGAGCGGGAATAACAAAGCCACCAGCACCGCCGGAAGGAATAGAAGCGGTAACTCTATGTTCTTCTTCGTACGCGTGATAGCGCGCAGGTACGCGTAATATAAAGGATATACGCAGAGGTTCGCTACGCTGTAACTATACTCTCCCCAGAAACTCCGAAGCCCCGAGAAATAGAGCCAATGGTCTGTGTAAAGAATGGTGGCGGCGATGTAGAAAAGCAAAATCGTTCCCTTGACAAGAGGTTCATCACTTCCGCGATAGAAACGCACCATGAAGAAAATGCTCCAGAAGAAGCATAGCATCATGGGCAGCGATATGATGAACTGAAAGAGCATTTATTTTTGCCTCAAGTTATATTTGTCGATGATGGTTCCGTTTTGTACAACGAAGACACCCGGGTTGGCACGGACGATGGTCTTGAGTGTCACAGGATCAATCGTGCAGAAGAGGTGCTCGGTCTGCTCTTCGTCCAGACCCAATTCCTCCGCAAACGCCCATATATCATCTTCTCCCGAACCGGTGAGGAAATAGCATTTCTCGCCGCGCAGAGTACATTCGGTATAGAGGCGCAGCAGTTTGTCGGTCTGCTTGCGGTCGGTTTTATGGAGGTCATACATCGTCACAAGCGTCACGGGCTCTTCGGATTCGAGGATGTCATAGGTGATGTCCTCAAAGTCCATGGTGAGAATCTCGAAGTCATGAATAGGTGCTTCGTAGCCTTTCTTGACGAGCACGGATTTCTGATCCACAAAATGCCATGTGGAGTCACCCTTGGGGTAGTTATCCAGCGTGAACTCCTGCTCTACGCCGTCTTTGGAGTAGATAAGGGTCGTCTCATAGACATCGGGTTCGGCTCCTTCGGGAATCTCCATCAGTTCGGGGATGTTATTGCCGATTTTATACGGACGGAAGTCCATGATGGGCAGATGGTGGTACGTATATTCCATCAATCCGATGCCTGCGAAGAAGGTGATGAGGGCAATGCCCAGTTCGGCTTGCCAAACAAAAGTCTGCGGGATCGCTTTGCGGCAGATAAGCAGAATAATCACAAGCGTCAGTAAGACGATATTTTTCCAGAAGGTCTGCCAATTGGTAAGCACCAGTGCGTCACCGAAACAACCGCAGTCCGAGACCGGATTCGTGAGTGCAATCCAGAGCGTGAGAGGTGTCATCACGAGATAGAAGAGCAGTGAGAGCCAACTCGTCCAAGGGGTGCGTACGTTGAAAAACATACATACACCGAGGATCAATTCTGCGGAAATGAGGATGATGGCTGCTACTTCTGCCAAAGGCAGCAGGTCGGTGAAGAACCCACCGAAAGCCTTGAGGTAATCTTCTATTTTATAGACGGTGCCCAGCGGATCGACTGCTTTGACGAAACCGGAGAAGAGGAAAGTCAGCGCTAAAATAGTACGAGCGCAACTTCCGATAATATGTTTAGCTTTTTTCATAATAGTATATTGTCCATTGTCCATTGTCCTTGAGCGCAGCGGTCTCACATCTCATAATGTATGAGGTCGAATATGGCGTAATTGATAATGTCGAAATAGTTGCCTTCGACGCCTTCGGAAGCGATCGTTTTGCCGCCGTTGGAGAGGATAGTCTTGATGCGGATGATTTTCGCAAGGATCATATCGACGATCCCTTCTTTGGACATCTCTCTCCAAGCCTCTCCGTAGTCGTGGTTCTTACGGAGCATCAGTTCCTTGGCTTCATGAATGACCTCGTCGTATAACTTGGTGGCTTCTTCGGTGCTCATGTCGATGGCATCGGCGTAGCCTTTACGGTCTTGGATGATTGCCATGACGCCGTAATTGACGATGGCGCGTAAGTTACTCTCTATCTCATCGCCCACCAGACTCACTCCGGTCTCTTGACGCTGACGGATGTTGCAGGCTTTGATATAGAGTTGGTCGGTGATCCCGTGCAGACGGAAGATTCGCCAAGAGGGACCGTAGTCGGACATCTTGTCAATGAAGATCTCGCGGCATTGAGCGTTTACTTGGTCAAACTCTTTTACAGTATCGTGCATAATTGTTCAAGTGTTACTTGTTGTTGTTCTCCGGACGCCATATTCTTGAGCATGACGGTATTGGTGTCCATCTCGTTACTGCCGACGATGGCAACATATGGGATCTTTTTGTCATCGGCGTAACTCATCTGTTTCTTCATCTTGGTCGGTTCCGGATAGACCTCCACGGCGATGTTGTTCGCACGGAGCTCTTTTGCCCAACGGAGGGCGTAGCGCAGTTCGTCTTGTCCGAAGGTGGCGAAGAGCACTTGGGTTGTCGATTGCAGCTCTTTGGGGAACAGATCCAACTCGGTCAGCACGTCGTAGATACGATCTGCGCCGAAGGAGATGCCGACACCCGAGACTCCCGGCAGACCGAAGATACCCGTCAGATTGTCATAACGACCACCACCGGTGATGGAACCGATCTGCGCGTCCAAGGCTTTGACCTCGAAGATAGCACCCGTGTAGTAGTTCAGTCCGCGGGCAAGGCAGAGATCGAGTTCGATGGAAAGACCGCTTCGCTGTTGGACCGCTTCGCTGTTAGACCGCTCCGCTGTTAGACCGACTGCGTCTGTTAGACTGAATATCTCTTCCATCTCCGCTACACCCTTGAGACCTGTTTCACTGGTGGCGAGGATGGTCTTGAGGGCGGTGAGCTTGTCAGCAGTGGTTCCGCTGAGGTTGAGGATGGGTTGGAGCGAAGCAACCTGCTCATCGCTCAGCCCGCGTTCTTTGAGTTCGTTGTTAACGGCTTCTACACCGATCTTATCGAGTTTGTCGATCGCTACGGTGATGTCCACGATCTTATCCGGCGCACCGATGACTTCGGCGATACCGGCAAGGATCTTACGGTTGTTGATATGCAGGCACACACGGATGCCGAGACGGCGATAGACCTCCTCTACGATCTGGATAAGCTCCAACTCACCGAGCAGGCTGTCCGAACCAATGACATCCACGTCGCATTGATAGAACTCGCGGTAACGTCCTTTCTGCGGACGGTCGGCACGCCAGACGGGCTGAATCTGGAAACGCTTGAAGGGGAAAGAGAGCTCTTCGCGGTGTTGTACCACGTAACGCGCAAAAGGAACGGTCAGGTCATAACGAAGACCTTTCTCCGGCGCCAGAGAGGCTTTCTCTCCGCTGTTCTGGATGCGGAAAAGGAGTTTGTCGCCTTCCTCTCCGTACTTACCCATGAGGGTACCGATGTTCTCCATTGCGGGAGTCTCTATCTGTTGAAAACCATACAAGGAAAAGACACTCTTGATTGTGTCGAAGATATAATTACGGCGTGCCATTTCGAGTTGACCGAAGTCACGCGTGCCTTTGGGAATAGAAGGTTTCTGAGCCATAGTCAAACAATTTATAATTTATAATTCACAAATTACAAAGCGTCCTACAAAGTTCTGTACAAAGATATGAGTCCGTACGGATCTTTTCAGTTTGCACCAAATTCCGCGAGCCCTTTGTGAATTGTGATTTGTGATTTGTTAATTAAATATCTCGTTGTAGATCTTCTCCGTAGCACCTGTTTCGGCGGCTACGTATTCAGCCGCTTTGATGCCGAGGGTTTGATATTGGTCAAGGGCGGTGTCGAAAGCTTCTTCCGCCTCTTTGTAGCTCTTGATGCTTCGTGCAGCGCCGGAAGCGATCAGACCTTTGGCTTCGCGGAAATGCTGGTAGTTCGGTCCGAAGAGCACCGGCACTCCATA
>JAFXWI010000036.1 GCA_017542915.1 Paludibacteraceae bacterium
GGCGGTGTCTTCCGGTGAAGGTGCCGAGATGTGGCAGCCGTTAGGTATCGTCGTCATCGGCGGTCTGACCGTCTCGACTTTCCTGACGCTCTACGTAGTGCCTGTGCTCTACGGTGTCATGTCCCGCCACGGCGACCGCGACAAACAGGAAGCACTCCGCAAGAAGTTTATCTTCATGGATCTCAAAGTAAAGAAATAACTCCGTCATTACGTCATCACGTAATTACGTAATTACGAAAAAAATAAAGTTTTATGAAATCAGTAATGATCGTATTCAATCAAGCGAATACAGGCCGTGTCGAATATATGTTGGATGTCTTAGGCATCAAGGGCTTTACGTTCTTTGAGCAAGTACAAGGTCGTGGTACCAACGGCGGTGAACCCCGCCGTGGTACACACGCTTGGCCGGAGATGAACTCATGCGTCATCACGGTGGTCGAAGACGAACAGTTACCGACCTTGTTAGAGTCCATCAAAAAGCTGGATATGCGTAACGAAGAAGTCGGTGTACGCGCTTTTGTGTGGAATATTGAAGCCACAGTTTAAAAAAAATCGCTCTTCGGGGCGATTTTTTTTGCGTATGTCAAAAAAAAGCAGTACCTTTGCAACCGATTATGGCTGTTCAGATAGAACATATATGTAAATCGTTCGGTTCGCAGCAGGTTTTGCGCGACGTGTCACTGGCTATTCCGGAAGGTCAAGTGGTGGGTTTGTTGGGTCCCAACGGAGCCGGTAAATCGACGCTGATGAAGATCCTGATCGGTCTTTGGAGTGCCGATAAAGGTACCGTCTCGGTGCCTCCTCGCATCGGATACCTGCCGGAGAATAATCCGCTTTACGAAGAGATGTACGTGGCGGAATACCTCGAGTTCATGGCAAAAATGTCCAATGTCAAGAGTCAAATGACCAAGGAGCTCATTGAACTGGTCGGTCTCACGCCGGAGAAACACAAACACATCCGCGAGTTGAGCAAAGGTTACCGTCAGCGTGTGGGGCTTGCTCAAGCTCTGCTCGGAGACCCGCAGTTACTCATTTTAGACGAACCCACCACAGGTCTGGACCCGAACCAACTGGTTGAGATACGCGCCCTCATTCGCGATTTAGGCAAAGAACGCACCGTCATCCTCTCTACGCACATCATGCAGGAGGTACGCGAGATGTGCGACCGAGTCGTTATTCTGGACCACGGACAGATCAAAGCCGACCGGCTTATTACAGAGATTGAAGACTTGGAGAGTTTGTTCCGGTCTGCAACATTAAACAGTTGATTATGGCAGAATTTGATATAAGAAACCAGATGACCGAGAAAGAGCAGGACAATGCCCTGCGTCCTTTATGCTTTGCCGATTTTGCCGGACAGAGCAAGGTCACATCGAACCTCAAGATCTTCGTCGAGGCAGCCAAACTGCGCGGCGAGAGTCTTGACCACGTGTTGCTTTTCGGTCCTCCGGGACTCGGTAAGACGACCCTCAGCAACATCATCGCCAACGAACTCGGCGTCGGGTTCAAAGTGACTTCGGGTCCCGTATTGGACAAACCCGGTGATTTGGCTGGACTACTCACAAGCCTTGAACCCAACGACGTCTTGTTCATTGATGAGATCCACCGTCTGAGTCCGATCGTAGAGGAGTACCTCTATTCGGCAATGGAGGATTACCGCATCGACATCATGATTGACAAAGGTCCCTCGGCACGCACTATTCAGATCGACCTCAATCACTTCACCCTCATCGGTGCTACTACCCGTAGCGGATTGTTGACAAGCCCGCTCCGTGCGCGTTTTGGTATCAACTGCCATTTGGAGTACTACGATGCCGACATCCTCGCCGGTATCGTCAAACGATCGGCACGTCTCTTGGGCGTGGAGATCAACGAGAAAGCGGCAGGTGAGATCGCCCGTCGGTCACGCGGTACGCCCCGTATAGCCAATGCTCTGCTGCGTCGTGTGCGTGATTTCGCGCAGGTAAAGGGCAATGGAGCCATCGATTTAGAGATCGCCAAATACGCGTTAGAGGCGCTTAATATTGATACCTTCGGTCTCGACCAGATCGACAACAAACTGCTCACCACCATCATCGATAAGTTCCGCGGCGGTCCGGTCGGACTCAACACCATCGCTACCGCTATGGGCGAAGATGCCGGTACTATCGAGGATGTGTACGAGCCGTACCTCATCAAAGAGGGCTTCATCAAACGTACCCCCCGAGGCCGCGAAGCTACCGAACTGGCGTACAAGCACCTCGGCAAGACGATCCTTAGTCCCGACGGACAGCAATCTATGTTTTGAGAAATAAATAATTACATCATCATATGAAGAATTTTGTAGAAGAACTGCGCTGGAGAGGCATGTTGCAGGATATCATGCCCGGCACGGAAGAACAGTTGAATAAAGAAGTAACGACCGCCTACGTGGGCATCGACCCGACAGCGGACAGTCTGCATATCGGTCACCTGTGTGGCATCATGATGCTGCGTCATCTGCAGGCTTGCGGTCATAAACCTATCGCCCTCATCGGAGGTGCTACCGGTATGATCGGTGACCCGTCAGGCAAATCGGCGGAGCGTAACCTGCTGACCGAGGAGATCCTGCGTCATAACGTAGCTTGTATCCGCGAGCAGTTGGAGCATTTCCTTGATTTTAACAGCGATGCACCCAACGCTGCGGAATTAGTCAATAACTACGATTGGATGAAGGACTACACCTTTATCAATTTCACGCGCGACATCGGCAAACTCATCACCGTCAACTATATGATGGCGAAAGACTCCGTCAAGAAACGCTTCAACGGTGAGTTCAGCCAAGGTATGTCCTTCACCGAGTTCACCTATCAGTTGCTGCAGGGCTACGACTTCGTCTATCTGAACGAGCACAAGAACTGCCTGATGCAAATGGGCGGTTCGGATCAGTGGGGTAACATCACCACGGGTATCGAGTTGATGCGTAAGATGAACGGCAAGACTGCTTTCGCCCTCACCTGTCCGCTGATTACCAAAGCCGACGGCGGTAAGTTCGGCAAGACTGAGAGCGGCAATGTATGGTTGAGCAAGAAATACACAAGTCCGTATAAGTTCTTCCAGTTCTGGATGAACGTCTCCGACGATGATGCCAAACGTTACATCAAGATCTTCACGAGCCTCAGCCGCGAGGAGATTGAGGCACTCATCAAGGAACACGAAGAGGCACCTCATCTGCGTGTGCTCCAGAAACGTCTGGCGAAAGAGGTAACCTGTATGGTACACAGCGAGGCGGACTACAATGCTGCTGTGGAGGCATCCAATATTTTATTCGGAAACACGACCGCGGACGCGTTGCGCGCGTTAGACGAGGCTACGTTCCTCGATATCTTCAACGGCGTAGAGCAGTACGAGATTCCGATGGTTGACCTCAAAGCAGGTATCGGTCCGTTGGATCTGTTGGCCGAGCGCACGAATATCTTCCCCTCCAAAGGCGAGGCACGTAAGATGATTCAGGCGAACGGATTCAGTTTGAACAAAGAAAAACTGACCGATCCGCAAACCCCGCTGACGGACGCAAATCTGCTCAACGGAAAGTACCTTCTTTTCCAAAAAGGAAAGAAAAACTACTATCTGGTAGTTGCCAAATAAGAAAAAAAGCATAAAAAGTGCAAAATTATTACAAAAAATTTGGTCATGTCAAAAATTTGTTGTAATTTTGCACGCTTTTTCGCTAAAACCCATTACGGGGTCCCCGAAAATTTCTAATTTTTGGGGAGAGCGGAGGCACAAGTTGCCCGTTCATTAAGCGGAGCGGTATGAACTGTTGCACACTTGTTGCCGAACGCGACTGTCCACTCGTATATCGGTATTACACCGGATTTTGGTTCCGAGAAGCGAGGTTCGACTCCTCGGTGGACAACTCAAGGGTAAACCCCTCCCTGCCCCTCCCCACAAGGGAGGGCATTTAGTAAAAAGGGGTACGTGTGATGGGATACGGGCAGCATCACGACAATTAACAACTACTGCCCCATATTGAGTAACACAAATTAAAAAATGAAAGAATTCGCATTAGTAGGTACTCCGCGTAGCGAGTACGGTAAGAAGGCCGCTAAGGCTCTTCGCGCAGAGGAATTGATTCCTTGCAACATCTACGGTTGTGGTCTGAACGCCACCTTCACAGTAACAGCAGCTGACGTTCGCAAGCTTATCTACAGCCCGGACACCCAGATTGTTGATCTGACCATCGGTGACACCAAGGCCAAAGCTATCGTTAAAGAGTTGCAGTTCCACCCGATTGACGGCAAAACGCTGCATATTGACTTCCTCGCAGTGGACGAGAAGAAGCCGGTTGTAGTAGAGATCCCGGTTCAGCTGAACGGTCTCGCTGAGGGTGTTAAAGCCGGTGGTAAACTGGTTCAGAACATGCGCAAACTCAAAGTTCAGGGTATCTACACCGCATTCCCGGATCGCATCAACATCGACGTTACCGAGCTTGGTCTCGCTAAGAAGATCGCCGTTGCTGACGTGAAGATCGAGGGTCTGAAATTTGTCAACCCTGCTGACGCTTGCGTTGCTGAGGTTAAAGCTACTCGTCAGAGCAAGCAAGGCTAATGAGTCAAAAGTCGAAAGACAAAAGACAAAAGACAGGGGCGAGGCGTTAAACGCCCCGCCTCTCATTTTTAATTCGTAATTTTTAATTTTTAATATACGTGAAATTCCTTATTGTCGGACTTGGTAACATCGGCGATGAGTACGCCGGTACTCGTCATAACATCGGTTTCATGATGATCGATGCTTTCGCTGCATCGGTTAATGCCACATGGCAGGACAAGCGGTACGGCTTTGTAGCCAAATGTCGCGTGAAGAACGCGGAGATGGTCTTGCTCAAACCCTCCACCTATATGAACCTCTCCGGCAATGCCGTGCGCTACTGGCTCCAACAGGAGAAGATCCCGGTGGAGAACATGCTCGTCTTGGTGGACGACCTCAACCTGCCTTTCGGTACGATACGTATCCGCAAACAGGGTTCCAACGGCGGACACAACGGACTCGGTAACATACAATCCGTATTAGGAACGGACGCGTACGCACGCGTGCGGTTCGGCATCGGAAACGAGTACACACGCGGTGCGCAGATCAATTTCGTCTTGGGAGAATGGACCGATGAGGAGAAGAAAAAGATCGATGAGCGTCTGAAAGTGACCACTGAGATCATCCCTTCCTTCTGCCTGCAAGGCATCGACCGCACGATGAATCAGTTCAACAATAAATGACCCTTCCAAAATGTCGAATCTCAAATCTCATATAGCAAATCACCCTTGGGTTTGTGCTGCTTGTAATCTTCTGATAGTGATGGCGGCTTATACGCTGTCACGCCTTTTTTTCTTCCTAACGAGTCCGGATCTCTTTCCGAACGTGACGGCCGCTCATCTATGGGAGATGCTACTTGGCGGTATGCGCTTTGACCTGACGGCTATCCTCTATCTGAGTTCGGTCTATCTGCTTTTGGCATTGTTGCCGCTTCCGATGAAGTGGAGACAAAATGGTGTATATCAATCGGTTGCCAAGTGGTTCTTCTTGGTACCCAATTTGATCGGTATTGCCGTCAACTGTGCCGACATGGTGTATGTGCGGTTCACCGACCGACGTACCACCATCACCTTCTTCGACGAGTTTCAGAATGACGGAAACCTGCTCTCTGTCTTTTTGCAAGGCGCTGTGCAATACTGGTACGTGACCCTCTTTGCGTTGCTTCTCATGACAGGAGTGGTGATGCTTTTCCGAAAATCATATTTCTCCATGAACGACTCCCGGATCGCTTCGCGTCCATGGATATACTACCCCGTTGAAGTGTTGCTTTTTGTGGTGAGCACGTATTTTATTGTGATCGGCATCCGAGGCGGATTCGGCAAATACACCCGTCCCATCACGCTCAGCAACGCCCTGCAATATACCGACAGACCGCAGGAGACCATGCTCGTTCTCAACACTCCGTTCTGCATTATGCGTTCTTCCGAAGGAAGCACTTATACCGATCCGCATTATTTTGCGGAGGACGAAGTAGCGCAGATCATGACTCCTTGGCATGCACAGCCCTCAGAACCCAAGACTCAGAAACTCAATGTCGTCGTCTTCATCTTGGAGTCGTTTGCGGCGGAACACATCGGTTTTTACAACGAAGGAAGAGGCTACACGCCTTTCTTGGATTCGCTCTTGGCGCAAAGTGTGACGTGGCGTTACTCTTTCGCTTCCGGTCGCAAGTCGATTGACGCGATGCCTTCGGTACTCTCGTCTATTCCGATGTTGATCAACCCTTATATTGTCACCCCCTATTCCACCAACGCCGTCTCGTCTATTGCCGACTGTTTGGGCAACGAAGGCTACACCACAGCTTTCTTCCATGGCGCACCCAACGGCTCAATGGGATTCCAAGCTTATGCCCGTAGTGCCGGGTTTGACAAGTATTACGGTATGGACGAATACCCGAACGCTAATCGCGATTTTGATGGCACTTGGGCAATCTGGGACGAAGAGTTCCTGCAGTTCTACGCTCACACGATGAGCACGATGACCGAGCCTTTCATGACGGCTGTCTTCACCGCTTCGAGCCATCATCCCTTCAAAGTGCCCGAACGCTACGAAGGCGTTTTCCCGCAAGGTTCTCAACCGCTTCATCAGTGTATCGGTTACAGCGATCTCGCTATCCGACGGTTCTTCGAATATGCCGGCACGCAGCCTTGGTTCGAGAACACGCTGTTTGTCATCACCGCCGATCATACAAACCAACTCTGTACCCCTGCGTACACAAACGCACTCGGTCAATACCGCGTACCGGTGGCATTCTTCTGTCCGGCTCACCTGCCTGCGGAACAACGAACCGACATCGTCAGCCAGACGGATATTATGCCCTCTGTCTTAGGTTTCACGGGGTACCAAAAGCCCTATTTCGCCTTCGGCGAGGATGCGCTCACGACCCATAAGCAACACAACTACGCCGTTTGTTACAATAATCCGGTTTTCCAGATCATGAGCGACAGTCTGCTCATGCAGTTTGACGGCAAAGAGGTGACTTCCCTCTATGCCTACCGAACCGACACGCTGCTCCAACATCCGCTCCCGACCGAACAGGCACCGACCGAGATGACCGATTATCTGAAAGCGTATATCCAACAGTATATCCACCGAATGGTGACAAATCAATTGACACATGAGTGAAGTTCGCGTAGATAAATACCTCTGGGCGATGCGTATCTATAAGACGCGTTCCATCGCCGCCGACGCTTGTAAGAACGGACGCGTCTCTATCAACGGCGTGCAACTCAAACCGAGCCGTTCGTTCCATGTGGGCGACATCTTCAACGTCCGCAAAGGACCTGTCACGTACACCTATAAGGTACTCCAACTCTCCGAGAACCGCCTCGGTGCCAAATTGGTGCCCGAATACATGCAGGATTGCACAAGCCCTGCGCAACTGGAGATCCTCGAACTCGCGCGCCTTGCCGGAAACGGCGGACGCGACAGAGGCACAGGTCGTCCGACCAAGAAAGACCGACGAGACATCGAGACCTTCATGAGTGATAATTACTTAGACGACATTGATTTTGATGATGAAGAGTAAAAAAGAAAATATCGCTGAATACATCCTCTATCTTTGGCAGATGGAGGACTACTTGCGTGCTTTTCCGCAGAACGCGGACGCGACACCGGAGTTGCATGAACTCAACGAGATGATGCACCGTGAGGGAATCATGAACGGCGGACATCTGGCTTTGGCAAACAATGCCCTGAACGAACTGGAGGAACTGCACGCGCAGCTCTTGGACGAAGACGCTATGTACCGCGCCTCTATCATTCGTCTGCAACCCTCGCTCAACCTCCTCAAGGCAAAAACCGACCGTCCCACGATGAGCGATCTTGAAGCCTGCTTCACCCTGCTCTACCAGATCATGTTGCTCCATCTGCAGAAACGTCCCGTTTCACCCGAGACTGCGTCAGTTCAGCAACAAGCGACCAAAGTACTCCGATTCCTAAGCAATGCCTACAAATCGTAAATAAAATTCAATCGTCAATAAATCGTACCTCGTAAATCGTCAAATCGTCAATTAAAATATGACACCTCATCATCGTTTTGCACATATTCTCAGTTGGTTTGAAGCCAACATGCCGGTAGCGGAGAGTGAGTTAAACTTCACAAATCCCTTCCAGTGCCTTGTGGCGGTGATGCTCTCCGCCCAATGCACCGACAAACGGGTGAACATGGTCACCCCTGCCCTCTTTGCGGCGTACCCCACACCCGAAACCTTGGCCGAAGCCACCTCCGATGAGGTCTTCGAATACATCAAATCGGTCAGTTATCCCCGTTCCAAAGCCGAACACCTCGTTCAAATGGCACAACGTCTCGTCTCCGCCTTCCAAGGTATCGTGCCCGATAACATCGATGACCTTCAGACCCTCCAAGGCGTTGGACGCAAAACGGCGAACGTAGTCTGCGCGGTCATCTGGAATCAACCCACCATGGCGGTGGACACGCATATTTTTCGGGTCAGCGAACGGCTCGGTCTGACTACCAACAGCAAGAACCCGCTCCAAACAGAGCGTCAGTTGGTCAAATACATCCCTGCCGACATCATTCCCAAAGCCCACCACTGGCTCCTTCTGCACGGACGTTACATCTGTCAAGCCCGCAAGCCCAAATGCGAACAATGCGGATTGAGGGAATATTGCAGATTTTTTTCAAAAAAATAGCACATCTCTTGCACATGTGCTTTTTTTTTTGTACCTTTGCAGTCGATATTACGTTTATACGTAATTACATCATTACGAAAATTTAAAACTACAATATTATGGCAGAAAAACAAGCACCGAATGCTGACAAACTGAAAGCGCTGCAGGCAGCGATGGCTAAGATTGACAAGAACTACGGCAAAGGCGCCATCATGAAACTGGGCGACGAGAATATCGAGAACGTACCCGTGATTCCCACCGGCAGCCTGGGTCTGAACTACGCCCTCGGCGTTGGCGGTTACCCCAAAGGACGTATTATCGAGATCTACGGTCCCGAGTCCTCCGGAAAAACGACCCTCGCTATTCACGCGATGGCGGAAGTACAAAAACAAGGCGGCATCGCCGCTATCATCGACGCCGAGCACGCCTTCGACCGTTTTTACGCAGAGAAGCTCGGTGTGAACATCGCCGAACTGTTGATCTCTCAGCCTGATAGCGGCGAGCAGGCACTGGACATCGCCGACGAACTCATCCGCTCGGCAGCAGTGGATCTCATCGTCATCGACTCTGTCGCAGCCCTCACCCCGAAAGCGGAGATTGCCGGCGATATGGGCGATAACAAAGTGGGACTGCAAGCACGTCTGATGTCGCAGGCGCTGCGTAAGATGACTGCTTCCGTCAACAAAACAGGTACCACCGTCATCTTCATCAACCAGCTGCGCGAGAAGATCGGCGTCATGTTCGGAAACCCCGAGACAACCACCGGCGGTAACGCCCTCAAGTTCTACGCCTCTGTCCGTCTCGACATCCGCAAAACGGGTCAGATCAAAGACGGCGAGCAGATCAAGGGTAACCAAGTGCGCGTCAAAGTGGTGAAAAACAAAGTGGCTCCTCCTTTCAAGAAAGCCGAGTTCGACCTCATGTTTAACGAAGGTATCTCGCGCATCGGTGAGATCTTGGATTTCGCTGTCGCTACCGAGGTCATCAAGAAAAGCGGTTCGTTCTTCTCGTACGGAGACACCAAACTTGGTCAAGGACGCGATAAGGTCAAAGAGGTGCTTGCTGACAATCCCGATCTGTGCGAAGAACTCGAAGCTAAGATCAGCGAGCAAGTAAAAGAAATGGGTCTGGAGAACGTCCTTTCGAAAATTGGAAAATAAGCAATACATATTGTCCCCGCGCGAAGCGCACGAAGCGGAGCAGAAATGGCGGGTAGTGAAACGTTCAGTAGATGCACGGCAGCGAGATTTGCGCGTGCATCTTACTGTTCTTACGGATGATCAAGGCAAACCCATCGCCAAAGATGCGCCGATCCCGCTCTATGAGCCGCCTGTCTTCCAAGATGTACATCATGCCAAACGGGAGGCTGTCATCATCGGCGCAGGTCCCGCAGGACTCTTTGCTGCCCTCACCCTCATCGAACATGGCATCAAACCCATCATTTATGAAAGAGGAAAGGAAGTAAGTGAAAGGAAAAAAGATATCGCATTGCTGAACCGAAACGAGGGGCTGAATCCCGAGTCGAACTACTGCTTCGGCGAAGGAGGAGCCGGTACGTTCTCCGATGGCAAACTCTTCTCCCGTTCCAAAAAACGCGGAAACATGCAACGCGTCATGGAGCTCTTCCATTTCTTCGGAGCACCCGACACCGTCCTCTACGAAGCGCATGCGCATATCGGTTCCGACAAACTGCCCACCATCATCAAAAACATCCGCGAATGTATCCTCTCCCACGGCGGCGAAATTCATTTTGATACGAAAATTGAGTCCCTTTCAACTTTCAACTTTCAACTTTCAACTACGCCAATCATATTGGCCATCGGTCACTCCGCTCACGATACCTATAGGATGTTAGCCGCCGAAGGCGTCGCCCTCGAAACGAAAGGTTTCGCCATGGGCGTTCGTGCCGAGCATCCTCAATCCCTCATCAACCGCCTCATGTATCATCTGACAAAACCCCACCTAACCTCCCCACAAGGGAGGAACACTCCCCTTGAGGGGGAGAAGGAGGGGGTTATCAAATATGTCGGAAACGCAAGTTATAGTCTGGTGACGCAGGTCGATGGACGCGGTGTCTATTCGTTCTGTATGTGTCCGGGCGGACACATCGTTCCGGCGGGTAGCAGTGAAAACACCTGTGTCGTCAACGGTATGTCCGCGTCCCACCGCAACTCACCTTTCGCCAACTCAGGCATGGTCGTTCAGATCAATCCCGAAGACATCCCGGGCAACGATCCCCTCCGCGGACTCGAATACCAAGAATCCCTCGAACGCCTCGCCTACAGCGAAGCTATGAAAGCACAAAATTGGGGTCCCCGAAAATTTTCAATTTTTGGGGAAAGCGGAGGCAATGGTCGCACCCACCAATTAGCGGAGCGGTTTGGTCATTGCGAACCATTTGCCGAACGCGTCGCTCCAGCGCAAAGGCTACTCGACTTCGTCGAATCCCGCCCCTCCAAGGATCTGCCGCCTTGCAGCTACCTGCCGGGGATCGTCCCCTCACGCCTCGACCAGTGGTTACCGCCTCATATCGGCAAACGTCTCCAACAGGGTTTCCGCGACTTTGACAAGAAATATCCGGGTTTCCTTACCAACGAGGCAGTCATCCTCGGTGTCGAGAGCCGAAGTAGCAGCGCCGTGCGTATCCCTCGTGATCCCGAGACCCTTCAATCTGTCTCCACACCCGGGCTATACCCCTGCGGTGAAGGAGCCGGATACGCAGGAGGTATCACCTCTTCCGCACTCGATGGCATCAACGCTGCCCTCAAAATAGCCGACTTGGCATGATTATTGCAACAAGAATTACGTAATACCGTAATCCCGAAAAAAACTAAAACTCAATAATACAATGAAAAAGATCTTCTTCTCCGCCCTGATGCTGGGCGCAGCGCTCTTCGCAAGCGCGCAAAGTAAGTACGACCATTATTACACCAACCTGCCCATCGAGATTGAACGCGTGCAGGAAGTGAAATTCCCGTCTACCTCGGTCAACATCGCCCAATACGGCGCTGTGCCGGATGGAAAAACCGATTGTACGGAGGCTTTCAACAAAGCCATCAAAGAGCTTTCCAAACAGGGCGGTGGACACGTCATCGTGCCGCGCGGAGTGTGGAAAACGGGTCCGATTCAACTTCGCAGTAATATTGATCTCCACCTCAGCAAAGGAGCTACTATCCTTGGCTCTGAGAACAAATTGTTATACGTTCAGAAAAATGACAGCCTGCGAGACGGTAGCAAGAAATGTCACGCACTCATCTACGGTTCCAAACTCGAGAACGTGGGTATCACCGGTAAGGGTGTGATCGACGGTCAAGGCTTCATCTGGCGTCCGATCAAAGAGAAGAAACTCAAACGAGGCGGAGCAGGCGAGTTCTGGGACGAAGCGCTCGCTCTCGGTGGTACCATCAAGCCGGATGACAAGACTTATAGCCTCTGGTATCCCTTCAACCTCAATCCCGAACTCGGTATTCCCAATATCGCTGCAACGGCTGAGATCCAAGAGAAAATGCGTCCGCACTTGGTCAACATCACCGACTCCAAGAACGTTGTAGTGGAGGGTGTCACCCTTCGCAACAGTCCGAAGTTCCACTTGGTACCGACGCGTATCCGGAACCTCATCATCGAGAATGTCACCATCGATTGTCCGTGGTGGGCGCAGAACGGCGATGCCATGGACCCGGGTAACGTACAAGTAGCCCTCATCGCCGGTTGTCATGTCAGCGCTGGTGACGATGGTATCTGTATGAAAGGTGGCGTCGGAGACAAAGGTGTAGAAGCTGGTCCGCAACGCGATTTCCTCATCACCAACGATACCGTGTACCGCGCACACGGTGGATTTGTCATCGGTTCGGAGTTCTGCGGTGGTATGCAGCGTCTCATCGTCAAAGATTGTATGTTCGATGGTACCGACATCGGTTGCCGTTTCAAATCGGCTCCGGGTCGTGGAGGATGGTGTGAAGACATCTATTGCTATAATATCACTATGAAAAATATCCGCGAAGCGGCTATCTTCTTTCAATCCGGTTACGCAGATCGTTCTGCTGGTGGACGCGGTGCCACCGACAGTGACGACAAGACGAAGTTCTATCCCCATTGGAGCAATTTCACCTTCCGTAACATCATCTGTGTGAACCCGCAAACAGCGGTGGACATCACGGGTCTGAAAGGTCTGCCCGTTCATAATCTGCTCTTCGATGGCGTTAGTTTCTACGGCGTCAAAGAAGGCATCAAGATGGACTACGCAGAGGACATCACTTTCCAGAATTGTACCTTGACCCCTGCCAAAGAGCACACTCTCAAGCACACCAAGAACATCATCTGGAACGGCAAACCCCTCGAATAAAGCATCGTGCATTAATGCACGATCATGAAAAAAATGCCTTCTCCCAAGCACTATAAAACGCCGGACGGACACTGGAAGAGCGAGATTTCTCTCGCTCTTCCGCATCGTGCATTAATGCTCGATTACTAATCCCCCAACCCACCATCGATTACATCTCCTCCACCCGCCATTTCATCTAACCCCACCCATTCAAACATGGTCTAATTACCTTCCAAATAGCGTCTTTTCTTAGGCTATTCATAGGTTATTCATAGGCTATTTATAAGTTATTGCAATACCAAACAACTACCTTCACAATATGGCTAAAGCAGAATTTAACGACCCTGTAGAAATTATCAGGGGCAAACTCAACAAACGTCAGAAAGACATCTATCGCATCAAATCCTTCCGCTCGCCGAC
>JAFXWI010000037.1 GCA_017542915.1 Paludibacteraceae bacterium
CCGGTATTATAACAACGAACGCATCAAACTAAAATTGAAAATGAGCCCGGTGCAATACCGAACTCACTTTCAAAATCAAGTCAAATAGATTTAATAATCCGTCCAACTTTTTGGGGGCACCTCAATTCCGAGCGGACTTTTTGTTATCTGAAATCCCCCTTATCCCACTTGGCATCCGTTCTTGACGGGAGCGGAGACGGTGGTGACAACGAGTTTGCCATCTGCATCGACAGCCGAGAGGATCATACCTTGCGACTCGATGCCCATCATCTTACGTGGCGGGAAGTTGGCGATGAACAATACCTGTTTGCCTACCAGCACGGACGGATCGGGGTAACTCTGTGCGATACCGGAGAGGATCGTACGTCCGCCCATACCGTCATCCAGACGGAACTGCAGCAGACGGTCAGACTTCTTCACGTTCGAGCACTCCAAAACGGTAGCTACGCGGATATCTGCCTTGTCGAACTCATCAATCGTGGTAGGCGCTTTGATCTCCGTCGGACGCCAGTTCTTGAGCGCTTCGGCTTTAGCGGCTTCTTCGTTCTCTTTCTTGATACGCTCCAGACGGTCGAGTTGCGCCTGAATAGCAGCGTCTTCTATTTTCTCGAAGAGCAGAGATACTTCGCCTAATGGTTGACCTTCTTTGAGCATATCGATACGCCCTAAATCATTCCATCCGAAGGAGTTATCCAATTGTAACATCGTTTTCAGTTTCTCGGAGCTGAACGGCAGGAACGGCTCGAAAGCCAGCGATAGGTTCGCTGCTATCTGGAGTGCTACGTGCAGCACGGTAGCGGTACGGTTCATGTCGGTCTTGGCGAGTTTCCAAGGTTCGGTATCGGCGAGATACTTATTACCGATACGGGCAAGGTTCATTGCCTCTTTCTGTGCATCGCGGAAACGGAAGTTATTGAGCAGGTCCTCGAGCGTTGCTTTGACGTTCTTAAACTCCTCAATCGTCTGTTTGTCATACTCGGTCAGTTCCCCGCACGCAGGCACGCGCCCGTTAAAATATTTAGTAGTGAGCACGAGTGCGCGGTTGACGAAGTTACCGTAGATAGCTACCAACTCGTTGTTGTTACGTGCTTGGAAATCCGCCCACGTGAAGTCATTATCCTTGGTCTCCGGCGCATTAGCGGTGAGCACATAACGGAGGACATCCTGCTTGCCGGGGAAATCATCGAGGTACTCATTGAGCCAAACCGCCCAGTTGCGGGAGGTGGAGATCTTGTCGCCTTCGAGGTTCAGGAACTCGTTGGACGGTACGTTATCCGGCAGGTTGTACCCCTGCGCCTTGAGCATAGCAGGGAAGACGATGCAGTGGAAGACGATATTGTCTTTGCCGATGAAATGGATCATGCGGGTATCCTCGTTCTTCCACCATTTCTGCCAGTCGCCGTATTTCTCGGGCTGCGCCTGACACAGCTCAATCGTATTGGATATATAGCCGATAGGAGCATCGAACCATACGTAGAGCACCTTGCCTTCCGCGCCTTCTACGGGCACAGGGATACCCCAGTCTAAGTCACGTGTCACGGCACGCGGCTTGAGACCGCCGTCTAACCATGACTTACATTGCCCGTAGACGTTCGGTCGCCATTCTTTATGGTTATTGAGGATCCAGTCTTCCAACCATGCCTGATACTTGTCCAACGGGAGATACCAGTGCTTGGTCGCTTTCTTGGTGAGGGCATTACCGGTCTCGGCGTTATAGGGATTGATGAGCTCATCCGGCGAAAGGGTAGCGCCGCATTTCTCACATTGGTCGCCATACGCACCGAGCGAGTGACAGCGAGGACACTCCCCTCGGATATTACGATCGGTCAGGAAATGACCTGTCTCCGGATCGTAGAATTGTTCACTGGTCTCCTCAACAAACTGACCGGCATCGTACATCTTGCGGAAATAATCCGCTGCAAACTGATGATGGATGTCTGATGTCGTACGCGAGTAGATGTCAAACGACACGCCGAAATCGGCAAACGAACGTTTGATGAGCGCATGGTAGCGATCTACCACTTGCTGGGTGGTGATACCCTCTTTACGGGCACGAATAGTGACGGGGACACCGTGTTCATCCGAACCGCAAACAAAGAGTACTTCCTGACCCTTGAGACGAAGATAGCGGGCATAGATGTCCGCGGGAACATACACGCCTGCGAGGTGGCCGATATGCACCGGACCGTTCGCATAGGGCAGTGCTGCAGTGATTAAAGTGCGATTAAATGCCATATTTTGTGTAATTTTTATACTAATTTGCAAAAAAAACGTTTATTTTCTTGCGTATGTCAAAAAATTTCATTACTTTTGCAGCCGCAAAAGGCCGCTTGTACCTTTCTTCGAAATCGAAATCGGGTGCAAAGGTACTACAAAAAATCCAAATACGCAAATAAAAACGCTTTTATTTTGCTATTTGCAGGATTTTGCGAAAGTAGCTTCGGGGGAATGCCCGAGGCAAGCGGAGTCCGAAGTACAACAAAAAATTGAAAAATACAAATTATTCCGTGAAAAAACATAAAACATATGGAATTATTTTGCTCGCGTTGCTGCTTTGCGGTACCGTGAGTGCGAAGGTGAACCATTACGTTGGTGGATTTGCCCAAGTAGGTGAATGGTCGTTGATTCCGTCTAAGAGTGACTATACCGGCAGCTTCGGTGTTGCCGGTGGTTTAGGTTTTCAGTATGAGTTGCAGGCAGGCAAGACCTACAGCCCCGCACGTTTCCTGTTGGATGTAGGAGTAGGAGCTACCGGTGGACTGACTGCGTATATCCAGAGTAGCAACCGTACGGAGACGATGTTTGACCAGACGGGCTTGAACCATCAGCCTTTCGATTATGTCTATGAGATTAAGGATCGCAAGGACAAGTACACAAATTATGCGGTGCATGTACCCCTGATGATCGGTGTTCAGTATCGCCGTTTCTATGCCTTAGCGGGTATTAAGGTGTATGCCAATATCTATACGCAGTCACATTCGGCAGCTACCTTGACCACGTATGGCGTAGATAAGACTATTATTGGTCAAACGGGTGTGCACGATATGCGTAACATGCCTGAGTACCAGTTCTTTACCGATGAGAAGGTGAATAGTACGGTGAAAACGAGCCTGAACTTGGATCTGGATGCCAGTGTCGAGATTGGTGCCCGTTTGGGTATGATCAATTATTCGGTGGGTTACGATGTGCCGAAACGCAAGATGGAGTACCGTCTGGGTGTTTTCTTCGATTATGGCTTGTTGGATGTACACTCCAAGGGAACCAAACCGGCATTGAAACTGCCTGCTCGTTATGAGATAGATCCGCTTTCACCGAACTACGTCTATAAATCGCGCTCGATGATCGATGGTATGGAGATGAATGATATCATGTCCACTCTCAATTTTGCTGATGCAGTGAAGAATCTGGTGGTGGGTGTGAAGTTTACGATCCTCTTCCAGTTGCCCGAACCTAAGCAGTGCGTGCTCTGCCGTGACGCTTATGTATCATCAATCCGTGGTAGAAGAGGTGGCGTGAAGTACGAGGAATAACTCGTCCGCCGTCACTTCCCGGATCTCCCCTTCTTTGGTCACAGATATATGACCGGTCTCTTCCGACACTACTATACAGGTGGCGTCGGATTTTTCTGTGATACCTAATGCTGCGCGGTGACGCAGACCGTACTGCTGTGGAATCGTCTGATTCTTGCTGACCGGCAGGATACAAGCGGCTGCTATCATGCGTCCTTCGTGGATGACTAATGCACCGTCATGCAGCGGGGTGTTCTTAAAGAAGATGTTCTCAATCAGTCGAGCCGACACCTGTGCATCCAGCCTCTCTCCGGTGTCAATCACTTCTTTGAGACTGTCCTCTCCTGCCAGAACAATCAGCGCACCGGTCTTGGTGGACGCCATGTGACGACAAGCCTGAATGATCTCCAGCACCTGCTGCTTTGAAGCGGCTTCGTCTTCCGGATTACGTTTGCTGAATAGTTGCCAAGAGGAAAAACGGGCACCGATGCGGTAGAAGAAAAGACGTATCTCGTCCTGAAAGATCACAATCAAAGCGATAGCTCCGACGGAGATGATACGGTCGAAGAGTGCGCCCGTGAGGTCCAGCTGAAAGACAAAACTGACCATGAACCACACGACGATAAACGCCAATATACCCCAGAAGAGGTTCGCTGCACCCGTCTTGCGCAGCAGACGGTACGTCTCGTATAAGATAACTGCTACCAGCAGAATATCAATCAAATCTTTAAATCCAAATGAAAATGCTAATATATTCATAATTTTCAAATCTCAAATTTCAAATTTCAAATCTTCAAATATCTTAATCGTCCTCGCTGTCTCTTTGACATCGTGCGTCCGGAGAATGGTGGCACCGTGCTCTAAGGCGTACATCTGTAGCGCCTGAGTGGCAGCAAGACAGGTCTCCGGTGTCAGCCCGAGTGGTCTCCAGACCATGGATTTGCGGCTCACACCGACAAGGACAGGCAGATGGTATTGACCTAAACTGTCCATTTTCCGCATACATTGATAGTCCGCTTCGGTACTGCCGATGAACCCGAATCCGGGATCGAGGATCAGATCGATATCCCTCATCTCCGGTTTTTGGGCAGGCAGTTCCAGATTCCCGCGTAACGTCCATATATATGGAACGCGCATCGCGCGCACGAGAGCGTACATCTTTTCGCATCCTCCCGAGATATCATTGATGATCATCGGACCGAACTGCTCCAGCGCGCGACGGGCTATCTCGGGACGGAAGGTGTCCAAGGAGAGGGATGCGTCGGGGAACGCAGCGCGTAAAGCTTTGAGAGCAGGCTCCAATCGTCTCCATTCTTCCTCTTGTTCCACGGGCGTACTACCCGGTCGGGTGGAACACCCTCCGATGTCCAAAATGTGGGCTCCTTCTGACAGCACTTTTTCCGCCCAAGAGGTGATGTCCGTCACTCTCGATGCGGCGTAAAAACTATCCGGCGTCACATTGCCTATAGCCATAATTTGCGCTTTCACGCTGCAAAGTTAGTGCTTTTTTTGCAAAAAATTGACGTTTTTAGAGGAAAAATGCACTTTTTTTACATTTTTTATCAAAAACGTTCGTAAGTTTGAGAAAAAAGTTGTATCTTTGCAGGCTGAAACGTGTGTGCAAATGTGTACGTATGAGCATACACACAAAAAACAGGATGGTAGAATATTATCAAAACTATTACAAATGTATATGAAAAACGTAAGTAAGTATCTTTTGATTGTAGCGGTAGTGATGTCCGCAATGTCGTGTAACAAACGTGAGTTGAATACCCGCGTTAGTAACACTACCGGTTGGAACTACTTCGACCAGAAGACCACCAATTTCGAAGCGAACGAAGGTGTAGGTAATGTCAATCCCGTAGGTATGGTGCCTATTCAAGGTGGTACCTTTACCGTCGGTGAGAAAGACGAGTTTCTTACCGCTCCGCGTAACAATGAGACGCGTAGCTTGACTGTTAGTTCCTTCTACATGGACAAGTACGAGGTGACGAACCTGAACTGGAATGAGTATCTTCATTGGCTCGATTTTGTATTCGGTGCCGTTGCTCCCGAGTTGGTAAACCAAGCCCGTCCGGACCACAAGGTTTGGCGTGAGGATTTGGCGTACAATGATCCGTATGAGGACAACTATTTCGAGCACCCTGCTTTCTCCTTCTATCCTGTAGTAGGTGTTACATGGGAGCAAGCTATGGCTTATTGCCAGTGGCGTACCGACCGTGTGAACGAGATGGCACTCATCAATGCCGGAGCTATCGTGATCCCTCCGTTTGCTGACCTGCAGCCGACGGATGACGAGGCTTATAAGGACGAATGGGAGCAGCAGACCGGTTACGAGATGTTCTCCTACGAGGAGGTTAGTCCCGAGGATCCGGAGCAGACGGTGACGATGTATCGTCCGAGCTACGAGTGGATCCGTGATAAGTTTGTCTTCAATACCGAGAAATACCTCATGGATGATACCTATGTTCCGGAGTATGGCCGTAAACCGAAAACGGATAGCTATGGAGTTGAGCGTAAGGTCAATATCGCCGATGGTATCTTCGTGACGGGCTACCGTCTGCCGACTGAGTCGGAGTGGGAATTCGCTGCGTATGCACCCGTGGCGGGTGAAGATGGCCTGACTATAGAGGGTAAGATCTATCCTTGGTCGGGATATCACCCGCGTGACATGACGAAAAAGAACCTCGGTATGATGCAGGCTAACTTCGTTCGCGGACGAGGCGATATGATGGGTGTCAGTGGTGCTCTGAATGATCGTCATGTGATCACCAACCCGGTAGACGCCTTCTATCCCAATGATTTCGGTCTGTATAATATGGCCGGAAACGTGAACGAATGGGTTATGGATGTATATCGTGAGACTACGTTCCAAGATGTAACGGAGTACAACTCCTTCCGTGGTAATATCTTCAGCCGTCCGGTTTTGGATGAGAATGGTAAGTTCGAGATGGACTCTGTAGGTTGCGTGAAGATCACTTGGGGTAAAGAGGACGATAAGCGTGACGTGCTTGATGGTGATTTCGCCAGCTTGTTGGAGACCGATTATCCGTTGGATACCGTCGGTGTACAGAACCTCTCTGAGGTTAAGCATGACCCGACCGATGTGCTTGCTCCGCGTGTATCGTCAAAGACGCGTGTGTATAAAGGTGGTTCGTGGGCTGATCGTATCTTCTGGCTCAACCCCTCTACCCGTCGTTACATGGATCAGGACAAGGCGTCCTCCAAGATCGGTTTCCGCTGCGCTATGTCCACGCTGGGTGACCAGATCCCGAGTGATCCGACGCTCTGATGGTAACTGCGTTACGTGAAATTGTTAAATTGTTAAAACGTTAAAATAGTATGAATTTTCCAAGTGATATTCGCTATACCAGCGAGCATGAATGGATTCGCGTAGAGGGTGATGAGGCGTATGTAGGCATCACCGATTATGCTCAGTCCGAGTTAGGTGAGATCGTGTTTATCGATGTTCCTACGGTCGGAGAGACGGTAGGTCAAGGTGAGGTGTTCGGATCTGTTGAGGCAGTGAAGACAGTCAGCGACCTTAATATGCCGGTAACGGGTGAGGTGCTGGAGATCAACGAGGAGTTGGACGCTGCACCGGAGCTCGTAAACAACGACCCGTACGGCAAAGGATGGATCATCCGTATTGCTGTCAAGGACGCAGCGGAGTTGGATTCGCTGATGGATGCAGCCGCTTATCAGGCATCGCTCTAATCTCACGTGTGCGTGAAGCGCGTGCGCGCTAATTTATAAGGAGTGCCCTTTCGGGTGCTCCTTTTTTTTGACTTATAGACCTATATTTTAGCCGCTTTTTGGGTAAAATACAACATTTTGTGTTCTATCATTCTGTATAAAAAGTGTAAAGCAAAGTTTACAAAATGCAATTATTTTGAACTTTTTTGTGCAAATTGTTGCAAAAATGGATAATTTTGTGTAATTTTGCGCCCTATTATGTATTATTTGGGAATAGAATAATTGTTTTTACTTTTATATTATGAAAAAGTTTGTATTATTTTTGGTAGCTATTTTGGCTGTAACCACGACTCTCAACGCCCGTGTTGTGTTGATTGATGAGGGCTTTGAGAATGGTATTTCTGAGGATGTCTGGACGCAGGAGTTTGTGGCAGGACAGATGCCTTGGGCTGTGGAGTCGGAGGCGGAGGGATTGTCGCATCCGTCCGATGTACATGGTGGTTCTTATCGTGCCTATCTGCGTAACAACACCTCGGAGACCTTGGGTTATAAGACCCGATTGATCAGTAAGGTGATGGATCTTCGTCCTACGAAGGTGTATATGCCGGAGTTGGTTTTCTGGTATGCTAACACCAAGTGGGGTGCTGACTGCGATACGCTTCGCGTGTTGTACCGCACGGGTTCGCGTGCTCCATGGAAGCAGTTAGGCGAGTATGCTCGTTCGGCTTCCACATGGCAGCGTGTGAAGATCGCCTTGCCGGAGGTAGGTCAGACCTATCAGATCGCTTTTGAGGGTACGGATAACTTGGGTCATGGTATCGTGCTGGATGACATCAAACTCCAGTCCGCGCCGGAGTGTACGGTGCCCTATGACCTCATGGTGTTCAATAAGGGTGCCGGTAAGGTCAATCTGTCTTGGAGTGCCAGCTTCGATGCCGATAACTTCGAGATCATCATCACTCGTGATACGATTGACCCGGAGTTGATCGAGGAGATCGAGGTGCTGCATCCGGAGCTGATCGTGTACCACGATCTGGTCAGCGGCGAGGTGACGAATCATGACCTGCTCTTGGAGTCGGGTGAGTTTTACTTGGCGTATGTGCGTTCTATCTGCGAGGATGAGAACAGCGCATGGAGCAGCGAGGCGTCGAAGGACGGACCCTTCGGTTTCCGTGTTCGCGTAGCGAAACAGATTCCGTTTACCGAGAAGTTCAATTATCCGTCCTCTAAGAATAGGGACGAAGCCTGGTCTTGGGGCAACAACCTCAATAATGTCATCACGCCGTATGTCAACTCGGCGGCTACGGGTAAAGCCCGTGCTTACTTCTCGCCGGATACCACGGCAGCGGTTATTTTTGCGGGTGAGTTGAACAAACCGTCCACTTTCATTCCGGCGGATCGGTATGTCTATCTGGCTACTCCGGCGCTGTCGGATACGCTGAATGATGATTTCCATATCAACCAGTGCCAAGTGCATTTCTGGTCAACGGTCTATACCTATACCGGTCGTCAGTACGGCCGTAGTATCATGGTCGGTGTGATGGAGGATCCGGAGGATATCACGACCTTCCGTCCGGTGGATACCGTGAGCGTATGGGGTAATAAGACTTTCCAAGAGAACATCGTGGACCTCGGTTCGTACGATGGTAACGGTGCTTACTTGGCTTTTGTGAGCGATTTTGACCGCGATAACCTCTTCTTCTTGGACAACGTGACGGTGGAGTACCGCAAGGCGGTGAACAAGGTCACGAAGATCAGCGTTAATCCCCGTGACACGTATGCTACGATCTCGTGGGAAGGCAATGCTTCTTCGTATAACGTGCTCATTACCAGCGCGCCGGTTAATCCGAGCAACCCGAACGCTTCCTTGGTGGTCGATCAGGCTACCGTGACCGGTAATAGCTATCTGTGTGAGGCGCTGGAGGCGGATCATAGCTGGAATGCTCCGTACTATGTGTATGTACAGGCAGCCGGACAGGAGTGGTCATACCGCTATCCGTTTGTGACCTTGGCTTCGATGCGCGAGATCCCGTATTCGTTTGATTTAGAGTCTAGTACGACTCCTACCCGCAAGATCGGTAATCAGACTTGTCCGGTAGGTATGGGCGTCTTCGGCAATGCCGGAATGTACCCTACGGTGAATACCGGTTCTAGCCACGCCGGATCGAACTGCTTGTATATGAGTAAGCTTGGCGGTACGGACGCATGGATCACTCTGCCGATGGTGGAGAACCTCGATAGCGTGCAGGTGAAGTTCTACCTCAGCAGCGGTTCGAACGATATCGCTCAGGCTCATGCTACGATCGGTATTATGTCTAATCCGATGGATATCAATACCTTCGTGCCGGTATCGAGCTTTACGCTGAACAGTACCGGATATACGCGTTGCTATGCTAACTTCGAGAACTACTCCGGTCCGGAAGGTGTGATTGCTATCGTGTGGGATGATGTCCGTAATATGTCTGCCAATACGATCAATTATATCGATGATATCCTTGTGGAGAAGTTGTCGGAATGCGTACCGCCTACCAATATCGAATTGCAGGTAGCTCCGGATGCGGTGACGGTTACGTGGGAGGCATCTGCTCTCTCGGATCAGTGGGAGTTCTTCCTCTTCCGTACGCCTATCTCGGAGAGTCAGCGTATCCATAAGACGATGGAGGAGATCGCAGCTCTGGGAGGAAACGTCTTGGCGGAGAGCCTGTCGTGGACGAATCCGCAGGCGAAGCCGACGTTCACTTTCTACGACCTCATCCCGCACTCGAACTACTATATCTACGTCCGCTCAACTTGTGACTTGGAGTGGTGGAGTGAGATAGCGTTCAGCACCCCTTGCCGCGATGAGGAGTATCCTTACAAGGAGATGTTCGAGGACTATAATATCGGTAGTCAGTCCGTAGGCTGCTGGCAGTTAGCGGACTATATGGGTGTGGATTATCCGCGTATCTATCAGGCGGGTACGTCCGTGAATAGCAACAAGACGCTCGAGCTCTATTCGTCGGGTACGACCCACCGTTCGTTGGCTATCCTGCCGGTAGTGGAGGGTTCGCTGACGAATATGTTGCTCACCTTCGATGTGCGTACCGTTTCCACTTCGTCTTCGGCAGAAGGCGTGGTGATCGTCGGTACGATGAGCGATATCACCGATCAGAGCACTTTCGTGCCTTTTGATACGGTTCGCGTAGGTAACTCGTTCCAAAAGGCACGTTTCATCCTCTCGAACTATGAGTTGGAGCATGATCAGTTGGCTATCACCTCGGGTATCGGAACCAACCTCCTCATGAGCAGTGATATCTTGATTGATAATGTGGAGTTGAAAGATCCGACGTGTATCGAGCCGTATGACTTTATCCTTAATCATCCGGCTCCGCACTCGATTGATCTGTCTTGGAGCGGTATGTCCGATAATGATACATGGGAGGTGAAGGTGCTTAGCAAATCCGTTTCGATAGCGGAGATCAAGAATGATACGTACAATCATGCCTATGATATCGTGCGCGATACGATTGTGACCGGTAAGTCGTTCTACTTGGACGAGTTGGCTTCGCAATCCAAATATTACGTGTACGTACGTGCTACCTGCGATGAGAACTCGTGGGCAGGTGTAGAGACCTACACTACCTGCGAGCTGCTGGATCCTCTCAAGTCGAATAAGGAGACCTTTGAGTCGTACGAAGTCGGAGAAGGCAGTCATCCGGACTGCTGGACGGTAGGTAGTACCTCATCGTCACTCTCTACCATTCCGTATATCTATTCTCATCGCGGATCGAAGATCCTGTATCTCAAGCAGAGCTCTTGTACCTCATGGGCAGCTACGCCGGAGATACAGTGTAACTCCTTGGTATCCACGATGGTTACTTTCTCTACGGGTGCTTCGTTGAGTACCGAGTACAGCGTCTTCGGTGTGATGACCGATCCGTCGGATCTGAGTACGTTCGTGCCCTTGGATTCGATCAAGGGTGAGGGTTCTTCGGCGGATCTCAGAACGGTTTCGTACGATCTGAGCGAATATGCAGCGCTCATACCTGCTAATGCCCGTTATTTCGCTTGGAGAGGACGTATGAAAACAAGCGATTATGTCTATTTGGATGATGTGTCCATCGTTTCTACTTCGTGCCCGATGCCGAAACCGAGTATCTCGGATCTGACGACCTCCAGCGTACGGGTCAGCGGTGGTCTGCGTACCAGCGATAACTGGGTACTGCTTGTGACCGATCATTTTGTAAGCGATGAGGATCTGTCGAACGACAGCTATGTAGTGCCGGAGGCATGGATCATCACCCGTGACACCACGGATAAAAACTCCATCAAGGTGAACGGACTTAGCGGTCAGACCAAGTACTATATCGCAGCAGCTACCCTTTGTGGTGACACTGTTACCTCGCCGTGGAGAACGATGTCGTTCACTACGCCTTGTGAGGCGATGACTCCCAAAGCCTTGGGTACCATCACTTTCTCGGAGGAGGAAGGCTATACCGTAGGTCAAGGCGGTGAGATGCCCTGCTGGACAGTAGGCAGCAAGACCGACGGAGCTACTTCGACTTATATCCCCTACGTAGAGGCAAGCTCTTCGACTATGCATAATGGCAAGAACTACCTCAAGCTCTACGACTCGTATTCTGCCTCCTCTACTTCGTACATCGGTGCGTACGCTATCATGCCGGAGTTGAATGTGGATGATATCACGAAGTACCAAGTCAATTTCTGGGCGCGTAGCTATAACTCGTCCTCGTATAACAGTCAGCTCATCGTCGGTATCATCACCGATCCGACCGACCTGAGTACGTTTGTAGCATTGGATACCCTCAATCTCAGTAAGAACACTTGGGATCCGTTCAGCGTAGGTTTTGAGAACTACGAAGGTGACTATATGGGTGATTTTGGTACGAACATCATGTTCCTCAGTGACTTCGGTGCTACCAACTATGCGTATATCTCCGAGATCTCTGTGGATCTCATTCCGCTCTGTCGTCCTATCTCTTCGTTCACGGTGGACACCGTAGGTGAGAGCATGGCGATCGTTAGCTGGAAAGGCTATCAGGACAGCTACCGTATGCTCCTCTCTAACCGCGAACTGACCGACGAGGAGAAACCGAAATATCACTATCTCTTGGATACCGTGGTGGATCACTCGAATGGTTTGGTAATCAGCCACTTGGAGCCTGCTTCTAACTATTACGTCTATGCACAGGGCTTCTGCGATAACGGAGATAGTACCGCTATCTCGATGACCTATGCTGCCTTCCATACCTCTTGTCCTACCGAGGGTGGTGCCGGTCTGCCGTTCTTTGACGATTTCGAGAGCTATGAGAAGGGAGAGAAACAGCCGGGTTGCTGGCAGCTCTTAGGATATAGCGGCCTTCAAGTAGGATCGATTGAATCGAATGGCTCGAAGGGTATCAACCTGTGGAGTTCCGGCTATATGGTTGTGCCGAGAGTGAATGGTGACTTGGCTAACCTCAGACTCTCGTTCGATGCTCGCGCGTATTATACGGATAGGGTTGCTAAGTTCTACGTGGGTGTCATGGCAGATGTCAACGACTTAACGACCTTCCAACTCTTGGAGTCCTTTGATCTCGCGACTTCTTCTGAGTTTACCCATTGCCAGATGGATCTGAGCAATTATGAATTGCCGTTTGATAATCTGGTACTCACGGCGGGTATAGAAAATGTAACTCCTTCAAAATATGATGATTGGATTGATAATGTTAGCTTGGAGTATCTCGCTACCTGCAATCCTCCTCGACTCACTTCTGCCGGTTCGTCCTTCTATTCCGTATCGGTGGATCTCAGACCTGCTAAGGCGGAGGACAACCGTTGGCAGTTAGTGATCCTGCCCGAGACGGAAGTAGCGCTCATCAGTAATATCACCGCTTATCTGGATACTGCCGCAGGTATCATCGTGGAATCGACGCATGTCGAGTTCGATAACCTGCAACCGGCTACCTCGTATTACATCTATGCTCGCACCCTTTGCGCCGATAACGAGACCAGTACGTGGACGCGTAATCCGCTGAAGATGAACACCTTGTATTACTATCACGACTCGTACTTCTTCGGCTTTGAGAATAGTACCGGTACTGCACCGGAAGCGTGGACACGTAGTGTCAACTCGGAGAGCGACAGCTACTATATCCATCCTGCTTTGGCTACCGGCAGAGACGGTATGGGCGCCGAGACGGACTCGTACCTCTACTACCCGCATAGCCGTCAGAATATCTCCGACTCCATCGGTTACAGCCGTACGGAGAACGGTGCCCTGCTGATGCACGCCAAGGGTGGTTACTACGGTGGATATATCGTCTTCCCGAGTGTAGGCGAGGCTTCTGACCGTTCGTTCGAGTTCAAGGTGCGTGCCGGTTATCATAACAAGAAGACCGACCGTATCGCTTATGCTACGGAGGGTCTGATCGAGATCGGTGTGGTGGACAAAGGTCGCACTTTCGATACCTATCAGTCGCTCGCTTCCGTTCGTATCGCCAAACCGAGTACGACGACCAAACCGGTGAAGAAGAATGAATACCTCTATAGTTTATATACCTTGGATTTGGATGCAGCGCTTATCGCAGACAAACAGATCGTGCTTCATATGCCGAAACAGCCGTCTGACAGCGCGTTCCTGCTCTTCGATGACGTGACCCTCGGTGCCTCCAAGGGCTTTAGCTTGGTAGCGCTCAAGAAGATCGTTGCTGATGGTGAGAGTGCTTTGGTAGAATGGCAGAATATCGGCGGTCCGTGGAACCTCTATATCGAGAAGACGGACGGTACGATCGTGCAGCAGTTCATGAACCTCAACGGTGTTACCGAACAGGAAGTCAATAACCTCGAGCCGCAGACCGATTATATCGCCCGTCTGGAGAGAGCAGGAACGGCTACTACCGAGTCCAAGAAATACGTGACGACCGATAAGTTAGCGTTCCGTACCTTCTGTCAGCCGCTTGAGCCGACGGCGCAAGGCGCTTTCGAATGGAGTTTCGATGAGGCGTATGACTACGAAGCCAATGATGTCTTGGGCGGCGATGTATATGACTCGCTCTACCTCAAGCCTATCTGCTTCCAGACCGGTATCACCTATGACAAACCGCAGAACGGCTATCAGTGGCTCATCCAGCGTAAGGGATACGAGTACTACGGTCCGATGACCGGTTATCAGTCCAGCCGTCACTACGAGGCAGGTATGGGCGACACGCACTCCTTGCGCGTACATACCACGGATGCGAACTTCAATTCGTATATCGTCCTGCCGGAGTTGAATGCGAACCTCGAGACGATGATGATCGAGTTCTACGGACGTTGCTTTGTCAACTACGATCAGTCTTTCGGTACGGTGGCTAACCGCGGTAAGATCGTCGATGACACCTATCTCGGTGCTGCGTACAGTCAGTCTATCGTAGTCGGTACGCTCTCTGATCCGAAGGATCTGAGTACCCTCCAAGTGGTGGATACCCTGACGTATACGTACACCGATCTGACCATCAATGATAATGTGAACAGCGACCCGAAGGGTCTCCATTACTGGGATCTGATGCAGCTGCCGTTGGCAGGTATGCAGGGCAAGTATATCGTCCTCTTCCAGCCTGCTCCGGGTCTGTTCTACCTCGATAACCTCGCTGTCAAACCGGCAGGTAATACGATCTTCAAACCGACGCAGACCAAGACCTCCGATGTCTCCGCTACTTCGGCTACACTCAGCTGGAAGACTTGGCATTCCTCTCTCGCTACCGTCGTAGTGGTACTGGATGCAGCGGGTGAGGAGATCCTCCGTGATACCGTCACCGGTTCGCAGTACAGCCTGACCGACCTGCAGTCCTCGATGATGTACCGGTGGTACGTCTATCAGACCAACGGTACGGATGACTCGCAGCCGACCAAACCGCTTGGTTTTGCTACGGACTGTGTGGTCAACTCACCGGCTTATACCTGCGGCTTTGAGCCGGCGGAGGGTATGATGCCTATCGCCGGTCAGAAAGCATATCAGCAGACCCTCTGCTGGACGTATAGCGATGCTATCCAAGGCGAGTGGAAGAATCCGTCCTTCGATCCGTTCAACCAGCCCGATAACGCGAACTATGCCTATAGCTTTGAGGGCAACCATGCGGTAGCTATGCACGCTTCCTTCAGCTCGCGTGCCGCTTCGTCCTACCAGCCGTATATCGCTTTACCGGCTATGGATGTGACGGCTTACGATACCCTGCAAGTGATGTTCTGGATGCGTCCGGCGTATGTATATGCTAAGAACGACTCGGTCGCTACCACCTTCACCGGTTCGAGCTACTCGAAGTCCATCATCGTCGGTACGATGACCGATCCGACCGATGCGGCTACCTTCATGCCGCTCGATACCGTGACCTATGACGGTACCCTCTCCGTGGCTGATCAGGCTACGGAGGCGAATAACCGGCTCTTCCAGCAGATGAAAGTGGAACTCGTAGGCGCTACCGGTCCGTATGTAGCCCTCATGACCTCCTCCAAGGAGAAAGGCGGTACTGCCGATAAGACCGGTGACTACGTTTGGATTGATAATATATCCTTTGAGCATAAGCAAGAGTGTAAGGATCCGGTGGACTTGACCGTCCTGCAGTTAGGTTCGACACACGCTGTACTCAACTGGAATGGTGTCGATTCAGCCGGTAGCTTCCTCGTTCAGGTTTCGACCGATCCGTTCTTCTCCAAAGAGGACGAAATGGTCTTCAACGGCGAGGTACCTTCGAATACCTGCACCGTGAAGGGCTTGACGCCGCAGACCACCTATGTATGGCGTGTTCAGGCGCTCTGTGGTGAGCGTTGGGGTGAGAGCAGCTTCTCGCAGAAAGCGACCTTCAAGACCTCGCGCAGCCCGTATTTCTACGAGCCGTTTGCAGCGACCGTCAGCTCCTCCGAGTGGACGTTCAGTAAGTCGCATGCCGATAATATCATCGATGTACCGGGTGCTGTGATCACACGCGGTACCGATAACGGCAGCTTCGCTCGTACCGTCATCGGATATGGCTTGGAGGGCGCGCACTACGTTGCCCCGGGTCACTCCACCGACTACCACTGGATGATCACTCCTTCCTTCTACCTGCCCGAGGACGACAGCGTGCACTTCTCTATGGATCTGGCGCTGACCGCTTGTAACTCCGCACACTTGGTGACCGGCAATGCCGTTACTGAGAACGATATGATGGATGATTACTACTTCATGATCATCATCTCCGAGGACGGAGGTCAGACGTGGACCGGCAATAATATCCTTGCTAAATGGCAGAATACGAATCCGGAAGGCTCGCAGCTCCGTGACATCCCGTCCAATGGTATGAAGGTGCGTTATAGCTTGGCGCAGTACGCCGGCAAGAACATCCGCATCGGTCTCTATCGTGAGGCACGCAGCACCACTTCGACCGGTATCGCTATCCACGTGGATAATATCCGTCTGGCGTACTTCAAGAAATCTGTGGACTATGCTTCGGGTTGCCAGTACGAGGATATCCAAGTAGGCGACATCGTCCTGCCGGGTGATCAGACCACACCGGGTATCCATGCCTATCCGACTTGCTTCTATGTCTCCGATGCAGAAGCCAAAGCAGGCAAGAAAGATAGCGTTCAGCAGCTCGAGATCGAGATCTATCCGGCTATGGAGACGCTCTTCGTAGACACCATCTGCGAGGGTGAGACCTATACCGCGCATGACTTCCTGCCTAAGGATAAGACCGGTATCTACCGCCGTAAGCTGCAAACCCTTGAGCATGGATGCGACAGTATCGTCACCCTCGACCTCTACGTCAAAGAGCGTCGTTATGGCGATGACGTAGAAGCATCTATCTGCCCGGGTGAGCCGTACGAGTGGAGAGGCAAAGAGTACAACCGTGCCGGTATCTACCGCGATACGATCCTCTCGTCTATCGGTTGTGATAGCGTCCTGACGCTGATCCTGACCAATAACACCTCGAAGGCGGATACGATCCTTGCTCAGTCCATCATCCATCCGGATGAGCTGCCGTTCACTTATCTTGATCCGGCGCATCCGTATGCGTATGGCCAGCAGCCGATCTCCTATCCCGAGGGCACGCCGATGGGTACGTATACCGATACCGTCCTTGTCGTAGGATCCGAGTGTACCGATGTGCTCATCCATACGCTCATCATCCGCTGGGAGGAGGCGTTGGAGAACCTCTTCGAGGGTAAGGGCGAGACGCATAAAGTCATTTATCACGACCGGATATACATCATCTGTAACGACGAATGGTATAATGCTCTCGGTCAGAAAGTCTCCGACCCGCGTCAGTAACCGCCCTTAGCGGACTAACGACTAACGACCAACGACTTTCCAAAACAGGTGTGTCAGACTCTGGCACACCTGTTTTGTATGTATGTTTTTGGGACCAACGACCAACGACTAACGACCAACGACCAAATTTTTAATTTTTAATTTTTAATTCTTTTCTTGCACATGTGCAAAAAAAGCAGTACCTTTGTACCCATAAATGCGCGAATGTGAAACAAGCAAGGCATAAATAGATAACTGATTACTGATTAAATCCTCTCGGGCAAGCTCATGCGTTGCGTGAGTTTGCTTTTTTTTATGCCCCGCGCCCCTCCCTTATTACTTGTTTATCTTGGACTTATCCTGCCTTTTTGAGAGGCAGGCAGATGAATCATTCTATGTCTAATCACGGTCGAACAATCGACCCCTAAAACAAGTAAAACAATGACAAAATATAAAGCAATGCTCAAATCTGAGCTGGCTGATGCAGCAGGTGTCAGCCTTTTTACATTCACTTCATGGTTGCGCAATGATCAAAATTTCTTGCGTAAACTCAATATTTCTAAACGCGCCAAATACCTGCCTCCTTGTGCAGTACGATATCTGTGCGAGAAATATGACATTGATCTCACATAAAGAATGTAGTTATTCGTAGTTATGGATAGTTGGCGGCACTTGCTGCCAATTGTCCGTAACGGTTTCTCTTTTTTGTTGTACCTTTGCACCGGATTTCCAAAACAAGGCTGGCGCCAGCCATAATTTATTAACAATTTAACGTGCGAAGCACCATTTTAACTTTTTAACGTGACGTAGTCACCATTTTAACGTTTTAACGTGCGTAGCACCTTTTGAATTATGAGTAAAATCAATTATGAGGTCATAGACCAATTTTTCGCAGCACAAATCGCTGCCAACGAGAGTGAAGCAACCCTTGAAAGTCTCCGTCCACAGGTGGAGGTAGCCGTCAAAGAGATGATGCGGCAACAAGGCAAACCCAAAGGCTGGACAGGCACATTAGAGTAC
>JAFXWI010000004.1 GCA_017542915.1 Paludibacteraceae bacterium
GAAGTCCTACCCTCGAAAGGCAACCCCTTCGTCTATGCGGAGTATAAATGTCAAATGTCCAATGTCAAATATCCAATCCCCACCGTCTTGGTCTATGCCCATTACGATGTGATGCCCGTGGAGCCCTTGGAGCAGTGGAAATCCGATCCTTGGGAGCCTTCTATCCGGGACGGACGTCTCTATGCGCGCGGAGCGGATGATGACAAAGGGCAGGCGATGATTCAGGCGAAGGCCTTTGAATATATGGTTCAGACGGGTCAGCTGCGTTGTAACGTCAAGTTCATCTTCGAGGGCGAGGAGGAAATCGGTTCGCCGTCCTTGGAGGCGTTCTTGGAGGATCATGAGGAGATGCTGAAAGCGGATATTATCTTGGTTTCCGACACTTCGATGATTGGCAAAGACACGCCTTCGCTCACCACCGGTCTGCGCGGTTTGGCGTATTGGCAGATAGAGGTGGACGGTCCGAACAGAGACCTGCACTCCGGGCATTTCGGCGGCGCAGTGAAGAACCCCGTGAATGCCCTCTGTGAGATGATTGCCAAGGTCGTGGATCAGGACGGACGTATTACGATCCCGGGTTTCTACGACGATGTGTTGCCTATACCCGAAGCGGAGCGTGCGATGATTGCCCTGATCCCGTTCTCACAGGAAGCCTATAACAAGGCGATCGACGTCGATGATGTCTTTGGCGAAACGGGTTACAGTACGCTCGAGCGTAATTCTTGCCGTCCGTCTTTCGATGTGTGCGGTATTTGGGGCGGTTACACCGGAGAGGGTAGTAAGACCGTTCTGCCGTCCAAGGCGTTTGCGAAAGTGAGCTGCCGTTTGGTGGCAAATCAGGACCACGAGAAGATCTCCAAAGCCTTTGTGGAGTATATGCAGTCCATTGCCCCGAAGGGTGTGCGCGTGACAGTCACTCCGATGCACGGCGGACAGGGCTACGTGTGCCCGATTGACATCCCTGCCTATAAGGCTGCCGAGCATGGTTTTGAGGTGGCGTTTGGTAAACGTCCTTTGGCTGCTCGCCGCGGAGGTTCGATTCCTATCATCGCTGCTTTTGAGCAGATCCTTGGCTGCAAGACGATCCTCATGGGCTTTGGTCTGGAGCAGAATGCCATTCACTCGCCCAATGAGTCCATGGATCTCGAGGTCTGGGAGAAAGGCATCATTGCTGTGACCGAGTTCTACAAAGCCTATGCATAAAAAAAAGCGCATATGCGCTTTTTTTTATAGCGGTAAGTAGATTACATATTTAGTTGCAAACCACTCTCCCTTAAACCATTGGGTGCAGGGCGTTACCTCTGCGGTCTTGGCAAAGGGTGCTATCTCCGCCTTGAGGTCGCCTCCCTTGAGTACTACCAAACCGTTCGGAACGGCATTGCGGTGCTTGTTGGAGATGTTCTTGCGAATCAGTTTAACCAAATCGGGTAGGGGCATCACAGCACGGCTCACCACGAAATCGAATTTCTGCTTCTCCTCTTCCGCGCGTTCCTGCTTGCAGACGACGTTTGTCAGCCCAAGAGCTTGCGCTACTTCGGTAGCTACCTTGATCTTCTTGCCGATAGAGTCAATCAGCATGAACTGACACTCCGGAAAGAGGATTGCCAACGGAATACCCGGAAAACCGCCTCCTGTGCCTACGTCCAAGATCGTCGTACCGGGCTGAAACGGCAGCAGTTTGGCGATGGAGAGCGAGTGAAGCACATGATGCTCGTATAAGTTATCAATGTCCTTACGCGAGATCACATTGATCTTGCTGTTCCATTCGCGGTAAAGCGCGTCAAGCTGAGCGAACTGCTCAGCCTGACGGTCTGTTAATGAAAAATAATCTTCGATCATCATAGGTCTTTCGACTTTCGACTTTTGACTTTCGACTATTCTGCCATATTGGTGAAGACGTTCTGTACATCCTCGTCCTCCTCGATCTTGTCGATGAGTTTCTGTACGGACTCACGTTGCTCGTCACTCAACTCCTTGGTGTCATTCGGGATACGAACGAACTCCATGGATTGAATCTCGAAGCCGTTGTCCTCGAGGTATTTCTGCATGTTGATGGCCTCGTTGAAGTCGGAGTAGATGACGATGGTGTTCTCCTCCTCGTCCACACCGAGTTCCTCTACACCGAAATCGATGAGCTCGAGTTCGAGTTCGTCAAGGTCAATACCGTCTTTCATCGTGACGGTGAAGCAAGCCTTGCGGTCGAAGAGGAACTGGAGGCTACCCTGAGTGCCGAGCGTGCCGCCGAACTTAGTGAAATACGAGCGGATGTTCGCTACGGTACGCATGTGGTTATCCGTGGCGGTCTCTACGAAGATAGCGATACCATGCGGTCCGTAGCCTTCGTAGTTGATCTCCTTATAGCCCTCAGACGATTTATCGGTCGCTTTCTTGATAGCGCGGTCGATGTTATCCTTCGGCATGTTCTCACGTTTGCACTGTTGGATCAATGTACGCAGACGTGGGTTAGAGTCCGGATCCGGTCCTCCCTCACGGGCTGCAATGGTGATTTCTTTTCCTAATTTGGTAAATGTGCGGGACATATGTCCCCATCTTTTCAGTTTTGTCGCTTTGCGGTATTCAAATGCGCGTCCCATATTAAATGAAATTTTAAAGTTATTAATTTTTTTATTGGTTAGACGGCAGCCGGTCAAAGCTACCGTCCAAAATGCTTATTCAGCAGGGGAGGGGGCTACCGTATTCTCTTCCGGAGCAGGGTCTGCGTGCTCAAGAATAGTCTCAATGTGTACTTCCTCGAAACTGATCTTGAACTCCACGCGGCGGTTCTTCTGACGACCTGCAGCCGTCTTGTTATCCGCAATCGGTTGATCCGGACCGTAACCCACAGCCGACATACGCTCAGCTGGAACACCCTTGTCAACGAGATATTTCATCACGGCTTTCGCACGCTGGTCAGAGATCTTCTGGTTCACCTCTGCCTTACCGGTGTTGTCGGTGTGACCTTGTACCTCGATGATGTAGTTCTCGTGCTCAATGAAGATAGCAGCGATCTTGTCCAACAGGGCGTACGATTTCTTCTTGATCTTCGCCTTGCCGGTCTCGAACTCAATACCTTGCATTGCTTTCTGGAGCAGCTGACGAACCTCGCGTTTCACCTCCGGACAACCCTTGTTGGCTTTCAGACCCGGAACGGTCGGACACAGATCCTTATAATCGGGTACACCGTCTTTATCGGTATCTAACTCGCATCCCAAGGAGTCCACATGACCGATAGCTTCTACCGGCGTGTTCGGACATTCGTCGAGGTAGTCAGGCACGCTGTCGTTATCGCTATCGAGCGGACAACCCTTCTCGTCCACGAGACCGTAAGCAGCCTCCGGAGTGTCCGGGCACTCGTCCATATAATCAGCTACGCCGTCACCATCGGTATCGAGCGGACAACCTTTCTCATCAACCTTGCCAAATGCCTCTTTCGGGGTCTCCGGGCACTCGTCGAGGTAGTCCGGCACGCTGTCACCGTCGGTATCCAACGGACAACCTACGCTGTCCACTTTACCCCAAGCTGCCTCCGGCGTGTTCGGACATTTATCTTTGTAGTCCTCTACACCGTCACCATCGGTATCTAACTCGCAGCCAATGGAGTCAACAAATCCGATAGCCGCTGCAGGAGTGCCTAAGCAGTGATCGAGGTAGTCGGGCACACCGTCATGATCTTCATCCAACGGACAACCCACACTGTCCACTACTACGCCTCGCGGAGTTTCGGGACACATATCGATCTTATCCCATACGCCGTCTTTATCTTTATCCTTGCGGTTCGTTCCCCAGCAGATAGAGAAGCCCAGAGCCACATTGAAACTCTTCATCTTATCCGGAATCAGATACTTATTGGAGTTCGGCGCTTTGGCGTAACTCGTAGGCAGATAATCCATCGTCAGGGTCATGTTCACACCGTCGTACGGCATAAAGCTCAGACCGGCACCGATGTTACTGTACTTACCGTTGTTGATGAGCGAGTAGCTGGCAGCGATGTTAAACCAGTTCACCGGACGGAAAGCGACACCGAAGGTCAGCTCTTCGTACAGACGGGCATCGTACAGACGGGTAGCGGAAACGATACCAAAACCAACGCGGTTCTCCCAGAAATTAGCATCAATACCAACGTTCAAACGAGCGGAAACCATGCGAGCAAAGCCTTTCTTGCCGTTTCCGGCGAAATGGATGCCGTTGAGCATGTTCTTGAGGTTGCTGACGATGGTGTCACCGAGGATGTCGGTAGAGAACTTACCGTCCGCGTCTTTGTATTTCGGATCACCGTAGTTGATCTGACCGGCTCCGTCAAAGACGGTATCGACCGTGCAGTTGTATTTGCTCGTTTTGGTCCAATAGATGAATCCGAGATCCACGATGGCAGCGCTGATCTGCAGGTTCTCAATAGGCTTGTACGTGAAACCGAAGTCGATAGCGGCACCGTATCCCACCGGCTTGAGCATGCTGGCAACATTATTGTTATTCATCAGACTGTCGGTACTGAAGGACTTGTCATTGAATCCGTCAATGACCTGCTGCATATTCTTGCCATCTACGTAACGGGAGAGATAATCCATGTCCACCGGAGCAGCTATGTCCAAGTTCATATCGCCTTTGAGGTTCCACTGCGAGGAAGTAGCATCGATATGGAGATTCTTACTGTTCAGGTCCGAGTAGTAATTACCCAACAGGAATTTCAACTTACCACCGATTGTCCATTGGTCATTGAGCTGATGACTATAACCGGCTGCAATTTCCATATATGCCGTTCCGTGGAAACCTAAGTTCGAGAGACTGATGTTATTATTACCGCCCGTCAGATCTTTCATACCACCGTCCAAGAGGAAGCGGGGCAGGGACTTAGGAACCGTTACACCCATTTCGATACGTTCGTTGAGTCCGATGGTGAGGTAACCCTTCTCCTTGATGCGGAATCCGAAATTGACGAGACCGATCGTGAGGTCACCATTGACAAGCGTCACTTTCTTAAAGGCTTTGAGAAAAGCTTGTTTGTCTCCGTTCGGGTGAAGCGGCGTGATCGTCTTGCCTAATGAGGGGTCGTACTTGAGTACATCGCTCAGCGTCAGGGAGTTATTTCCTATTTCACCGGTCATCCAGCCCAGCGGAGAGAAGTTGACGTAACCTCTACTAACGGGTTGAAAAGCAGGGTTGATGGTGTGACGCATCGGGGCGTTCTCCAAGAAATAGAGCGTGTTCACCTGCTGTGCGCTGACCGTCATCGTACTGATTGCCACGAGGGCAAGCATCATTATTCGTTTCATTGATTTCATGATTTAGCCCTCCTTATTTAAATGTAAGTATCGCGTTAATATTGGTCGTCAGACCCATCTTGATGTTCACACCGCGTTCCGCGCGAAGATTAAGGTTGTTGTAACCCTTGCTATGCGCCTCTTTCATCGCCTTGTCATCGATCGTAGCATAGTAAATGATGGACTTGATGGTCGGGAACTGATCCATCTTCTTTTTGCTCAAATGGCTAATGATAGTCGTGGTGGTAGTAGAGCTCAGAATCCATCCTCCCTCCGGCGTGATGTCGTATTTACCGGCCTCGATACGAACGGTGTCTTTATCAAAGAGTTGGAACGGCTTCGACGGATCCTCTGCGTCCATCACTACCTGACCTTTCTCATCCAAACAGCGAACGGAGAGAGCCAGACAAACCGGCATTTCGTTGATGCCTTGCAGCACCAGACGTACATCGCTGGTCTTGACGGTGTCCACATTGCCCGAACTTGCTAACAGCGAGTCGATCGTGTATTGCGACAGGTTCACATCGTTCGTCGTGTCTTTGTATTGGAAGAATACCGAGTCATGGAAAATCATCGGCAGGTTGCAGATCGCTTTAATCTCAATAGAGTCATCCGGCGTCAGACGTACCTGCGGTGAACGCTGCATGTCGAAATCCACCTCGAACTTATAACCCAGTGAATCAGGCATTGCTCCGAACAACTGATCAATTTGTCCTTTGTCAGCATCTTTGTTAAACAGCGTCCAAAGGCTTGCCGAATCGCCTATAATACTGGTGTATGGATCGAGGAAATCACCGAACAGAGGTACGTTCTTCAAGATTTTAGAACCATTGAACGTAGCGTATTTGCGGTTACCGACATTATCTGCTGCGAACAAATAACAGTTACTGATTCTGAGCACTCCTGCTAATTCTGTGGTGATGTCCACTTTGATCTCAGGGCGAGAGAACGGCAGATGACCGTCCTTCAGGAATCCTGTGCTACCCCAACTGTCCGCAAGGTTACGCACCTCCTCGGTGAACATATCCGGAGACGGTTTGAAGAAACCCCAGAGTGCCTTGTACGTGATGAAATTAACAGAAAGGTCGTAACTCAATTTGGAGTCTTGAGAGATTGTAACGCTTTCTCCCACAGGGATCACAAAGGTCATATGCACCTTGAAATCCGTCTGGTCCACTACGTTTCCTGTGTATTTGTCGTAATCGGTTTTGGGATTCAGATGGCGGTTTTTCATCATTACGAGCGTGAAGTTATCCACCGCCGTCTCTATCTTTTGATTGAAACCACCGGTGTCTCCGGCTGATTTGTCATAGACCGTCATGATCTTACCGGCTTTGCGGTCGATCTGATCGCCCAAATCCAAAGTGACCTTACTGATCCAATCCCACTGAATATCGAAATGGGAGGTCGTGAGGGTCGTGAAGAAACTTGCCGTGAGGATCTGCGCACTGTCCAGACGCTCGTTACGCAAGGAGTCGTTGATGCCCTTAAGCTTCAGCGGAAGGTCGAAATCCAAGGTAATAGGCATTCCCGTTCCATGTACTGTAGCTCCGGTAGCGTATTGGGACAACTGATCATATACATCCAAGGGGAAATCCTTGGTCGTAATACGGTCTGCTAAATCCACGTCGTGGAAGCTACGTCCATCATAGAAAGTGTCTCTCCATGCGATGACGCCCGTGGAGTCGATGTACAACTTGTCGGCATCCTCAATGAGGTCACCCATCGTGATGTGTAAATACCCGACAGGAACGGCTAAACCAAGGTCTAACTCCGTCGTGGTGTCCACATTGTCCATGTCAATCTTCGAACGACAACTTGTCATTAGAAACCCTGCTAAAACCACCAACAGTGATGGAAGGGCTCGCTTGAAAAAAGTCTTCATCATGAGTAAATATAGTGTTTGTTTGTTATCGTTTTTTATTTCAGCGTGCAAAATTACAAAAAAAAATCCATATATGCAAATATATGGACAATTATTTTTGCAGAATGCCTACTTTTATCGTAAAAGGTACACTTGTTCGGTGGAACGGGTGAGGGCAGTATAGAGCCAACGAAGGTATTCCCTCTTCTCCGTCTCCTCTAATCCGCTGATCCATTCGTCCCCTAATCCGCTGTCTATATACACGTGTCGCCACTGTCCGCCTTGCGCTTTATGACAGGTCACCGCATATGCGTACCTAATCTGCAAAGCGTTATAGTACGGCGAGTCGTAGATCTTTTTGACCAGCTCTTTCTTGTTCCGGATCTCGGGGTAGTCCTCTGCTATGCGGGCAAAGAGCTCTTTCTGCATTCCGTAATTGGCTTCCGGACTGTCGGTCGTCAGCGTGTCTAACCAAACGAGGGCTTCTATCTCCCAGTTATAATCGACCGAACGAAGGGAGGCTTTGCCGAAATGGAAACCGTACAACTCATGTATGTTACTCAACCTCTCCACCTCGAACATATCGCCGTTGGCAAGGAACTCCAAGTCCTCGTATTCCGTTGCCCAGAAATAGTTATTCTTGGTCACCATGATCCTATCACCGTTGGATAGGTCCTCCTCTTTCCATAATATCCGTGCCCGCACGCCTTGGTTATAAAGGTTCGTCAACTTATTGCTGCGGGTGATAATCAGCGTCTCTTCGGCGCCTACTTCCCGCCAACTGCTCTCTAAACTCTCTAATACCTCTTCACCCTTGAGCTGGATAATATCAGATCCGTTGGGCGCAATAGAAATTTCTTTGTCCTCATAATCAGTCTGTCTTCTGTCAGTCCGCAGGACGGTCCTAATCCGTGTTGCTTCGCTCAGAATACCGCTGTCCAGCGCCTGACGGGCTACTTCTGTCAGCTGATAACTGACCACGGATAGCTGATAGCTATTTGCCATAAAATCAGCGTTTAACGCAGGGCTGTTGAGACTGCCCACAGGCGGTAACTGCGCATCGTCGCCGACCAAGAGCAGGGAGCATCCTCCGCCGTTATAGACGTACCTTACCAAGTCGTCCAGCACACATCCGCTGCCGAAAAGTCCATTGTCTCGATTGCCCGACAGCATCGATGCCTCGTCCACGATGAAGAGCGTGTTCCGATGCAGGTTATCGCTCAGCGAGAAAGCCTCCATGCCTAATTGTTGCTGACGATAGATCTTCTTATGGATCGTATAGGCCTGTTGACCCGAATACCGGCTCAGCACTTTGGCTGCCCTGCCGGTAGGAGCGAGTAGTACGCAAGGCTGCTTGAGACCTTCCAGAGCGCGAACCAAGGCACTCATGACGCTGGTCTTACCCGTTCCGGCGTAGCCGCGAAGAATAAATGCTTTGCGCTTTTCACGAGACACGATAAATGCCCCCAACGCCTGAAAAAGACCGTCCTTTTCTGCGTTCGGTTCAAAGGGCAATTCCGCCTTAATTCGTGAAATAATGAAGTCTGTTAGCATTTTTTTTGCAAAAAACTTGCGTATATCAAAAAAAAGCAGTACCTTTGCAGCCGATTTTTAATCGAGAGCATTTTTGTGCTCGAGAAAAATGGCTATCTTAGCCGATTTCGATAAAACGAAGCGTCATGCGAGTTTTAGTTTAAGCGCAGAGCAAGTCCTATACGACCAGCTCCCTCTGAACTCCCCCAGGCCTTGACCGGAGCAAGGGTAGGAGGTTGTAGCGGTGCGATGTAGTAAGCTTGCTCTTTTTTTTTGTCCTCCTGCATCGTGCATCAGTGCACGATTTTCCCTTGTACATCGTACATCTGTCCTTTGTATATCAGATAGAGTTTCCCGTCACGAAGGATTTTCTGCGTTCTGAAATCTGAATGCTGACTTCTGACATCTTCTATTCCCGTCGGCACATCCATCTGGTATGCCTGCCAAGCGTCCGGAATACCGTAACCCATTTGATGGCGGGAATCGTCATTGGGATAGAGATGTGCGGAACGGATGATTCGGTCACGTATCTGCATAGCGTTCTCGTCCGGCAGTGCGGACCAAAGGGACGCAGCCAAACCTGCCATCAGAGGGGTTGCAAAACTCGTTCCGTTGCCGGTGACGATCGTGCCGTTCGGATAAATGAGCGTCGTACGAACACCCACTGCGCACACTTCGGGTTTGACCCGTCCGTCTGCCGAAGGACCGTAACTGGAGAAGTTGCCTGCCACGCTGTCGGTAGTCACGGCTCCAACGGTGATAATACTGTCTGCGTCGGCTGGTGAGCAGATCGTTCGCCAACTGCTGGTTCCGTCGTTTCCTGCCGACACAAAGACCAACATTCCTTTGCGGGCAGCGATAGTGGCAGCGAGACTTGCACGCGTACTCTTACCGTTCAGAGCCGTTTTGGGAAGCGTCCACGAGGAGTTATCAAATTCCGTGTAACCCAATGAAACGGAGAAGATATTGACGCCCAACGAATCAGCGGTCTCTAATGCGGCTACCATATTATCCATCTCTTTAGGGCTTTCCGTATCGTCCTCTTCCGATTTCATGAGGTAGTACTGAGCCTGTGTAGCAGATCCGTAATAACCCTCCATGATGCCCGAAATCGTACTCAGACACTCCGTGCCGTGCGTGCCGGTTGAACCATAGAACGTATGGCCGTATTTGATGTCGTCCGTAAAATCGAAATGCCCGAGTTCTTGGCTCTGCCGGAAACAGGACATCGTGTTCGCATTGTAGAAAGCACCGTCGCAGACAGCCATGAGAATGCCTTGACCCTCGTAACCTAAGTTATGCAGCGGGGTCAGGTTATACGTCGCCAACTGAGCATCGGTATAATTGACCGTCAGGTCTTGTGCCATCTGGTCATTTTGGGTTTCCTCTTGTTTCCGTTTCATTCGTTTCAAAGGAGCGTAAGACGGGGTCGTGTCGTCGCGGGTCATCTCTACCGAACGCACAAAACTCCATTTCGCTACTTTCGCAGCCTGAGTTGCATCCATCTCCACGGTCACGCCGTTGAACCAGCGGCTCTTGTGGTAAACGGTAGCACCTATCCGTTGCAGGCTGTCTATATACATGCCGCAAACGGGATAATCCATCTCGTCCGTCGCAATATTCCATTTGGCACGTTGCTCCACCGCACGCGGAGACAGTTGCGGAGCCGTCTTCGTCGGCTTATCCGTAAAACTCACAAAATAAGCATTTAGCAGTATTAAGAGAAAATACATATGATGTACGATTTAACGTGGCGCAGCCACCATTTTAACTATTTAACGTTTTACAAAGTAAAACCATTTTAACTATTTAACGTGCGA
>JAFXWI010000038.1 GCA_017542915.1 Paludibacteraceae bacterium
AACTCTTTGTTCTTCTTACTCGGCCGAGCAAGAATACGCAACTCATATTGATCGGGGTACTTCAGGATTTCCGTCATTCCTGCGAACCCCATGGTGCCTGTCGCACCGGTTAAAAAGACTATTGTCTTTTTCTTAGCCCCTTGGGCACGATTAACTTCGTTATTCATAATTCTCATTTCTTTCGCATCCACTGCGTAGCGCGGAGCCAACGAGTTTTGGCTTTCTGCCTCATCTCTGCCCGCCAGAGCGCTTCTTCTTCGGCTTCATTGGTCATCTGTTTGAACGATGCCTCGGCATCTTTATCGCGGATGACGAGTAACTGGTCGCCCACTTCGAGCACACTCGCGCCGGTGGGAATAAAGAAGTCCTCTCCTCGGCGCACCATGATGATAAGGGTGTGTGGCGGGATAGGGATGTCGCGTAAGGTATTGCCTTTCTCCAGCAACTTCTCCGTCACCTCCACTTCGCGGGCTGAAGACTGAATCTCGTCGGGCAGATCCATGTCGAAATGCTCCAAGGTCCGTTGTTCCTCCGGCGGGGTGTCCAACTGCAGTTTCTTCGCTACGAGCGTGATGGTCGTTCCTTGTACGAGCAGCGAGATGAGGGTGCAGAGGAAGACCACATTAAAGAGCAGATCTGCATAGGGCACACCATTCGCTTTGCACATCACGGCGAAGATGATCGGCACGGCACCTTTGAGGCCTACCCAACTAAGCATAATTTTGTCCCGTTGACGATAGCGGCGGAAAGGCATCATACAGAGCCAAACAGACAAAGGACGGGAGATAAAGATCATCACGATGCTGATGATCAGACACGGCAGCCATACGTGATAATCCACCAAGTCTCTCGGTGCAACCATCAGACCCAGCATCAAGAACATCATCAACTGGCTGAGCCAAGTCAGACCGTTAAAGAACGACTTCGTCTGACGCTTACGCGTGAACTTGTTGTTTCCGATCACCAAACCACCCACATACACCGCGAGGTAGGTATTACCTTGTAGGTAATAAGTGATGGAGAAAATAAAGATACAAGCCGTGAGCACCATCACCGGATAGAGTGCTTCATTGCCCAACTTCACGCGGCGCATCAGGGCTACCAGACCCAGACCGAACGCCAAACCGATAACTGTACCCATCACAAGCTGGATGACGATTGTTTGAACGATAGGCAGGGTTTCGACAGGTTCTACCAAACCGGTGAAGGTCTGCAACTTAAGTACTATGCCGATGAGGGTTGTCGTCAGTACATAGGCCATGGGGTCGTTTGCGCCGGACTCCAACTCTAATAGCGGACGTAAATCGTGTTTCAAACCGATACCATTCGTGCGAAGAATAGAGAAGACGCTCGCGCTGTCGGTACTCGACATCGTAGCCGCCATCAGTAACGCAAACCATATAGAGACGGAGGTCACCGCCTGAATCCATCCGAAGATGTAATAGATGAGCACGCCCGTGACGGCGCAGGTGATTAACACGCCCAAGGTCGCCAGCGTAATACCCGGCGCCAGCACCGATTTGATATCACTCAACTTCGTATCCATACCACCCGAAAAAAGGATGATACACATCGCTAAGGTACTCAGCGCGGATGCCGTACTTGTCTTGATCACAATACCACTCGGGTCACCGAAAAGCGCTCCGATGCCGTGCGGACCGAAGAGCATACCTACTACGAGGAACAGCAACAAGGCCGGCACACCGAACCGATAGCCGATCTTGTCGGCAAAGATACTAATGAAGAAAAGTAGTGATAGTATGAGTAATACGAGTTCTACCTGCATCGTTACTTCGTCTCTTTTTTACCCAATAAAAACTCCTCAATAATCTTCTCGATCTCGTCCTTTGGATAGAGTCCTTTGAGTAGCATCGGTCTGCCCTCTACGGGGATGTACAGCACTTGCGGAATGGAGTTGATGCCGAAGACGTACGCCAACTCGCGTTCTTGCTCTGTGTCGACTTTGTAGAACACTACCAGATCGCAGTATTTCTGACTCATCTCCGCCATGATTGGCGCCAGACGTTTACAAGGCCCGCACCAAGTGGTGTAGAAATCAATCACGCAGGGTTTGTCTCCCTTGAATTTCCAGTCTTTCTCGGTCTTGTAATCAAAGATTCGCGCTTTGAACTGCTCCGTCGTCAGATACACTACGTCTTCTGCCATCATAGGCATCGTCATCAGCATCCAGAGACCGAGCAACAAACCTATCTTTTTTGCGCTATTTTTCGTACAATACATATCTCGCCAAATTAAAATCGGGTACAAAGGTACGACTTTTTTTCTACAAAACAAAGAAAAAAATGCATTTCTTCTTAAAAAACTTGCATAAATCCAAAAATATTTGTACCTTTGCACGCTTTTTACTAATCTTTTAGTAAATTAAGTGAAGGAATGCATAACGAACAATATCTAAAAATTCTATACAATTATGTCTAAAGTTACAGTTGTAGGCGCAGGAAACGTAGGAGCTACGTGCGCGAATGTGTTGGCTGTCAATGAGGTAGCTAACGAGGTATGTCTTATCGACATCAAAGAGGGCTTTGCAGAGGGCAAAGCGATGGATATCATGCAAACGGCTCAGTTGATGGGCTTTGACACCATCGTAGAAGGTGTTACCAATGACTATAGCCGCACTGCCGGTTCGGATGTAGTCATCATCACTTCCGGTCTTCCCCGTAAGCCGGGTATGACTCGCGAGGAGCTGATCGGTGTCAACGCCGGTATCGTGAAGTCCGTTTGTGACCAGGTGCTCAAATTCAGCCCGAATGCTATTTTGGTAGTTGTTTCCAACCCGATGGACACGATGGCTTATCTGACGCTGCACGCCCTCAAGTTGCCGCGCAACCGCGTGATTGGTATGGGTGGCGCATTGGATAGCGCACGTCTGAAATACTTCTTGAGCCAGGCACTCAAGTGCAATGCTAACGATGTAGACGGTTTCGTAATTGGCGGTCACGGCGACACGACGATGATTCCGTTGACGAGCTATACCACCTATAAAGGTATCAACGTATCGGAGTTCATGAGCCCTGAGGAGTTGGAGAATGTTGTTAAATCGACCATGGTAGGTGGTGCTACGCTGACCGGTCTGCTCGGCACGAGCGCATGGATGGCTCCGGGTGCTGCTGCTGCATCGGTAGCTGAGGCGATCATCAAGGACCAGAAGAAGATGATTCCGTGCTCCGCTGCTCTCGAGGGTGAGTATGGTATGAAGGACATCACCATCGGTGTGCCTTGTATCATCGGCAAGAATGGTATTGAGAAGATTCTTGAGCTCAACATCAGCGACGAAGAGCGCGCGAAACTGCATGAGTCTGAGGCTGCTGTTCGTAAGACCACCGCAATCCTGAAAGATCTGAACGTTCTTTAATTTACCATTTTCTCATTTACCATTGGGTCATTTATTTGTTCATTTAGCCATTGGGCAAAAAATACAATGACGAAATAAATGGTAAATCGTAAATGAACAAATCGTAAATAAATATATGGATCTATTCGAAAAATGTGACCATTTTGAGACCCTCAAACAGGTTCGCAAATTAGGGATTTATCCTTATTTCCACGAGTTGGAGAGCCGTCAGGCGCCGATCGTGAAAATGGAGAACCACCGCGTGATCATGCTCGGTAGTAATAACTACCTGGGTTTCACGGAGAACGAAGCAGTCATCAAGGCCGGTCACGAAGCGCTGGATAAATACGGCACGGGTGTGAGCGGTAGCCGCTTCCTCAACGGAACGCTGGATCTGCACTTGCAGCTTGAGAAAGAGATCGCGGAGTTCACCGGTTACGAGGAGGCAATGACCGTTTCGACGGGTTTCCAGACCAACCTTGCTATCATCTCTGCAATCGCCGGTAAGGATGACTACATCCTCAATGACCGCGAGAACCATGCGTCTATCTACGATGCATGCCGTCTGAGTTATGCGAAGGTGCTTCGTTATCGTCACTCGGATATGGAGGACCTCGAGCGTCAACTCAAGTCTATCCCGGAGAATGCCGGTAAACTGATCATCACGGATGGTGTGTTCTCCATGCGCGG
>JAFXWI010000039.1 GCA_017542915.1 Paludibacteraceae bacterium
ATATTTTCTCTATGTGAATAATGGGGTCAAGTATTATCAAGGTCAACCTTTTATAGATTGGGCTAAGCCAACTGAAAAAGGTCTTACGATGACGTACTCCGTTCCCAATAATGACGTTATTACCCTTACCAAAACTTCAGGTAATAGTTTCGAATTTACTGTGAACGGTATTGGAGATGCAGTCGTTACGGCTTCTACCGAAGGCAATGAGACATACCAACCTGCAAGCATTACGTTTACCATCCATGTAGAAGAAGGTAAAGCAGCGACTAAAGAATGTGTGCTAAAGTTTATTGGCGGACCTAATGCCGGTCAATTTGTGCCGGAGGATTATAAGTTTGAAATGGTAACCGGTGAGGAGTTCCCGTGGTCATGGTTTGAATTACGTGAGAAATATTACACGGAAGCAGTCTATGCCCCGTCCTTTACTATTTGGGGTTCGCGTAACTATTATGTAGCCTGCCTCAACGGAGAGTTGAAGCTTCGCGCACTGACCGCAGGTGATGATATGTTTACCATACGATATGCTCGCTGTGAAGGCGGAGACATGAACAATGAGTACCGACTTATTGAATTCCCCGTTCATATCAAGCCGACTGAAATTGCTCTGACTACTTCTGTGGACTTTGCTTCTGACCCATCGTCAAATAGCGCGATAGCTAACAATGCAACGTATGATCCGACTACTCAACAAGTACAGATAGGAGAAGTAATATCCGATGAAGTAGTGCAAGGAGCTTTGACTTGCTACGCTTTCGGTCATGAGGGATGGGATGAAAACCTTCAGAACACCATTAGTTTCGAACTTCCGCAAGGTAATGGTAGTCTCACAGTTAACGGTACTGTACAAGAGGGCTGCGTACTCAAAGTGAAGATCAGAGGCGAAGATGGAGTTCACAGTTTCACTCCGGCTCAGGTAGCTTCCGGTCAGGCGATTGTTAACTACAATGTACCCAATCAGACAGCTGTAGTTATCTACATAAGTACTAATGGAAGTTCTCCTGCTCCGCGACGTGCCCCTGCGGCCAAGAAAGACGCACCGCTGGCTGCTCTGACTGCTCTTAGCCTAACTCCGATGTATCCTATTACTGCTAATGTAGATCCGGACCATGCAGGTGTTTATTATAGCACGCACTATAACGAGATGCAGAAATACCAACTCCCTGCAGGCACGGAAGCATATGTAGCAACCATCAGCGGCGAAGACTTGAACTTGACAAAAGTAGTGAACGCTGGCGAAGTACTGCCTGCTAACACTGCTGTGATTCTCAAATCGACCTCTGCATCGGTAGTCCTCACCCCGACAGACGCAGCCGCTGTTACCATCAGCGCGGACAATGACCTGCACGGCGTTGACTTCGAAACAACTGCCCCGGCAAACTGCTACGTGCTCTCCGGTCATTCGACCGACAATAGTGTAAGGGGTGTTGGTTTCTACGAGTTCTCGGGTACTATCCCTGCTCACAAAGCTTACCTCACCGTCAGCGGTGGAGCCGCTTACGCACCGAAGAAACTCCGCTTCGTCTTCAATAACGAGCAGCAGACTACAGGTATCGACAATGCCGCTGAGGCTCTTAAGAGCGAGAAACGCATCGAGAACGGACAACTCGTTATTATTAAGAATGGCGTGCGTTACAATGCGCAGGGTCAGATTGTTAAATGATTAATCGGAGGACAAAACTATGACAAAGAAAATCTATAATCAACCTGAAGTTAGTGTAGCGCAAATCAACACACTGTCTATCATCTGCGCCAGCGGTGCTACTGGCACAGGAGCTGGCAAAATCAACACGGGTGTCGAAACCGATGACCCGTGGTAATTCCAACTATTTCATTTTTCAAAGAGAGCGGCCGCGAGACCGCTCTCTTTTTTTTCTCTCTCCCCTTTCCGCTACGTTCGGACACCTTCGACTCACAAAATCCCCATAAATAGGTATTGCACATGTCGAAAAAAAGCAGTACCTTTGCAGCCGATTTAGAACTGAAGACTGATAACGGAATGCTGACAGCTCATAAAATAGCCGTCATTGGCCTGCCGCAAAGCGGGAAGAGTTCGTTGACGAAGGCGCTGCAAGCATTAGTCGGGCAACGCCAGGCAACACACACGCCCGATGCGCATACCATTGAGTTTGTCGAGGTACATCACCCCGACGAACTGCACGGCCATACCTATGACGTCGTACTGCAACTCGTCGATGCTACGAGGCTCGAAGACTCTCTCATGCTCACACCCCATATCATCGACGAACAGGAGAAGATTGTGCTGGCGATCGGTCGTTATGACCTGCTGCAGGCCACCGACCACTCGCTCGATATCCCCAAACTGGAGCAGCTCATCGGTGTACCCACTTGCCGTGTGTCGGTGCGCCTCGGCTACGGCCTGCCGGAGTGTCTGGAGATCATCGAGCGCACGATCCACAAACCTGCTTCGACGGCGCACCCCATCTATCACCTCCGCGACCAAGCGGACGAGGACACCTATCGCGCGTACGTCCATGGTATATTGACGGAGACGCTCACGCACGCGAAGGACGACAAGCATCAGACGCGCCTCGAGCGCATTGATAAAGTCCTCACGAACCCCTGGCTCGGCTTTCCGATCATGATGGCGATTCTCTATTTCGTCTTCTGGTGTACCTTCACCCTCGGTGCGTACCCGCAGGAATGGATAGAGATGGGCATCGACGCGCTGAGCGATAGTCTGCGCGGGGTAATGGAACCGACATGGTGGTCGTCATTACTCATCGACGGCGTATTAGCCGGAGTGGGGGCCGTACTCGCTTTTTTGCCGAACATCATCATCTTGTTCTTCTTTATCTCCCTTATGGAGGACTCGGGTTACATGGCGCGCGAAGCATATATCATGGATGCTATCATGCACCGCGTCGGACTGCACGGCCGCAGTTTCGTGCCGATGCTCATGGGGTTCGGTTGCAACGTGCCGGCTATCATGGCGGCGCGGGATATCCAGAACCCCAAGGACCGCGTGTTAACGATGTTGATGGTTCCGTTCATGTCGTGCTCGGCGCGCCTGCCGGTGTACATGCTCTTCGTGAGCGCCTTCTTCGCGGATCACAAAGCCCTCGTGATGATCTCGCTCTATGCGATCGGCATATGTCTCTCCGTGCTCTTCGCCGTTATCATGAAGCGTACAAAATGGTTTAGGCAGGAAGCCGACGATACGGTCAATGAGTTACCGGATTTCCGCCTGCCCAAGTTACGTAATACTGCCGCACATATATGGGAGCGCGTAGCGGATTACCTGCAGAAGATTTGCACGGTCATTCTCTGGGCTTCCGTCATCATCTGGGCGCTCGAGTATTTCCCGACGCAGGACCTGAATGATCTCGAACACTCGTACTTGGCGGCTATCGGCCAATTCGTTTCGCCGCTCTTGGAACCACTTGGCTTTGACTGGAAGATGTCCGTCTGCCTCATCACCGGTCTTCCCGCGAAAGAAGCCATCGTCTCCACGCTCGCCATCCTCTACGGCGGTGACATCAGCGCAGCCGGCTTCACGCCGCTGACAGCCTTCACCTTCATGCTCTTCGTGCTGCTCTACTTCCCCTGCGTAGCTACGATCGCTACCCTCCATCGCGAAGCCGGTAAACAGTGGGCATGGTTCACCGTCTTCCACAGCCTCTTTTTAGCATGGTTTATATCATTTATTGTTTATCAAATAGGAATGTTAGTATGAGAAAAAACATTTTTATGACCGTCATGGTCTTTGTTCTTTGCTCGTTGTTCTATGTTCAACCGGCATCTGCCGCTCAAGCAGACAAGCAAGTGGTGGTTCTTTCTTGCGACCTGCATTGCCAGGGTTGCTGCGATAAGATCATGAAGAATATCGCCTTTGAGAAAGGAGTGAAAGATCTCGTGTGCAACTTAGAGGAAAAGACGGTCACCGTCACCTACGACGCCAACAAGACGAATGTGCCGGCACTCCTCAAAGCTTTCGACAAGATTGGCAAACCCGCTAAGGTGAAGAGGGAACCGGTCGCGAAGCAAAACTTCAAGCTTCAACCCCAGAAGTTATAACAAAAAACAGACGCCCGTCGGACGTCTGTTTTTGTTCTCTAGAACCCTAGGATCCTAGAACCCTAGTTTCCTAGAATTACTTGAGTTCAGCCAAATATTTGATCGTACGTACCATCTGGCTGGTGTAGCTGTTCTCGTTGTCGTACCAGCTGACAACCTGTACCTGATAGGTATCCTCGTCGATCTTGGCAACCATCGTCTGGGTAGCATCGAAGAGCGAACCGAACTTCATGCCGATAACATCGCTCGAAACGATCTCGTCCTCGGTGTAGCCGAAGCTCTCGGTCTGAGCAGCCTTCATAGCAGCGTTGATACCCTCTTTCGTGATGTCTTTACCCTTAACCACTGCAACCAGGATAGTGGTCGAACCGGTCGGCGTCGGAACGCGCTGTGCGCTACCGATGAGCTTGCCGTTCAGTTCCGGAATAACGAGACCGATAGCCTTTGCTGCACCGGTGCTGTTCGGAACGATGTTCTGTGCACCTGCACGGCTACGACGGAGGTCACCCTTACGTTGCGGACCGTCGAGAATCATCTGGTCGCCC